>JBHHZM010000012.1:0-39898 GCA_046758065.1 Alphaproteobacteria bacterium | reverse complement strand
GCCCAAGCCTTTGATTCCGTCGCGCAGGTCATTCCCCAATACATTTACAGGCTCTGAGCCGGCGATGGCCGACGCCGGCGGGCGGCTCGCGGGCCGCGTGGCGCTGATCACCGGGGCCTCGCGGGGTATCGGCGCGGCGGTCGCCAGACGTTTCGCCGCCGAGGGCGCGACGCTCATCCTGGTGGCACGCACCGTCGGCGGCCTCGAAGAAACCGACGACGCCGTGCGCGCCGCAGGCGGTAGCGCGACGCTGGTGCCCCTGGACCTCACCGACTTCCCCGCCATCGACCGCCTCGGCGGGGTGGTCGCCGAGCGCCACGGACGCCTCGACGTGCTGGTCGGCAACGCGGCGATGCTCGGCAACCTGCGCCCCATGGGCCACTTCCCGCCCGACGAGTGGGAGCGTGTCTTCGCCGTCAACGTCACCGCGAACTGGCGTCTGATCCGCAGCTTCGATCCGCTGCTGCGCGCCTCGGACGCAGGCCGCGCCATCTTCGTCACGTCGGGCGTGACGCGGGGCGTCTTTCCCTACTGGGGCGCGTATGCCGCGAGCAAGGCGGCGCTCGAGACGCTGGCGCGGACCTACGCCGGCGAAGTGACGAAGACCGGGGTGCGGGTCAACCTGATCGACCCCGGCGTGGTGCGCACGCGCCTGCGCGCCGAGGCCTTCCCCGGCGAGGATCCGATGACGCTGCCGCATCCCGACGCGGTCGCCGGGGCGTTCGTCGATCTCGCCGCGCCGGCCTGCGCCCGAAACGGCCAGGTGGTGCGGGCGAACTAACGCTTCTTGCCGTGCGCCTTCTTGCGTCCGGCGTAGGGGTTCTTGCCGGCGCGCAGCAGCAGACGGATCGGAACGCCGGGCAGGTCGAAGGCGTCGCGCAGACGGTTTTCGAGATAGCGCAGGTAGGAATCGGGAAAGGCGTCGGGCCGGTTGACGAAGACCGCGAAGGTCGGCGGGCGCGCCTTGACCTGCGTCGCATAGCGCAGCTTCAGCCGGCGGCCGGCGACCGCGGGCGGCGCGTGGGCGGCGAGCGCGCCGTCGAGCCAGCGGTTGAGGCGGGCGGTCTCGATGCGCGCGTTCCAGTGGTCGTAGGCCGCGAAGACCGCCGGCATCAGCTTCGCGGCGCCGCGGCCGGTCAGCGCCGACAGCGTCACCACCGGCACGCCACGGGCCTGCGGCAAGGCTTCGGCGAGCCGTTCGCGCAAGCGGCCCAGCACGGCGCCGCCATCGGCGATCAGGTCCCATTTGTTGACCGCGACGACCAGCGCGCGGCCTTCCTCGACCACGATTCGCCCGATCGTCAGGTCCTGGCGTTCGAGCGGCGTCTCGGCGTCGAGCATTAGCACCACCACTTCGGCGCCGCGGACGACCCGCAGGCTGTCCGCGGTCGACATCTTCTCGAGCGCATCGACCACCCGCGCGCGGCGCCGCAGGCCGGCGGTATCGACCAGCCGCACCGCTCGGCCCTCGTGCTCCCATTCGACCGCGATGGCGTCCCGGGTGATGCCCGGCTCGGGCCCGGTGATCGTACGCTCCTCGCCGACCAGCCGGTTGAGCAGCGTCGACTTGCCCACATTGGGGCGCCCGACGATGGCGAGTTTCAGCGGCCTTGCGGCCTCGGCTCCGGCCGCCGTCTCGGATTCCTCGTCCGACGCATAGGGCAGCAGGGCCTCGTAGAGGGTATTGAGCCCCTCGCCGTGCTCGGCCGAAATCGCCACCGGATCGCCGAGGCCGAGCCCGAAGGCGTCGTAGAATCCCTCGTCGCCGGCGCCGCCCTCGCATTTGTTGACCACCAGCACCACCGACGCCTGGGTTTTCCGGAGCGCCCGGGCGAAGTGGCGGTCGTCGGGCGTAATGCCGGCGCGGCCGTCGATCATCAGAAGGGTGACGTCGGCGGCCGCAACGGCGCGCTCGGTCTGCTTCTGCATACGCTGCGCCGTGCTCTCGGGCGGGGCCTCGGCGAGACCCGCCGTGTCGATCACGGTAAACCGCATCGGGCCGATGCGGCCTTCCCCTTCGCGCCGGTCGCGGGTGACGCCGGGGACGTCGGCGACCAGCGCGACACGCCCGCCGACAAGCCGGTTGAACAGGGTCGACTTGCCCACGTTGGGCCGACCGACGATGGCCAGGGTAAACCCCATGGCTGACCTTTAGCGCAAGGCCCTCAGATCGCCGTCGTTGGAAAGAATGTAGACGGTGCCGTCGGCGACAACCGGCGGCAGCTCGATATCGTCGGGAAGCTTGATCCGTCCGGTGATGGTTCCGTCGTAAGGCGACAGCGAGACCGCCTCGCCGTGCGAACTGACGACGATCAGGCGATCGCCCGCGAGTACGGGACCGCTCCAGAAGATCGGACGCTTGCGTTTTTCCACGTCCTCGTAGCGCGGCAGCGGCTGGACCCAGCGTATTCGACCGTTGCGCCGCGACAGGCAGACGACGTCGCCCTGCGTGGTGAGCACGAAAAGAAATTCGCCGGCGACCCACGGCGTCTGCACACCCGAGATATCCTGTTCCCACAACCGGTTTCCGGTGCGCAGGCTGATGGCGACGAGACGACCGGCATGACTGACGGCGAACGCCCGGTCGCGGTCGATCACCGGGCTGCCGTTGATGTCGCCGAGCGACGAGAGCGCGCCGGTCCTGAGGCCGGAGACCAGCATATCGCTCCAGGCGACGCGACCGGTATCGGCGCGGATGGCGTAGACCTCGCCCGAGGAATAGGCGGCCACCACGAGCCCCGCGGCCACCGAGGGACTGCCGCCACCCATGAGCTGGGCGGTCTCGGCAATGCCGCTGTGTGACCACAGCTCGCCGCCGTTCCTGGCGTCGAGCGCAATGAGCTGGTTTTCGGTCGTGATGACGAACAGCCTGCCGCCCGCCAGCGTCGGCGCGGTGCGAATCGGCATGCCGACCGATGTCCGCCAGATCAGCTTGCCGGCGTCGGCCGTGAGGGCGAATACCGCCCCGGCGCCGGTGGTCACGTAAAGGCGACCGCCGCCGTAGGCGAGGCCGCCGCCGAAAGCGTCCCGGTCATCCTCGTCGGTGGCCGGATTGACGTACCACTGCCGCTCGCCCGTGGCGGCGGCGAAGGCGCTGATCCGACCGCGGGCATCGACGGTGTAGACCCGGCCGTGGGCGACCACCGGCGTCGCCAGCAATCGCCGGTTGTCGGAGTCGCCGGCACCGATGTTGATCTTCCAGGCGCGTTCGAGCGCGTCGGGAATTTTGAGATGGTGCATGGCATGGCTGGCGTTACCGCCGGCCTGCGCCCAGTCCGGGTTCACCACCGGACGCGGCAGGCGCACCGGCAAATCGGCGATTCGCGGATCCGGTTTGGGCGTGTTCTCGAGCACGAGAACCGACAACCGCTTGCCGGGGAGCGGCGGCGCTTCGGCCTCGCCGATATAATCGGGGAGCAGGTTGCAAGCGCCGAGAAGGAGCGCCCCCGCGATGACGATCGCCGTGCGGCGCATCAGCCGTCGCCCGCGCCGTTCCCGAGGATGGCAAGGAACTCTGCGGCCCGGCTGCGGAGCTGCGCCGGTACGCCGGCGTCCTCGCCGAGGGCGCTGAAGATCTCCCGGGCGCGGACAATCTCGCCCTGGCGAAGCGCCACCAGGCCGCTGAGTTCGCGTGCGCTGGCGCGCCACACCGAATCCTCCCGCAACAAAGGTTCGAGCCGGCGATCGAGCTCTCCGGCTTCGGCGCGGTCCATGAGGTGGAGAACGGCGAGCAGGCGCGCAAGATCGCGCATCGCCGGCTCGACGCCGTCATCGCCGGCGAGCCGGTCGAGCAGCGCCACGGCGCCGGAGACGTCACCGGCAGCGGCAAGGCTCTGCGCCGCTCGCAACCGTGCGAGCGCGCCGTAGCCGTCGCCGGCCTCGTTGGCGAGCGCGATGAAGCGCTGCGCCGCAAGCCCCGGCTCGCCCTTGTCGAGCAAGGCAAGGGCGTCGGCGAACTGTGCGCTCTCGGCCACGCGCTGACGTTGCCGGTATTCCTTCCAGCCAACGCTTCCGGCGACGCCGAGGACCACCGCAAGAGCCATGGTGATCACATATTTTCCGTAGGCCCGCCACAGCTTGAGCGCTCGGTCGCGGCGAACGTCTTCATCGACTTCGCGAAATATGTTGTCGGACACGGTAAACTCCAAGGGCCGGGAAAAGGCCGGCTAAGATAGCCTCCGCCAGCGCCGAAGGCAAACCCGCCCGGCCTGGATTCGGTCCGGCATCAGTCGTCCCCGCGCCACTTGATCGAGCAGCCGATGCTGGGGATCTGCGCTTCGGGTCCCTTGCCGGATCGCGCCACCCGTATCATGGCCTCGAACAGCTCGCGCCGCGCCCCCGGAACCGCCCGCATTCCCGATTCGTCGAGGCGTCCGCGATACTGCAGGCCGAGGGCGCTATCGAAGCCGAAGAAATCGGGCGTGCATGCCGCGCCATACGCCTTGGCCACCGCCTGCGTCTCGTCGTAGAGATAAGGGAAAGGGAAGTCTTTTTCATGCGCGACGCGCCGCATGTTGTCGAACGAATCCTCGGCGTAGACGCCGGGATCGTTCGACATGATGGCGACGCTGGCGACGCCCTCCGCGGCGAGTTCGCGTGCGTCGCGGACGATGCGATCGAGCACCGCCTTGACGTAGGGGCAGTGGTTGCAGATGAACATCACGAGCGTGCCCTTCTCGCCGCGCAGTTCGGCGAGACGGTGGCGCTTGCCGTCGACGCCCGGAAGATCGAAGTCGGGGGCTTTCCAGCCGAAATTGCAGATCGGGGTTTCGGTTGCGACCATGCGCGTTCCTCTCCGTTTGCTAGTCTATAGGCTCGTTCGTTTCGACTTCCGCCCGTCGCCGATTGTGGCGAGCCGCGTAGCGGCGCGCAAGCGGCACGGCGCGGCTCACGGTCCGTCGCCATCGCCGATTGACCGGGGAAGCGAAACCATTTTGTTCCGATCGCGACGTATAGTATCTTGATTTCACCAATCGGTGGCGAACGAGTTCGTTGGAGCGCAGGTCGATGACCAAGGGAGAGCAACAGGAAAGCCCGCTTGCGATCGCATTTCTGCTGGTGCCGAATTTCTCCATGATGGCCTTTACTTCGGCGATCGAGCCGCTGCGTTGCGCCAATCGGTTAAGCGGCGAACGACTCTACAACTGGACATTGATCTCCAAGGACGGCGCCCCGGTCGCGGCGAGCAATGGTATCGCCATCATGCCCAACGCCGCTATCGGCGATGGCGGAAATTACCCCACGGTGTTCGTTTGCGCCGGCATGGACGTCCATCTCTACCGCGACAAGGACGTGTTCTCCTGGCTCAGGCGCCTGGCGCGTCAAGGGGCGCAGATCGGCGCCCTGTGCACCGGGAGCCACATCCTCGCCCGCGCCGGGCTGCTCAACGGCCATCGCTGCACCATCCACTGGGAAAACATTCCGGGCTTCGTCGAGGAATTCCCCGACATCGAGATCACCACCGAGTTGTTCGAGAACGACCGGAACCGGTTGACCTGTTCGGGCGGCACGGCGCCGCTCGACATGATGCTGCACATGATCTCGCTTCGGCACGGCTACGACCTTGCCGCCAGCGTTTCCGATCAGTTCATCCACGATCGCATCCGCAGCCCCAACGACAACCAGCGCATGGCGCTGCAATCGCGCCTCGGCGTGCGCGACGCCAAGCTCCTCTCGGTCATTTCCCAGATGGAGGCCAATCTCGAGGAACCGTTGTCGCGCCGCAGCCTCGCGAAAAGCGTAAGCCTGTCGACGCGCCAGCTCGAGCGCCTGTTCCGCAAGCACCTCAACAGCACGCCGAAGCACTACTATCTCGAGCTCAGGCTCCGCCGCTCGCGTCAGTTTCTATTGCAGACCAGCATGTCGGTGCTCGGCGTCGCGCTCGCCTGCGGCTTCGTCTCGGCGTCTCATTTCTCCAAATGCTACCGCGAATACTACGGCAGGACTCCCCGCGACGAGCGCCGCGTCGCGGCCTGAGCGCGAGGCTATACAGCAAGCGATCGAGGGCCGTTACGCGCGTCGGGGCCGGCGGTGGCGGCGGCCGCGGTTGACGGCGCCATCGCGACCGCCGGCGTTTTGCCCGGGCTCCGGAAGGGTGACCGCGCGCGCCAGGTTCGGGTAAGGCGCGCTGCGGTGCGGGATGGCCATGGCCTCGACGAAGTGCTCCTGAAAGCGCGGCTCGACCGCCGTCTCCACCTTCTCGACCCGACGTACCACCGTTTCGATCTCGCTCCGCGCGCCGCGGTTGAGAAGCGCGATACGCGCCCCGGTGCCGGCGGCGTTGCCGGCGGCCGCGACCTTGGCGAGACCGCAGTCGGGCACCATGCCCAGAACCATGGCGTGCTTGACGTCGATGTGGCTGCCGAACGCGCCGGTGAGCACGATGCGATCGACCGCATCGACGCCGGCGCGGTCCATGAGTAGGCGGGCGCCGGCGTACAGCGCCGCTTTGGCGAGCTGGATCGCGCGCACGTCGTTCTGGGTAATGCGCAGCGGCGGAGACCCGTCGTGGAGAGTGTAGGAAAAGGTGCGTCCGTCGGCGACGATGCGCGGGCTACGGGCCGCGAGACCGCCGTCGATCACGCCGTCCGGGCCGACGATGCCGGCAAGGAACATCTCGGCGATCGCTTCGATGATGCCCGAGCCGCAGATGCCGGTGACCGATGCCTCGAACCCGGGTTCGTCGGACCACGCCTCGCAGCCGATCACCCGGAAGCGGCCCTCGAGTGTCTGCGGATCGATGCGCACCCGTTCGATCGCGCCGGGCGCGGCGCGCTGGCCCGCGCTGATCTGCGCCCCCTCGAACGCCGGACCGGTCGGGCTCGACGCCGCCAGCAGCCGCTCGCGGTCGCCCAGCACGATCTCGGCGTTGGTGCCGACGTCGACGATCAGCATGAGCTCGTCCGAAAGGTGAGGCCCTTCCGAGAGGATGACCCCCGCGGTGTCGGCGCCGACATGGCCGGCGATGCAGGGAAGCACGTAGGCGCGCGCGCCGGCGTTGAGGTCGATGCCGATCTCGCTCGCCCATACGGTCACCGGCATGTCGGTCGCCAGTGCGAACGGCGCGCCGCCGAGTTCGACCGGGTTGGTCCCGAGCAACAGGTGATGCATGATCGGATTGCCGACGAAGGTGATTTCGAGGATGTCGGTGACCTCGATCTCCGCTTCCGCCGCGACCTCGCGCGCGAGCCGGTTGATCTCCTCGCGCACGACCTGCGTCATCTCGGCGTCTCCCCCGGGATGCAGCATCACGTAGGACACCCGGCTCATCAGGTCTTCGCCGAAGCGGATCTGTGGGTTCATCGCCCCCGAAGCGGCGACCACCTCGCCGCTCGTGAGATCGCAGAGATGGGCGGCCACGGTGGTCGAGCCGACGTCGACGGCGAGCCCCCAGGCGCGGTCGTGAAAGCCCGGCCATACGGCGATGATCCGGCGCTCCTCGCGCACCGCGACGGTGACCTTCCACGCGCCCTCGCGCAACGCGCCCTGAACCTGCCGGACGACGTGCAGGTCGGCGCTTAACTCGGCGAGTCCCCACTGTTCGGCGAGCGCCGCCTCGAGGCGGCGCAGGTCGCTCGCCGGATCGTGCATGTCGGGCTGTGCGACCTCGACGTAATGCAGCCGGATGACCGGGTCGATCTCGATCACGCGGGCGTCGGCGCGCTTGCGGACAAGCTGTTTGTGGACCTGGCTTTCCGCCGGCACGTCGATCACCACGTCGCCGACGATCCGGGCCTGGCAGCTCAGGCGGCGCTCCGGAGCGAGGCCGCGACGCGCGGCGTAGCGCTTCTCGACCGCGTTGATCTCGCTGAGGTGATCGGGACGCGAGGTGACGCCGAGCTTGGCGAATTCGGCATCGGTGACGTGCACCTGGCAACGCCCGCAGATCGCGCGCCCGCCGCACACCGAATCGATATCGACGCCGAGCTCGCGCGCCGCTTGCAGGAGCGGCGTTCCCGCCGGGAAGTGGCCGCGCCGGCCCGAAGGCGTGAAAACAACGAGAGGGTCGTCAGCCACGACGACGGCGCCGGCGGCCGGCGCGCTCGGCGCCCTCGGGCGCGGGTTCGCGGAACTTGCGGATCCAGCGGGCGCAGTCGCGGTCGTGGCCCATCATCACGTCGGCGCCGAGGGTGGCGGCGATGGTCTCGGCGTGCAGCGGGTTGGTGATCGCCGAGGTCATGCCGGCGCCGATCGCCATCGACAGGAACGCGGCGTTGAGGCCGTGGCGGTTGGGCAGCCCGAAGCTGATGTTCGACGCGCCGCAGCTGGTGTTGACCTTGAGCTCCTCGCGCAGCCGGCGGATGATCTTGAATGCCGTGACCCCGGCCACGTTGATCGCGCCGACCGGCATGACCAGCGGATCGACGATCACATCGCAGCGTGGAATGCCGTGATCCTCGGCGCGTTCGACGATCGACTTGGCGACCGCAAAGCGCACGTCCGGGTCTTCCGAGATGCCGGTCTCGTCGTTGGAGATGGCGATCACCGCCGCGCCATACTTCTTGATCAGGGGCAGAACCGCTTCGAGCCGTTCCTCTTCGCCGGTCACCGAGTTGACCAGCGGCTTGCCTTTGTAGGCAGCGAGCCCGGCTTCGAGCGCCGCCACGATCGACGAATCGATCGACAGCGGAACGTCGGTAATCGACTGCACGAGCTGGATCGTCTCGGCGAGAATGCGCGGCTCGTCGGCGAGAGGAATGCCGGCGTTGACGTCGAGCATATGCGCGCCGGCCTCGACCTGCGCGAGCGCGTCGGCCTCGACCCGGCTATAGTCGCCGGCGGCCATTTCCGCCGCCAGCCGCTTGCGGCCGGTGGGATTGATGCGCTCGCCGATGATGACGAACGGCCGCTCGAAGCCGATGACGACCTCGCGGGTAGCCGAACTGAGTACGGTTTCGGTCATGTTGCGGTCCTTAACCTTTGTGCCTTGTTTTGCACTCTCAAGCCGCGCTTGAACGGATGCTGCGGGCGGCGGCCCTCAAGCACGCCCGATTCGCTGATGATCTCGGAAACCAGTTCTTCCTGGCGGTAAGCCATGACGTGGATGCCCGACACGCCCTCGATTTCGCGTATCTGGCGGATCAGGTCAATGCACAATCGCTTGCCCTCGACCTTCGGCTTGTCGGCGCCCTCGAGCCGGGCAATCACCGAATCGGGAACGTGCACCCCGGGCACGTTGCTGCGTATCCATCGCGCCGCGCGCGGTGACGCCAGCGGCCCGACGCCGACGAGGATGAAGCAGCGCCGGTCGAGGCCCATGTCGCGCACCCGCGTCATGAAACGTTCGAGCAGCGGTATGTCGAAACAGTACTGGGTCTGGATGAACTGGGCGCCCGCCGCCACCTTCTTGGCGAGTCGCCGCGGCCGGAAATCGTAGGGCGGCACGAACGGATTCGAGGCCGCGCCGAGAAAGACGCGCGGCGGCACGGTGAGCTTGCGTCCCGAGAGGAAACGGCCCTCGTCGCGCATCGCCCGGATCGTCTCGAGCAGCGAGACGCTGTCGAGATCGAACACCGGCTTGGCGCCCGGCTGGTCGCCGGCCTGCACCCCGTCGCCGGTGAGACAGAGGATGTTGCACACGCCCATTGCGGCGGCGCCCAGCACATCACCCTGAATCGCGATGCGGTTGCGGTCGCGGCACGAGATCTGCATCACCGGGGCGTAACCCGCCTGGGTCAGCAGCGCGCAGATGCCGACGCTCGACATATGAGTATTGGCGCCCGAGGCGTCGGTGGCGTTGATCGCGTCGCAAACCTCCGAGAGCACCAGCGCGCGATCGAACACTTCGCGGGGGTCGGCCGAATCGGGCGGATTGAGCTCGGCCGTGACGGCGAACCTGCCGGCGCGCAGCACCCGCTCGAGGCGACTCAGCGAGGAGTGGCCGGGCGGAGCCGGTGTCGGGGCGGTGGGTTCGTGCGGTTCCATCACCTCACCCCGTCTTCCCGTCGCTGGCGCGTTCCGCCGCCAGCTCGCGCACCATGCGCAACCACGAAGAGCTGCCGGCGAGGCCGTGATCGAGCGGAATTTGTGGGTCGCCAATGGCGGCACCGGCTCGCATGCGCTGCGCGCCGCACCAGGCCTCGACCCAGACACAGGGCATCTCGGGCTTGACCTCGCAGTTGCCGTCTTCGCGGACGCCGCCGCAGGGCCCGTTGCGCAAACCCTTGGGGCAGTTCATCGGGCACGACATGCCGGTCGAACTGAGAACGCAGCGCCCGCACATCTGGCAATCGAACATGAACCCCTTGAGCCGGCTCTCGATCGCCGCGACGGGCTTCTCGATCCGCGCGTAGCCGATGCGCTCGAAGAGCGGGTGCAGGCGCACCATCGCCACGGCAAAAAGGTCATAGAGCCGTTCGAGTCCGGCAGCGTGACGCACCGACCAAAGACGGGCTGCGTACATGGTGGCTCGCCCCTATGCCGACGCCAGACGACCGGCGATGATACCCGATTCTTCGATCACCTGGGCGATCGCTGTTTCTTGGCGCGGCGCCATGAAATGCGCCCCGGAGACGCCTTCGATCTCCCGGGTCTCGTGCAGGAACTCGGTGCAGATGCGTCGTCCTTCGGCGCGTTGATCGCGGGCCGCTTCGAGACGGGTGATCAGCGCTTCCGGAATGTGTACGCCGAACAGATTGTCGCTCATCCAGCGCGCCGACCGCGCCGAGGCCAGTGGTCCGATGCCGACCATGAAGTACGCTCGTTCGGTCACGCCGTGGTCGCGGAGCCACGCCATGTAGCGGCGCAGCAATGCCAAGTCGAAACAATACTGGGTCTGAAAGAAATCGGCGCCGGCGGCGATCTTGGAAAAAATGCCGTCCGGCTTCCGGCCGGCCTCCACGGCGCGCGGCGCATCGGCGGCGCCGATGAACAGCCGCGGCGGGGGCACGATCTCACGCCCGCCGGGAAAGGCGCCGGCGCACAAGCCCCGCGCGGTGCGTATCAGGGCGCGGCTGTCGAGGTCGTAGACGGCGGTCGCGTCGGGCTGGTCGCCGGTCTCGGGGGCGTCGCCGTACAGGCAGAGGATACTGGGAACGCCGAGCGCCGCCGCGCCGATCATATCGCCCTGGAGCGCCAGCCGGTTGCGGTCGCGCGCGGTGAACTGCAGCACCGGTTCGATGCCGTCGCGCGCAAGAATTGCGGCGCAGGCGAGCGCCGACATATGCGCCCGGGCGCCGGCGCCGTCGGTGACGTTGATCGCATCGACGAGGCCACGCAGCGGTTCGACGCGGGCGATAACGGACACCGGATCGGCGGAATCGGGGGGCGTGGTCTCGGCCGTCAGCGCGAAATCGCCGCGGCGCAGGGTCGCTTCGAGCCGCCCCGGCGAGCGCGGACCGAGGAAACCGACCGAATCGTCCATGTCAGCCCTCCTCCCGCCCGCCCGCCATCACCAGCGCGCGAAGTCGGTCATCGTCGTAAGCCTCGTCCAGCCGGGCGGCGGCGGCCGTCGCCGCGGCTTCGATGTCGTCGCCGCAGGTCTGCGGCTCGCCGCGCCGCCACTCGGCAAGATAGGCGTCGGTGTCGCGCGCGCCGCTGCGCATCGCCGCCCGGTCGATCGCCTTCTCGAAACGCTCCGGCAGCACCTGTTTCGCCGTCTTGCGCCCCGCCTTGACGATCACCTGGGCCGGGATGTCACGCCAGTAGACGATCGTCAGCTTCGCCATTGGAGACGGTCTCGCGTTCGCGAGCGATCCGGGAAACGAAACGCCCCAGTTCGCCGTAGCCGGTGTTGCGATGTTCGAACTCAAGGCCCAGACGGCGCGCCGCCTGGACCGCGCGCGTCACGAGGTCGGAATCCTCGATCTGGGCAAGATAGACGAGCTTGCGATAGTTGCCGAAGTAGTCGCCGAGAAGCTCGGGATGGCGGTCGAGGCCGAGACCCTCGACGATCAGACGGTCGAAATGCCGCACCAAGTAGTCGGTCAGAAAGAACGATCCCGGTTCGGCTTCCATCAGCGCCTCGAAATCCATCCTGCCGGCATAGAACTGGTAGCAGTGCGGCCCCGGGATGCGCTCGACCCCCTCCTCCGCGAGCACGGCGTCGAGCAGCCCGCCGGTGCCGCAATCGCCGTAGAGCGCGACGATGCGCTCGTACTTGCCGCGCCCGGCGCGGATCTTCTCGCGCACGGCTTCGGGAATCTTCTCGGGCGTATTGTGAAAATGGGCCGGCACGCAGGTGATCGAGATATGCGTCCAGCGGTTGCCGCGAATCAGTTCCGCGATCTCCCAGGCGAGCGCGCCGCAGGCGATCAGCAGTGTCGAGGGAGGCCGCGCCATGGCGGTTACTTCCCGGCGGCCGCCATCTGCGCCTGCAACGAGCCCTGACGCTTGGCGAGAAGCGCCTTGGCGGTTTCGACCGCCACTGCGGCGTCGCGGCAGTAGGCGTCGGCGCCGATGCTCTCGGCGAAGGCTTCGTTGAGCGGCGCCCCTCCGACCAATACGATGTAATCGTTGCGGATGCCTTTTTCCTTGAGGGTGTCGATCACCACCTTCATGTACGGCATCGTTGTGGTCAGCAGCGCCGACATGCCGAGAATGTCGGGCTGGTGCTCCTCGATCGCCGCGAGGTAGTTTTCCACCGGATTGTTGATGCCGATGTTGATCACCTCGAAGCCGGCGCCTTCCATCATCATCGCCACCAGGTTCTTGCCGATGTCGTGAATGTCGCCCTTGACCGTGCCGATGACCATCTTGCCGGTCTTCGGGGCGCCGGTCTCGACGAGCAGCGGCCGCAGGATCGCCATCCCCCCCTTCATCGCATTGGCGGCGAGCAGCACTTCGGGGACGAACAGGATGCCGTCGCGGAAGTCGATGCCGACGATGCGCATACCCGCGACCAGCGCCTCGGTCAGCACCTTGTAAGGCGCCCAGCCGCGCCCGAGAAGAATGTTGACCCCCTCCTCGATCTCTTCGGTCAACCCGTCGTACAGATCCTCGTGCATCTGCTGCACGAGGTCTTCGTCGCTCAACGCTTTGAGGTCGATATCGTCATCGTCGGCCATCGCGCCAACTCCCACCGAGCGTTAACCAAGTTCACGGTCAAGGTCACATGCAGCCAAACGCGGAGAATACCAGTTAAGTTCAGCCTTGGGCTACTGCTAACTCGTCCACGACATTTCTTATCTTCAAAGCGACATGGCGAAATTTTGATCGGCCGCCGAGGCTTTGCTTTGACAGGCCGGCGACGCGGCACCTAAGCTGCCGTCGCGGCGGACCGCCGACGGGCGTCCGGAGCGAGCGGCGCCGCCTATGGAGAATGCCATGGGCGAAACGCGCAGGCGGAGTGGCGGGCGGAACGCCCGGCGGGCGCTGAGGCAACACGCGCCGGTCGTGCAGATGCGATACATCTCGCGCGATATCCCGCTCTACGAACTGCTCGACGAGAGCGGCGTCGAACTCCTCCACGACAACGCGATGACGATTCTCGAGGAGATCGGCGTCGAGTTCCGCGACGACGAGGCGGCCGCGCTGTGGCGCATGGCGGGCGCCGACGTCGATGGCTACCGCGTACGCATCCCCCGCGAACTGGCCATGGAGACGCTCGCGAAGGTCCCCGTCGAGTTCACCCAGCACGCCCGCAACCCCGAACGCGACGTGGTGATCGGCGGCCGCAACACGGTGTTCGCGCCGACCTACGGCTCGCCCTTCGTGCGCGACCTCGACGGCGAGCGCCGCTACGGTACCCTCGAAGACCTGCACAACTTCGTCAGGCTCGCCTACATGACCCCGGCGCTCCACCATTCGGGCGGCGTGATCTGCGAGCCGGTCGACGTGCCGGTGCCCAAGCGGCATCTCGATATCGTCTACGCGCACATCAAACACTCGGACAAACCGTTCATGGGCATGGTGACGGCGGGGTCGCGCGCCGAAGACACAGTGGCGCTGTGCAAGGTCCTGTTCGGCGACGACTATGTCGAACGCAACACGGTGCTCATTTCCGTCGTCAACTGCAACTCGCCGCTGGTGTGGGACGCCACCATGCTGGCGGCGCTCAAGGTCTATGCGCGCAACAACCAGGCGGTGCTGGTCACGCCCTTTATCATGGCCGGCGCCATGAGCCCGGCGAGCACCGCGGGCGCGGTCGCCCAGCTCAACGCCGAGGTGGTCGCCGGCATGTGCTTCGCCCAGCTCGTCCGCCACGGCGCGCCGGTGGTCTACGGCAACTTCGTCACCACCGTCTCGATGCAGTCGGGCGCGCCGATGATGGGGACGCCCGAGCCGGCGATGATGATCTACGCCACCGCGCAGCTCGCGCGGCGCTACCGCGTGCCGGTGCGCACCGGCGGCATGCTCACCGGAGCGAAACTCGCCGACGCGCAAGCGGCCTACGAATCGATGCAGACCATGCTCCCGACGCTGATGGCGGGAGCCAATTTCGTGCTGCATTCGGCGGGCTGGCTCGAAGCCGGGCTCTCCGCCGGCTACGCCAAGTTCGTGCTCGACGCCGACCAGATCACCATGCTGCAACGATTCGCCGCCGGCTTCGACCTGTCGGAAGAAGCGCAGGCGATGGACGCGGTGCGCGAGGTCGGCCCCGGCGGCCACTATCTGGGCTGCGCGCACACCCAGCGCAACTTCGAAACCGCGTTCTACACGTCGCAAATCGCCGACAACAACAGCTTCGAGCAGTGGCTGGCCGAAGGGGCGAAGGACGCAGATGCCCGGGCACGGGAGACCGCGCGCCGGCGACTTGCCGAGTACGAGCCGCCGCCGCTCGATCCGGGCGTCGACGAGGCGCTTTGCGACTTCATCGCCCGCCGCAAGGCCGAACTGCCCGACAGCGTGACGTAGGGCCGGCGCGTGAACGGGACGCCGGCACTGCTTCCACCGGGGCCCGCGGACGGTGAAGCGCCGGCGGTCGCTTTCGCCCGGCGCGATCCGCGCTATCTGCGCGGTGTCGTGCTGGTCATGCTCGCCGGCTGCTTCTGGAGCCTCGCGGGCCTTTTGATCCGCAACATCGAAGCGGCGAGCGAATGGCAGATTCTCACCGTCCGCTCGCTTACTTTGGCAGTCACCCTGGTCTGCGTGCTGACCGTCCGCCACCGCGGCCGTGTCGTGGACGAGTTCCGCAAGGTCGGTGCGGCGGGCGTCATCGGCGGGCTCGGGCTGGGAATCGGCTTTACCGGCTTCGTCTTCTCGCTTAATCACACCACGGTCGCCAACGCCGTTTTCATTCTCGCCGCCTCGCCGTTCGTCACCGCGCTTCTCGGTCGGCTCATGCTCGGCGAAAGCGTGCGCCGGGCGACCTGGATCGCCATGACCGTGGCGCTCGCCGGGGTCACCGTCATGGTCGTCGACGGAATGCGCGCCGGGGCGCTGTTCGGCAACCTCGCGGCGCTCGCCGCCGTCCTCGGCTTCGCCGTATTCGCCGTGGCGCTGCGCCGCGGCCGCGATGCCGACATGCTGCCTACCGTTTGCCTCGCCGGGGTTTTCACCACGATCGTCGCGGGCCTGCTCGCCGAAGGCGTCGTTATGTCGTTGCATGACCTCGCGCTGTGCGCCGCCATGGGCGTGTTCGAGCTCGGCGTCGGGCTCAGCCTGTTCGTCGCCGGCTCGCGCCACGTCCCGGCGGCCGAACTTGCGCTGCTCTCACTCACCGAGGTGGTGCTCGGCCCCCTGCTCGTCTGGATCGGCGTCGGCGAGGCGCCGAGCGCGCTCACCCTCGTCGGCGGGGCCATCGTGTTTTCGGCGATCACCGGCCAGGCGCTCTCGGGCATGCGCCGCAAGTCGCCGCCGATCGGCGCCGTGTGAGAGCGAACCGGGTGACCCCCTTCCGCCACCGCCCCGTTCAGTAGCGGTCGATGACGGTGATGCCGAGGGTGGCGAACTCGTCCATCGCGGCGAGTACGGCGCCGGCCTCCTCGAGCGGAACGGTGCGGCTGACCAGTTCGGCGGGCCTCAGCTTGCCGGCCTCGATCATGGCGAGCAGTGCGGCGTAGCGCGGCACGTGCATGCCGTGCGAGCCGGTGACCACGAGCTCCTTGCCGACGATCAGATCGATCGGCAGCGCCACGTCGCCGCGCTCGGCGGAACTGGTCATGCCGATCTGCACGTGGCGGCCGCGCCGGCGCAGCGAGCGCACCGAGTTGCGGCAGGTCTCGGCGATGCCGAGGGCGTCGACCGAGACCTGCGCACCGCCCTTGGTCAGTGCGCGGATCGCCTTGGCCGGATCGGCGTTGCCGGCGTGAACCGTGGCGACGGCGCCGAGCGCCTTCGCCTTCTCGAGCTTCTCGGGGTCGATGTCGACGCCGATGACGTTGGCGCCCAGCGCCGTGGCGATCTGCACCGCCGAGAGCCCGATCCCGCCGCAGCCGTGGACCGCCACCCATTCGCCGGCGGCGACGCGCCCCTGGTCGACCAGGCCGTGGAACGAGGTCATGTAACGGCAGCCCAAACTGGCCGCCTCGACGAAGCCGATCGCCTCGGGCAGGACCACCAGATTGACGTCGGCATGGGGCACCGCGACGTAGCGCCCGAAGCCGCCCCAGTACTCGAACCCCGGGGCGATGGGCCGCTCGCACAGGTTCTGGAAGCCCTGGCGGCAGAACTCGCAACTCCCTTCGCCCTGGCTGAACGGCACGATGACCCGGTCGCCGGATTTGAACGCACGAACCTCGCGGCCGACCTCCTCGATAACGCCGCTGAACTCGTGGCCGAGCACGTGCGGAAACTCGAAGCGGAGGCCCAGCCAGTCCCAGTCGCCGACCCAGCCGTGCCAGTCGCTGCGGCAGATGCCGTTGGCCTCGACCCGCACCACGGCGCCGTCGGGCGCGACCTCGGGGTCGGACATGTCCCTTACGACGAGGGGCTGCCTCACGCCTTCCATCACCGCCGCGCGCATATACGCCTCCTCCGTTGAATGGCCGTTCGCTGCTTGCGAGTGTGTGCCGACACCCGGCGGCGCGGCAAACGAAATCAGTCGAGTTCGGGGAAACCGGAATAGCGGTCCGCGTGGCTGCCGTCGAACCCCGGCATGCCACGCTTCGTCATCAGTTCGGCATCCTCCTGATCGGGGGTGTCCCGGTAGATCGCCCGGTCGGAGGGGCCCTCGTACCAGCGGATGTTGAAGGCGCAGAGCCAGGGAAAGAAGATCAGCTCGGCATAGGCCTCGACGTGATCGCGGATCCACCACGCGAGCGGCTGGAAGTCGCCGGTTTTCTCGTAGCGATCGAGATACCAGGGCACGACGACGCTGGCGGTGGCGCCCATGCAGCCGTCGGCATCGCGCCGGTCCCAGATATGCCGCGCGGCGTTGTATTCGTTGTCCGAGCAATAATAGTAGGCGTCACTCCCGGAATAACGCCGGTGGCAGAAAGCGTTGACCGTGGGCGAGCGGTAGGCGCTGCGCACCGCAATGCCCCCGAAGGCGCGGTGCAGCGGGTCGAGCACGAGCCGGCACAGGTTTTCGCCGGCGGCGATGGCGAGGTCGGGATCCTCGGGCACGTTCGGCAGCCCGTGGAAATTGGCGACCTCGCTGTAAAGCATGTCGCGCATGAAGAAGTGCTCGGAGAGCCGGACCCGCCCGAGCTCGGTGAGCTCTGCAACCGATTGCGGCCTGTGCATGACGCGCCTCCTTTCAAGGGTTCCGTATTGCGGCCATGCCACGGACGCCGCCGTTTGGCAAGACGGGGGAGGTAATCCCGATTTCTCGCCAAGCTCGCGGCGGCGCGGGCCGGCGACCCGAACCGTCGAGAAAGTCGATCGTTCCCGGGCGTGATTGCGGGCCGCGACATCGGCGTTGCATTCACCCCCTTTCGGGTCGTATGTCTAGCCAAACGACATCTCGCGCGACCGGGCCAAGGAGGGCGGGGCTCGCGACGCCTTAACGACCGTCGGAATGAGGAAAGCCATGAACACTCGGGCCAATTCCCCGCACAGCAGGGATATCGCATACCATCTGCATCCCTACACCAATCTTGCCCAGCACGAGAAACAGGGTCCGCACATCCTGACCCGGGGCGAGGGCGTCTACGTCATCGACGACGCCGGCAACAAATACCTCGAGGGTCTCGCGGGTCTCTGGTGCGCCTCGCTCGGCTTCAGCGAGCAGCGCCTCGTCGACGCCGCGACACGCCAGCTCAGCACCCTGCCCTACTATCACGGCTTCGCCCACAAGACGACGCCGCCGGTGATCGAGCTCGCCGAGCGCCTGATCGAAATGGCGCCGGTGCCGATGTCGAAGGTGTTCTTCACCAATTCGGGCTCCGAGACCAACGACACCCAGATCAAGATAGTCTGGTACTACAACAACGCCCGGGGCCGGCCGGAGAAGAAGAAGATCATCTCCCGGCGTCAGGGCTATCACGGGGTCACGGTCGCCACCGCGAGCCTCACCGGCATGGCTTACGTGCAGGACGGGTTCGATCTTCCGATCGCCAACATCCTTCATACCGATTGCCCCCACTACTGGCGCTACGGCGAAGACGGCGAGAGCGAGGAAGCGTTCGCCACGCGCATGGCGGAAAACCTCGATAAGCTGATCCTCGACGAGGGCCCGGAGACGGTCGCCGCGTTCATCGCCGAACCGGTGCAGGGCGCGGGCGGCGTCATCCTGCCGCCGGCGACCTATTTCGAAAAGATTCAGGAGGTGCTGCACCGTCATGACGTGCTTTTCATCGCCGACGAGGTGATCTGCGGCTTCGGACGCACGGGCAACATGTTCGGCTGCCAGACCTACGATCTGAAACCCGACATGATCTCGGTGGCCAAGGCGCTGTCCTCGTCGTATCTGCCGATCGGTGCCGCGATGATCTCCGACGAGATCTACCAGGCGATCCGCGACCAAAGCGGCCGGCTGGGAGTCTTCGGCACGGGCTATACCTATACCGGGCACCCGGTGTGCGCGGCAGTTGCGCTCGAGACGCTCAAGATCTACGAGGAGCGCGACATCGTCGGCCACGTGCGCAAGGTGGCGCCCCGGATGCAGGCGCGGCTGAAGGCGCTCGGCGATCACCCGCTGGTCGGCGAAACGCGCGGGGTCGGCCTCATCGGCGCGCTACAGATCGCCAAGGACAAGGCCTCGAAGGAACTGTTCGATCCTGCGCTCAAGGTCGGCGCGGCCTGCATGGCCCGAGCGACGGATCACGGCCTTCTGGTGCGCGCCCTGGCCGGCGACGCGGTCGCCATATGCCCGCCGCTGATCATCACCGAGGACGAAATCGACGACCTGTTCGACCGTCTGTCGAAGGCGCTCGACGATACGCTCGACGGGCTCGCGAAAAGCGGCGAGGCGGCGTAGGCGCGGCCCGCCGGCGATCTTGGTCGGCGGTCGGGCGGGCGTTCATGGTTGACCGCCGCGCTCGGAAATGAAATTCTGGGTCAGGCGATATGGGAGGCCCTGCCATGCGTGCCCGTTTGTTGTCGTTGTTCGTCGCCGCGGTTTTGGTCGCACCGCTCAGTGTGGCGCACGCCGCACCTCAGGCCCTGGGGCTCATGGCGACCAACGCGGCGGTGCCGCTGCCCTGCCTCGCCGGCGAATGCGCCGCCGAGTTCAGCGCCTTTTGCCTGCAGCAGACGCGCGGTGTTCCCGACCCCGGCGCGCGGTATCGCGTGCTCGGCGAGGACTTCACGCTGCTTGCCATCGCCGCCGACGGCAAGACCCGGCGACTTTCCGGGGCCGATCATCTCACGATCGTCAGCGCACGCAGTTTCTCGGCGGTCAGGATCAGCCTGTCGAAGCAGACGCTTGCGGCGCTCGGCGCGGTGCGCGCGGCGGTCGAGGTCGGCCCCCGGGTCTCGCTCGTTCCCGTCGCCGTGGCCGGCGATCCGGACCCGCAGAGCGATGAGGAGGTCGCGACGGCGAGCGGCCCGTTGCGCAAGCTCGGCGAAGCCATCGTCGACAACGCCGGCGCCGAGGCCGACGCCGCACGTCTCACCAACGCCCTGATCAACGACCTGCCCGAGGCCGGGCGGGTTGGCGTCGCGCGGGCCGAACGGCTGTGGCGCGAGCGGCTCGCGCAGTCCACCGCCGGCGCCGAAGCCGTGACGCAAGCGACCGGCATCTACGAGACCTGCCGCGCCCGCGTCGCCGCGGGCCATTACTTCAGCCTGCGCCGCTGTCTTGAAGTGAAGCACGATGAACGCATGTTGAATCTCAACCGACGCTACTGGCAGGCGATCGTCGGGAGCTGAAGCGGACGCACCCAAGAGCGGAGAATCTTTGGCGGGCGCGGGCACCGCCGTGTGGCTTCGTCAGAGGAATTGTGACAGCCTGTGCTCCGCAGATTGTCTGAAAATACCGTTGCGTTTGCACCGGGAGGTAAGGCATATAGGTTTCATGGCTTCGGTGGCGCCGAAAGACCGCCGCAAGCCGGAACAGAATTCGAACCGGCCGGAAAAGGCCGGAAATACACTAAGGACGCAACAGGGATGACCATGTATAAATGACGGATTCGACCGATCACCTCGTAAGATTCATCGAGGTTCAAAAGAGTTACGACGGTGAAACTCTCGTCGTAAAAAACCTCAATCTCGATATCGCCCGCGGCGAATTCCTGACGATGTTGGGACCGTCGGGCTCGGGCAAGACGACCTGCTTGTTGATGCTGGCCGGGTTCGAGCCGGCAACCCACGGCAAGATCATGCTCGACGGCCGCTCGATCAACGACGTGCCGCCGTACAAGCGTGAAATCGGCATGGTGTTTCAGAACTACGCCCTGTTCCCGCATATGACGGTGAACGAGAACCTCGCCTTTCCGCTCGAGGTCCGCGGGCTGGCGAAGGCCGAGATCGAGGAACGCATCAAGCGGGTGCTCGACATGGTGCAGCTCGGCGGGTTCGGCAACCGTCGTCCGGGACAGCTCTCGGGCGGCCAGCAGCAGCGCGTGGCCGTCGCCCGCGCCCTCGTCTTCGACCCCCAACTCGTGCTCATGGACGAGCCGCTCGGGGCACTCGACCGTCAGCTCCGCGAGCAGATGCAGTACGAAATCAAGCACATCCACGAGCAACTGGGCGTCACCGTCGTCTATGTCACTCACGATCAGAGCGAAGCGCTCACCATGTCGAACCGCATCGCGGTGTTCAACGACGGCGTGATCCAGCAGCTCGCCACGCCGGCCGATCTCTACGAAAGGCCGGAGAACGCCTTCGTCGCGCAGTTCATCGGCGAGAACAACAAGCTTCAGGGCAAGGTGGCGGACCTCAACGGTACCGAATGCGCGGTCGAGGTCGACGGCGGCGGCAAGGTCAAGGCGCTCGCCGTCAACGTCGACACCATCGGCTGCCGCACGATGCTGTCGCTGCGTCCGGAGCGCGTGCTCATCGACCCGCCCAACGGCAGTTGTCCCAACGTCTTCGAGGGACAGGTCGAGGAGCTGATCTATCTCGGCGACCACATCCGCACGCGGGTAAACCTCTGCGGCAATGACGAATTCATCGTCAAAGTGCCCAACGCGTCGGATCACGCCGCGCTCGAAGAAGGCAAGACAGTCAGGATTGGATGGAAGTCAGAGGATTGCCGGGCGCTCGACGCCTAGCCCGGGGTCGGGTTCCGGCGAAGCGACGTTGCAGCCCTGGCGCTGTCGCGTCATGGATGAACCAGGGAGTTCGAACATCGCCGGGCACGCCGGCGCAACATAGGGAGACAGGAGTAATGAAATCTCTGATGAAGGGATCCGCTTTGGCGGTGATGGGGGCCGCCGCGTTCGGCCTGGCGACGGCGACGCCGGCGTCGGCCGAGTCGATCACCGCGGTGTCGTGGGGCGGCGCCTACACGAAGAGCCAGATCGAGGCCTATCACAAGCCGTTCACCAAGAAGACCGGTATCGTCGTCAACTCGGAAGACTACAACGGCGGCCTCGCCCAGGTCCGCGCCCAGGTTGAAGCGGGCAACATCACCTGGGACGTCGTCGACCTTGAAATGTCCGACGTCGTGCGTGGCTGCGACGAGGGCCTGCTCGAGTCGATCGACCTTTCGAGCCTGCCGCCGGCGCCTGACGGCACCCCGGCGACCGAGGATTTCATCAAGGGCACGCTTCACGAATGCGGCGTCGGCGAGATCGTTTGGTCGACCGTGTTCGCCTATGATTCGTCGAAGTTCCCCGGCAAGAAGCCGTCCAAGATCGCCGACTTCTTCGACACCAAGACCTTCCCCGGCAAGCGCGCCCTGCGCAAGACCCCGCGCGTCAACATCGAGTGGGCGTTGATGGCCGACGGCGTTCCCGCCGACAAGGTCTACGAAGTGCTGTCGACCCCTGAAGGCGTCGACCGCGCCTTCGCCAAGCTCGACACCATCAAGGATGACCTTCTGTGGTGGGAGGCCGGCGCCCAGCCGCCGCAGATGCTCGCCGACGGCGAAGTCGTGATGGCCTCGGCGTACAACGGCCGGCTGTTCAACGCCATCGTCAAGGAGAAGAAGCCGTTCAAGATCATCTGGGACGGCCAGGTCTGGGATATCGACCTCTGGGGCATCGTCAAGGGCACGCCGCGTCTCAAGCAGACGCTCGAGTTCGTCAAGTACTCGACCGACACGCAGCGCCTCGCCGACCAGACCAAGTATATTTCCTACGGTCCGGTCCGCAAATCCTCGGTGCCGCTGATCGCGCCCGAAATGATGCCGCAGATGCCGACGGCGCCGGACAACTTCAAGAACGCCCTCCAGAACGACTTCGAATGGTGGGCCGACCACCAGGACGAGTTGAACGAGCGGTTCGCCGCCTGGCTGGCGAAATAACCCGGGTTCGATCTTGGGGGCGGGCCTCGCCCGCCCCCGATCGGATCGCCGGCTGAAGAATTCAACAAGCGTCCCGCGGCGAGTGGGTCATGGCGGATATCACCGTTAACCAGGCAGCCATAACGACGGCGGACGGGGTTCCGCTGAAGGACAAGTTGCGGCGCACGACGCGCCTCAACCGCGTGAAGGCGTTCGGCCTGGTGTTGCCGCTGCTGCTGTTCATCCTGATTACTTTCGTTTTTCCTATCGCCGACATGACGTTCCGCAGCGTCGATAACCCGGCGCTGGCGAGGTACATCCCGAACACTCTCGCCGCGCTCGACAAATGGGACATGACGGGACTTCCCGGCGAAGAAGCCTTCGCCGCGCTGGCCAAGGAACTGGTCCAGCGCAAGAAGGACAAGAATCTCGGCAAGGTCGCCAACCGCCTGAACTATGAAATCAGCGGCATGCGCAGCCTCCTAACCAAGTCCGCGCGCAAGGCGGCCAAGCTCAAAGGCGGACCCTATACCGACGCGCTGATCAAGATCGACAAGCGCTGGGGAAAGACCGCGACCTGGGCGACCATCAAGCGCACCGGGGCGCGCTATACCCTGTCGTTCTATCTTGCGGCGCTCGACATGCACTACGGCGCCGACGGCAGCATCGCCGCCCAACCCGAACAGAAGCAGATTTACGTCACGCTTTTCATTCGCACTCTTTGGGTGAGCCTGCTCATTACCGTGCTGTGTCTCGTTCTCGGTTATCCGATCGCCTATCTGATGGCGACCCTGCCGGTGCGCGTCAGCAATCTGTTGATGATCATGGTGCTGTTGCCGTTCTGGACCTCGCTTCTGGTGCGCACCACCTCGTGGATCGTGCTGTTGCAGACCCAGGGGGTGATCAACGACCTTCTGGTCTGGATCGGACTGATCGGCGAAGAGAACCGGATGCAGATGATCTACAACATGACCGGCACGATCGTGGCGATGACCCATATTCTGCTGCCATTCATGGTGTTGCCGCTTTACAGCGTGATGAAGACGATCTCGCCGAATTACGTGCGTGCGGCGCAGTCGCTCGGCGCCAATCCGGCGCTGGCGTTCTGGCGGATCTATTTCCCGCAAAGCGTACCGGGAATCGGCGCCGGCTCACTTCTCGTCTTCATCCTTTCCATCGGCTATTACATCACCCCGGCGCTGGTCGGCGGACGCACGGGCCAGCTCATCAGCAATTTCATCGCCTACCACATGCAGTCGTCGCTCAACTGGGGGCTGGCCGCGGCGCTCGGCGGCTTGCTGCTCGCCGGCGTGCTGATCCTGTACTGGCTCTACAACCGGCTGGTCGGCATCGACAACATGAAACTCGGCTAGACCGATGGCGCTTCCACCTTACGTCGGCCCCCTGGGACGAAGCTGGCATTACGGCTTCCGCTTCATCTGCGCGCTGATCTTCCTGTTCCTGATCGCGCCGATCCTGGTGATCATTCCGCTGTCGTTCAACACCGAGCCGTACTTCACCTTCACCCACGAGATGCTGACCCTGCAACCTTCGGCGTTTTCGCTGCGCTGGTACCAGGACATCATCAACAATCCGCAGTGGCTGCTGGCGATCGAGAACAGCATCATCGTCGGGTTCTTCGCCACGGTGCTCGCCACCGGGCTGGGCACGGTCGCGGCGCTCGGGCTGAGCCGCGCTTACATGCCGTTCCGCACGATGATCATGGGCATCCTGATATCGCCGATGATCGTGCCCCTGATCATCACCGCGGCGGGCATGTATTTCTTCTATTCCAAAATTGGCCTGGCTCAGACCCTTCCGGGGCTGATCCTCGCCCATACCGCGCTCGGCACGCCCTTCGTGGTCATCACCGTGACCGCGACGCTGATCGGCTTCGACCACACTCTGACGCGCGCCGCGGCCAATCTCGGCGCCAACCCGACGCGCACCTTCTTCAAGGTGACCATGCCGCTGATTCTGCCGGGCGTGATCTCGGGCGCGCTGTTCGCGCTGATCACCTCGTTCGACGAAGTGGTGGTGGTCCTGTTCCTCGCCGGCTTCAGGCAACGCACCATTCCGCGCCAGATGTGGGCCGGAATCCGCGAGCAGATCAGCCCGACGATCCTCGCCGTCGCAACTTTGCTGATCGTGTTTTCGATCGGCATCATGACCATGCTCGAACTGCTGCGCCGGCGGAACGAACGCATGCGCGGAATCCGGAACTGAACCGCCGCGTCTCTGGACAGCGGGAGGGCGGGCACCCACCTTGGTTCTATAGGGATCGCGATTGGACGATGGCGCCCGGCGGGTGACGGAAATTTGCCGCAGATGTTTGCCGATAACACGTTGATGCCGCGCGAGACGATCCGCCTCGCCGCGCTCGGTCTGCTTGCGCGGGGTCCGCGAAGCTACGCCGCGCTCGCCGACGAGGTGCGTCATTTCGTCACCCGTTACGCCGGCCCCACCCTCGACACCATGGGGTCGTCGATCGAGCTGTTGCGCTTCGAGGGTCTGATCGAAGCCCGCGAGAAAGGCGAGACCCCGGCCGCGACGGTGCTGGATCTCACCGACAAGGGCCGGGCCGAGCTCGACGCCCTGTTGGGCGCGGCGGTGCGCGCGCCGGGTCGGGACTTCAACAAGCTCGCCATCGCCCTCAAGCTGCGCTTCATGCACCTCCTGCCGCGCGCGGAGCAGCGCGAGCAGATCGAAGGTCTGATCGAGATGCGCGAGGCCGAGCGCGCCAGGCTCGTCGATCTGCACGCCTCGAGCGCCGGCGAGGAGGGCTATCTGCCCCGTTGGCTCGATCACGATATCGCCCAGGTGGAAGCCGACCTCGCCTGGTTCAGCGAGCTCCGCGACGAACTCGACGGCGACTGAGCCGCGACGCGACACCACCCCGCCCGAGCGCCTAATGGGATTGGAGTAAAGGCTGTGAAGGGGAGAGGACTATGAGCGACATTACAATTGTAGGTTTGGGGGCGATGGGTGCGGCCCTCGCACGAACGCTCATAGAAGCGGGGCGAAACGTAACGGTATGGAACCGCTCATCTGAAAAAATGCAGCCTCTTGTGACGCTGGGCGCTCATGGCCCATCGAACTTCGGCGAGGCCCTTGCAGCAAGTCCTCGGGTTATTGTCTGCATTCCTGACTATCAGACGACCGCAGAACTATTCGACAAACCTGATCTTGTACCCTTGCTTGATGGCCGCACTGTCGTGCAGCTGAGTACGGGAACGCCCAAAGAGGCCAAGGTGAGCGAAAATTGGTTCAGCGATCATGGCGCTTCCTATCTGGACGGTGCCATCCTCTGCTGGCCAGGCAACATCGGAACACCTGGCGGGCTCATCTTGGTCGCCGGATCGGAGCCCGTGTTTAGAGATTGCCAGACTGATCTTCAACACCTTGCCGGTGACCTGCGTTATCTTGGCTCTAACATTCGGGCGGCCGCGACGCTTGATCTGGCGTTCCTTTCGCGACTGACGGGCATCATATTCGGTTCAATTCATGGTGCCCACGTGTGCGAGTCGGAAGGCGTGCCGGTGTCGGAGTTTACAGCTTTGCTGCCTGCGAACGACAGGGCCGTTCCACTGACGCAAGCCATCAATGACGGAACTTTCGCTAACGTAAGCAAGGGTGGAGCCACGGTCGATGTTGCCGGCAGCGCCGTGACGCGAATGCGGCAACAAGCGAATGACGCCGGCATCAATAGCGAACTGCCTGACCTGATGTGCGATTGGGTGAAACGCGCTCAGACGGCCGGATTTGGATCGGAGGAAACGGCTGCCGTCATAAAGGCGATTCGTAAGAACGGTTGATCTTTACGACAGTAGGCCATCGGACGACACCGCTCGCGACAGTAGTGAGAAATCCGGTTATCCCTTTGTCGTCGCCGATTTCTGCCCCTGCACCTCGAAGAACGAGGCGTTGTCGTAGGTTGCGGGAAGTTCGACGACGCGGCCCTGGAGTCGGGCGATACGGCTCGCCTTGCCGCGAACGATGTCGCCCTCGAAGGCGTTGGGCAGCGGCGATGGGCTGAGGGCGAAGGCGTCGGCCGCGGCGTAGACGGTGATGAACAGGCCCCGGGCACGGCGTGAGCGGTTGGGCGCCGAGCCGTGCATCAGGGAGGTGTGCATCAGACAGACGTCGCCCGCCTTGCCCGTCACCGGCACGGCGCGCTTCTCGAACGCGGCGGTGAGCCGGGGTGGCGTCTCGCCGGTGAAGGTTTGCCCTTGCCACAGGCTGACCTGGCCCTCGCGGTGCGAGCCCGGGACGACCATCAGGCAGCCGTTTTCGAGCGTCATGTCGTCGAGCATGAGCAGCGCGGTGACGAGATCGTCGTTGGTGTGCGGCGTGTACGAGAAATCCTGGTGGTAGCCGACCCGGGTTTCGCTGCCGGGCAGCTTGAGATTGATCTTGCAATGATGGAATTTCACGTCGGGGCCGATGAGATCGGCCACCGCGTCGGGCAGCCGGCTCTCGTGGGTGACCGCGCGGTAGGAGATCGAGATTTCGGCCGGATTGTTGACCCGCCTGAGCCGCGGCGCCGCGGCGCTATGACCGATCTCCAGATCGAAGCGCGCGCGGCCATCGAGCGTGTCGCCGTAGTTGACCGCGTGCCCCCGGCTCTGCTCGACCCAGCCGGCAAGCTCGGCCCGGAGCGCGGCGAGCCGCTCGCCGGTCACGTCGCCCCGGTCGACGATAAAACCGTCGGCCCGGAACCGTTCGATATCGCTCTCGCTCAGCACGCCCATTTCCCGCCGCCGCTCCGTCGTCGCATCCGAAGAACAATTTGCCGCGCCCCGATTTTGCGGTCAACATGGAAGCCAAACGTGATCAGTAAAGAAACCCGGAGGGAAAAGTCATGGACGGGCGCAACTTCGCCGCCTACGACACGCAGGATTTGTGGCGCAAGGACCGCGACCACTATATCCACCCCTGGACCGACTTCGCGACCTTCGAGGAAAAAGGCTCGGACGTCATCGCCGAGGCGGAAGGGGTGTACGTCTACAACGCCGACGGCGACAGGTTCATCGACGGGATCGGCGGTCTGTGGTGCGTCAATATCGGCTACGGCCGCGATGAAATGGCGCAGGCGATCGCCGATCAGGCGCGGCGCATGTGCTATTACTCGACCTTCACCCATCTGACCACGCCGCCCGCCGCCGAACTCGCCGCCAAGCTCGCCGAGCTTGCGCCGGCGCCGCTCAACCACGTGTTCTACGGCACCGGCGGATCGATGGCGAACGACACCGCGATCCGCGTCATCCACTTCTATTTCAACCGGCTGGGCAAGAAGACCAAGAAGAAGATCATCTCGCGGATCGACGGCTATCATGGCTCGACCTATCTCGCGATGACGTTGACCGGCGTCGAGTTCGACCATCAGGGCTTCGATCTCGCGCCCGATCTGGTGTCCTACATACCGACGCCCAGCCCCTACCGCCGGCCCGAGGGCATGAGCGTCGAGGAATTCTGCGACGCCAAGGTCGCCGACCTCGAGAACCGGATCCTCGAACTCGGCCCCGAGAACGTCGCCGCCTTCATCGCCGAGCCGATCATGGGCGCGGGCGGCGTGATCGTGCCGCCGCCCGGCTATCACAGACGCACCCGCGAGGTGTGCCGCAACTACGGCGTGCTCTACATCTCCGACGAGGTGGTAACCGGCTTCGGACGCCTCGGTCACATGCTCGCCTCGGAACCGGTATTCGAGCTCGTGCCCGACGTCATCACCTCCGCCAAGGGCATCACCTCGGGCTATCTGCCGCTCTCGGCCACCCTGCTGTCGGACGAGATCTACGACGTCATCCGGGTGCCGCAGGCCAAAGGCGCGCTGTTCACCCACGGCTTCACCTATTCGGGTCATCCGGTGTCCTGCGCCGCCGGTCTCAAGAACATCGAGATCATCGAGCGCGAGGACATCTGCGGTCACGTGCGCGAGATCGGCCCCTATTTCGAGGAGCGGCTCGGCGGACTCCGCGATCTGCCGATCGTCGGCGATGTGCGCGGCAAATGCTTCATGATGTGCGTCGAGAACGTCGCCAATAAGGAGACCAAGGAACTGTTCGATCCCGAAATCGGCATCGGCGGGCGCATCGCGCGCCACTGTCAGCAGCGGGGATTGATCGTGCGCCCGATCGCGCATCTCAACGTGCTGTCGCCGCCCCTGATCCTCGACCGCGGTCAGATCGACAGGACCGTCGATATCCTGCGCGAGGGCATCGAGGCGACCATGGACGACCTCGCGCGCGAAGGGCTGTGGCGCGGCTGAGCGGCCCGCGCGGGCCGAAAGCGCTGCGCGGCCTCACCCGCCGGGCCTTCCTCGGCGGCGCCGCGGGTTTCGGCGCCGCGCTCGCGGCCCGGGCCCATGCGGACGATTCGTCGGACGATCCGAACCTCGTCAGCGTCTATAGCTGGGAGGGCTATTTCGCCCCCGACACCCTCGGCTCGTTCACCGCCGCGACCGGCATCGAGGTCCATCACGACGTCTTCGCGAGCAACGAGGAAATGTTCACGACCCTGAAAAGCGGTGGGGCGAACCACGACGTGGTGTTCGCCAGCGACTACATGGTCGAGACCATGATCGGGCGCGCCATGCTGGCGCCGCTCGATCACGATCTGGTGCCCAACATCCGGCATATCGACCCTGCCCCCGCCTTCTCGGACCCGCGATTCAATCCCGGTCTCGCACACGGCGTGCCTTACATCTGGGGCACCATGGGTCTCGGCTACCGCCGCGCCAGGCTCGGCCGCGGCCCCGAGAGCTGGGGCCTGGTCTTCGAACCCGCGCGCAGCGCGGCGTTCGCCGGCCGCATCGCACTGCCCGCCGATCCGCGGGCGACGATCGGCTTCGCGCTGAAATACCTCGGGCACAGCCTCAACGCGACCGATTCCGAGGCGATCGCCCAGGCGCGCAACCTGCTGATCTCGGCCAAGCCCAATCTCCACGCTTTCGCGCCCGATTCGGGCGAGTATCTGCTGCTTCGCGACGAAGTCGATCTCGCGGCCGAGTGGAACGGCGACATCATCGACGCGCAGGGCGTCGATCGCGACATCGGCTACGCCGTGCCTCGCGAAGGCAGCGTCTTGTGGATCGACAACGTCTGCATTCCCGCCGCCGCGCCGCGCCCGGCGAACGCCCATGCCTTCATCAACCACCTGCTCGATCCCGAGGTCAACGCGGCGATCGCGAACTACCTCCGTTACGCCACGCCCAACTGGGCGGCGCGCGAGATGGTCGATCCCGGCGATCTCAACGATCCGGTGGTCTATGCCCCGCCGGGAACGGTCGCCGATTGTGAGACGATCGTCGACGTCGGCGACTTCCGGCAGCTTTACGACGCCGCCTGGGACGCGATCCTCGCGGCCTGAGCGTGCCGGCTGTCAGCGGTTGGCACCGGAGCGGCTTCCACGTTAGATTGGGGAATCGGAACAAGGGGCCCGGGCGGGGATGCGCGGGGTGCGATCCGTGAGGCATTCCTCTGCGGGCGCAATCAATGTGAAACAGGGAGCAAATCCATGACAACAAATCCGTTTTCAGCCTTCACTCGCCGCCGCTTCCTCAGGGGCGCGGCCGCCGCCGGCGTCGGCCTCGCCGCGCTGCCGCGGACCGGTTGGACGGCAAGCGGCCAGTTGAACGTCTATAACTGGGACACCTATATCGGCGAAACCACCCTCGACACCTTCACCAAACGCACCGGCGTCGAGGTCCAGTACGATCTCTACGCCAACCTCGAAGAGATGTACGCCAAGTTTCAGGAAGGCAATCCGGGCTACGATGTGATCTTCCCGAGCGATTACATGATCGAGACGATGATCGCGGCGGACATGCTCGAGGAAATCGACCACTCGCGAATTCCCAATTTCAAACACATCGACCCCAACTTCCTCAACCCGAGCTTCGATCCCGGCGACAAGCACAACGTGCCTTACTTCTGGGGCAGCGTCGGCATCGGCTACCGCAAGTCCAAGGTCGAAACGCCGCGAAGCTGGAAGGACCTGTTCGACAGCGACAAGTACGCGGGACGGATCGCGCTGCTCGCCGATTCCCGGTTCGTGCTCGGGCTGGTGCTGATGTATCTCGGTCATTCGCCCAACACGACGAATCCCGCCGAGGTCGCCGAGGCGCGCGATCTGCTGATCCGGCAGAAAAAGAACCTCAAGGCGTTCGTGCCCGATTCGGGACAGGACATGCTGATCTCGGGCGACGTCGATATCGTCATGGAATGGAACGGCGACATCCTCGGCGTGATGGCCGAGGACAGCGATCTGGCCTACGCCGTCCCCGACGAAGGCAGCATCCTCTGGGTCGACGGCATGAGCATCCCCAAGGGTGCGCCGAACATCGACAACGCCTACGCGTTCATCAACCACATCCACGATCCCAAGGTGAACGGCGAGATCGCCAACACCATCCACTACGCCACCAGCAACAAGGCGGCCCGCGCCTACGTCGACAAGGCGGACCTCGTGAACCCGGCCGTCTATCTGCCCGATTCGATCGTCTCCAAGTGCAAGGGGCTGATCGACATCGGCGATGCGCTCCGTCTCTACGACGAGGCCTGGACCGCAATTCAGGCGGCGTAGCCGAGCGCGTCCGCGCGCGCGAAACCGCGCCGATTTGGCGGGGCCGACAGGGCATGCAGGACTGGCGCCAAAACAAGGCGGCGTTCGGCATCCTCATCGGCCCCGCCTCGCTCTGGCTGGTGGTGTTCTTCACCCTGCCGCTCGCCATCGTCTGGGTCTACAGCTTCGGCGAGCAGGGACCGCAGGGCCAGACGGTCCTTGCGCTCAGCTTCGAGAACTACGGCCGGGCGCTCGAATGGATCCACCTGGGCATCATCTGGAAGTCGGTATGGATCGGCGCGGTCACGACGGCGATCTGTCTCGCCATGGGGCTCCCCCTGGCGATGGGCATCGCCTTCGCGCCGGCGCGGCTCAAGAACCCGCTCCTGCTCGTCGTCATCCTGCCGTTCTGGACCAACCTGTTGATCCGGACCTACGCCTGGATCGCGGTGCTCCGGACCCGGGGATTCCTGAACTTCGGCCTCGAATGGGTGCACGACAAGTTCGCCGCGCTGCTGGCGCTGGCCGGCTTCCCGACCGCCTTGGGCGCCTTCGAGCCGTTGCAACTTCTCTATAACCAGTACGCCGTCGTCGTCGGTCTGGTCTATGTCCACCTGCCGTTCATGGTGCTGCCGCTCTACGCATCGCTTGAGAAGCTCGACAAGTCGTACCTCGAAGCGAGTCTCGACCTCGGCGCCGGGCACTGGCGCACGCTCCTGTCGGTGACCGTGCCGCTGATCATGCCCGGGCTGGTGTCGGGCTGCCTGCTGGTGTTCGTCATATCGGTCGGCAATTTCCTCACCCCCGACCTTCTGGGAGGTACCGACAGCCTGATGATCGGCAACCTGATCGCGCGCCAGTACGGCGCGGCGCGCGACTGGCCGTTCGGCTCGGCGCTTTCCTTTCTGCTGATGTACGCCACCTTCGCCGCGCTGTGGATTCGCGCCGTGGTGGCGCAGCGCTCGCAAGGCGTGAGCTATTAGGATGGGCGCCACCGACATGACGAAGCCGGCAGCCGTGGGCGGGCGGAAGCGCCGGGCAAATCCGCTCGACTACACGCGTAAGCGCTGGCTTCAGCTCGTGCTGTTCGCCAACTTCTTCTTTCTCTACTTCCCGATCATTTCGCTGATCGTCTTCAGCTTCAACAACAGCCGGCGCAACATCACCTGGCAGGGCTTTACCCTCAAGTACTACGACAAGGCGTTCCACAACGTGCACCTGCACGAGGCCTTTCTCAACAGCATGTTCATCGCCACCACCTCGACCCTGGTTTCGACGGTGCTGGGCACGGCGCTGGGGCTCGCGCTCTACCGCTACCGCTTCCCCGGCAAGGGGCCGTACGAAGGCTGGGTCCATCTGCCGATCATGATCCCGGAAATCTGCATGGGCGTGGCGATGCTGGCGTTCTTCGCCCGCATCGACGTTCCGCTCGGACTGTTCACCATTACGACGAGCCACATCGCCTTTTCGATCCCGTTCGTCGCCGTCGTCATCCGGGCGCGCATGTCGGGCTTCGACGAGGCGCTCGAAGAGGCCTCGCGCGATCTCGGCGCGAACCCGTGGCAGACGTTCTGGAACGTCACCTTTCCCTACATGGTGCCGGGAGTGATCGCCGCCGGGTTGCTCGCCTTCACGCTTTCGCTCGACGACTTCGTCATCACCTTCTTCACCGCGGGGCCGGGATCGACCACCTTCCCCATCAAGATCTATTCGATGGTGCGGTTCAGCGTGACGCCCGAGGTCAATGCGGCATCGACCGTGCTGATCGTCATTACGCTCACGCTCACGGTAACGGCGATGATCATCCAGGGCCGCTCGGGGCGGCGGGCGGCATGAACGCGGGTTCCGGAATCATCAGTCTGCGCAGCCTGACCAAACGCTTTTCCGGCGACGTGGTCGCGGTCGACGACGTCTCGCTCGATATCGCCGAGGGCGAATTCTTCGCCCTTCTCGGCCCTTCGGGCTGCGGCAAGACGACGCTGTTGCGCATGCTCGCCGGCTTCGAAAACCCGACCTCGGGACAGGTGCTGATCGCCGGGGAGGACGTCACCGGCGTCGATCCCAACCGGCGCCCGGTCAACATGGTCTTTCAATCCTACGCCGTGTTTCCCCACATGACCGTCGCCCGGAACGTCGGCTACGGCCTCAAGGTGACGGGCGTGCCCCGGCCCGAGATCGAGCAGCGGGTCGCCGAGGCGCTGGCGCTGGTGCGGCTCGACGGGCTCGAACAACGCATGCCCGATCAGCTCTCGGGCGGGCAGAAGCAGCGCGTGGCGCTCGCCCGGGCGCTGGTCAAGAAGCCGCGCGTGCTGCTGCTCGACGAGCCCCTCTCGGCGCTCGACGCCAAGCTGCGCGATGCGATGCGGCTCGAACTCGTGCGGCTTCAGAACTCGGTCGGCATTACTTTCGTGATCGTCACCCACGACCAGGACGAGGCGCTGTCGATGGCCAACCGCATTGCGGTGATGGATGCGGGGCGCGTCCGTCAGGTCGCCCCGCCGGCGGAACTCTACGAATTCCCGAATTCCCGCTTCGTCGCCGATTTCATCGGCAAGATGAACCTGTTCGAAGCCCGCGTCGCGGGAAGCGAAGGTCCGCGATTGCTCATCGACGTTGCCGGGATTGACCCTATCGCCGTCCCCTTTTCGGGTGCGGCCGCGGGCGACATCGGCATCGCCGTGCGCCCCGAAAAGGTGCGTCTCGGGACGAGCGAGCCGGACGCCGGGATCAAGCTGCGCGGTCGCGTCACCGAGGTCGCTTACTATGGCGACGAAAGCCACGTCTATCTCGACAACGCGACCGGGGTCGTCGTCACCGCCAACCTGCCCAACGAGGCGCGCTCGACCCGGCCCCGGGTCGCGATCGGCGACGAGCTGTGGATCTCCTGGGACGCCGGCGACGTTCTGGTGTTGACCGAGTAGTCGTTCAGCCGGCCATGACCCGGGTCGCGGCGAAATGCTCGCGGCAGAACTCCGCGCACGCCGTCGCCATCCGCGTCGCCCGCAGCACGGCGGTGACGCTGTCGCGTTCGCCCGCCGCGACGAAGTACGCGAGCTGCTTGAGACTGAACGGGATCAACTTTTCCTATCCATATCGTCAATAAATAATATTTTCCTTCGGTCGAGATTTGCCGTCAAGATAACCGGCAAAACGACGGCGCAATCATCCGGGGTTCTCTGCCATGCTGATGACGGGAGACGAGTATCGCGAGTCGATCCGCGACGGCCGCGAGGTGTGGATGGACGGCGAACGCGTCAGGGACGTGACCGTCCACCCCGCGTTCAAGCCGATCGTCGACGTGCGCGCGCGCATCTACGACATGGCGCACGAGGAGCGCTACCGCGACGTCATGTCGTATATCGGCGAGAAGAACGAGCCCAACTGCATCGGCTACAAGCTGCCTAAGACGCAAGGCGACTGGCACGACAAGCGCGCGGCGGTCGAGGCGGTGATGAAGGACATCGGCGGCGTCGTCATCCGCGTCGGCGACGAGACCGTGGGCGAGCTGTGGTCGTTGTGGGACGGCAAGGACGTCCTCAACGAGGTCGATCCCCAGTTCGGCGAAAACATCGAGCGCCACATCTACCGCGTGCTCGAGGACGACATTTATCACGTCTCGGCCAACACCGACCCGAAAGGCGACCGCTCGCGGCGCCCGCAGGACCAGGACCCCGACATGATGCTGCACGTGGTCAGGGAAACCGACGCCGGCATCGTGGTGCGCGGCGCCAAGTACGAAACCGCTGCGAGCTATGCGCACCAGGCGTTCGTCAAGCCGACCATCGCCAACTGGGGCGATGAGAAGCTCTCGGACTACGCCCTCGGCTTCATTTGTCCGATGGACGCCAAGGGGCTCAAGCACATCTGCCGCGCGGGTTTCGTCGGCCGCGGGAGTCGGCGCGACTATCCGCTGGCCAACCGCTTCGACGAGGTCGACACCCTGCTGGTCTTCGACGACGTGCTGGTGCCCTGGGAGGACGTTCTGTTCTATCGCCACACCCGCGCCGCCTCGTTCATCCGCGGCACGTTGCACCGCTACAGCGCCTTTCCCTTCGTCCAGCGCATTCAGTTCATTGCCGACATGATGATCGGCGCGGCGCTGTTCAACGCCCGCCAGACCGGTCTCGACAAGATGCAGGCGGTGCGCGAGAAGCTGGCGACGCTCGCCTGCTACCGCGAGACGATCAACGCCCATCTCACCGCCTCGATCGCTCTCGCGCAGAAGAGCCCGGCGGGTCTGCTGATGCCCCACCAGTCTTTGCTCTACGCCGGCCGGGTGCACGCCTGCACGCGGGTGCCCGAGATGATGCACCTCGCGCGCGAGCTGTGCGGCGGACAGATCTGCGTCACCCCCGACTCGGCGGCCTTCGAAGGCGGCGACACCGCGCGCTGGCTCGACAAGTTCTACCACGTCAACGAGGCCTGGGACGCCGAGGACAGGCGCAAGCTGCTCGCCTTCGCCCGCGACCTGTTGAACTCGGACTACGCCGGGCACCGGCTGACGTTTCAGCTTTTCGCCCAGGCGCCGCCGTTCAAACATCTCAACGACGTCTATCTGAGCTTCGACTTCGACGAACCTCTCGCATTCGTGAAAAGGAGCGCAGGGCTTTCCGACAAGGTGATGAAAAGCTAGGGTGTTCCGGCTTTAGCGGACGAGGGAGATAGCGATGGCGCACGTCCGTTTGCGCAAATTCAATACCCGGGAGATGTACCCCGAGCAGGCGCTCGACAACGACCTCTGCATGGCGGTGCGCGCCGGACGCCATGTTTTCCTGCGCGGCCAGACGGGCTTCGCGCTCGACGGCGGATTCGTCGGCCACGGCGATCCCGCGGCGCAGGCCGACAACGCCATGAAATGCGTCAAGACGCTGCTCGAAGAAGCCGGCGCGACGCTCGATCACATCTGCAAGATTACCATCTACATCACCGACCGCGCCTACCGCGAGCCGGTCTACCGGGTGATCGGCAAACACCTCAAGGGGGTCTTCCCGGTCTCGACCGGGCTCATCGTCAACGGACTCGCGCGGCCCGAGATGCTGATGGAGATCGATGTCGATGCGGTGATTCCCGAGGACGAGGCCCGACCATGACGTTTTCGATCGTCGCCCGCTGCCCGCGCACCGGCATGTTCGGCATCGCGGTGAGCTCGTCGAGCGTCTGCGTCGCCGCCCGCTGCGGGGTGTGGGCGCGCGCCGGCGCCGGCGTCGTCGCCACCCAGAACGTCACCGACCCGCGCCTCGGCGCCATCGGTCTCGACCTGCTCGCCCGCGGCTATAGTGCCAAAGCAGCGGTCGACGCCATGGTGGCGTCCAACGCCCACCCCGAGTTTCGCCAGCTCGCCGCGGTCGATCAGGACGGCAACACCGCGCACTACTCGGGGGCCAACACGCTCGGCACCCATCGCGTGGTCGAAGGCGATGGATGCGTCGCCGCCGGCAACATCCTCGCTTCCGAGGACGTGCCGGCCATGATGGTCGAAGCCTTCGAGGCCGCCCCGGAAGCGCATCTCGCCGAACGTCTCTTGCAGGCGCTCGAAGCAGGGCTCGCGGCGGGCGGCGAAAGAGGCGAGGTGCGCTCGGCCGGGCTTTACGTCGTCGACCGCCACGTCTTCCCGATCGCCGACCTGCGGGTCGATTGGCACGATGCGCCGATCGCCGAGCTGCGCCGCGTTTGGCAGATCTACGAGCCGCAGATAGCCGATTATCTGATTCGCGCGCTCGACCCCACCGCCGCGCCCGCCTACGGCGTCCCCGGCGACGAGTGAGGGACGACTTAAGCGCGCCTCAAAGCACGTGCTGGCCGCCGGTCACCATGATTTCCGAGCCGGTGACGTAGGCCGAATCGTCCGAGCACAGATAGTAGATCGCCCCGGCGACGTCGGCCGGCAGGCCGAGGCGGTGGAGCGGAATGCGCGGGATCAGCACCTCGGTCTCGGGCGAGAGCATCGCGGTCTCGATCTCGCCCGGCGCGACCGCGTTGACGCGCACGCCGAGATGCGCGAACTCGACCGCCATCTCGCGCGTCAGCGCCGAAAGCGCCGCCTTCGAGGTCGAATAGGCGCTACCCGCGAAGGGATGCACGGCGTGGCCGGCGATCGAGGTGACGTTGACCACCGCGCCCTTACCCCGGTGCAACGCTGCCGCGAAGCCGCGGGCGAGAACCAGTGGCGCGAAAAAGTTGAGCTCGAAGACCTCGCGCCAGTGGTCGAGGTCGCCGTTGAGGCACCCCAGGCGCTCCTTGAACTCGGTCTTGGGCGAGACGCCGGCGTTGTTGACGAGACCGTGCAGCGGGTCGTCGCCCAATACCTCGTTGGCCGCGCGCAAGAAATGACCGATGCTGGCGTCGTCGGCAAGATCGGCGACGATATGCCGGTGACGCACCTCGCCCACCAGGCACTCCGCGGGCACGTCCTCGCGCGAGCAGGTGATGACCCGCCAGCCGGCCTCGCTGAATCGCCGCGCCGTGGCGTGGCCGATGCCGCGGCTCGCACCGGTAAGAACGACGGTTCTGATCTCGCTCACCGTCCCAACCTCTCGGCCGCCGTCCGCCGCTCCGGCTCCATCGCCCGCCGAACCAGGATTCTCTCGTGGTCGACGTCGTCGATCAGCTCCGGATCGAGAAAGCGCTCGGCATATTTTCGGTAGACGCCGCTTTCGACGAACAGCGCGAAGAGATCGGCGTCGATATGGTCATTATCGCGCATCTTCGCCATCATCGCCATCGCCTCGCTCAAGGGCATCGCTTTCTTGTAGGGCCGGTCGGCGGCGGTGAGCGCCTCGAAGATGTCGGCGACCGCCATCATCCGCGCCGGCAGCGACATTTGCTCGCGACGGAGCCCGCGCGGGTAACCGGACCCGTCCATCTTCTCGTGATGCCCGCCCGCGTATTCCGGCACCCGTGTCAGTCCCTTGGGGAACGGCAGCTTTTCGAGCATCTCGATGGTGACGACAATATGGTCGTCGATAACCTTCCGTTCCTCGGGGGTCAGCGTGCCGCGGGTGACGCAAAGGTTCCTGACCTCGTCCTCGCTCAGCAGGGCACGCTCCGCGCCGTCGGGCCCACGCCAGCGTTGTTTGGCGATGCGCCGCACGCGCGCCTTCTGATCGTCGCTCATCGATTCACGACCCAGGTTGATCTCTTCGAGGAAAGCGAGATCGGTTTCGAGCTGTGTGATCCGGGCATGAAACCCGGCCTCGACCGCCTCGCGCGGCCTTGCGCTTTCCGCGAGTTGTTTGAGCCGGGCGATTTCCGCGTCGCGTTTGAGCACCTCGAAGCGGACCTTCACCTGCTCGATGCGGTCGGAGATGGTTTCGAGCTTGGTCGCCTTGTCGACGACGTATTCGGGCGTCGTCACCTTGCCGCAATCGTGGAGCCAGGCGGCGATGCACAACTCGTAACGCTCCTCGTCGGAAAGGGCGAAATCCCGGAACGGACCCTCGCTCGCCGCGCAGGCGGCTTCGGCGAGCATTTCGGTCAGCGCGGGGACGCGCTCGCAATGGCCGCCGGTGTACGGCGATTTCTCGTCGATCGCGCCGGCGACGAGTTGAATGAAGGCGCCGAGGAGGGTTCTCTGCCCTTCGAGCAACTGCTGATTGTCGAGCGCGACGGCGGCCTGCGACGCCAGCGCCTCGACCGCCTGCTGATCCTCGGTATCGAACGGCACGATGGCACCGGTCATCGCGTCGCGCGCGTTGATGAGTTGGAGCACGCCGATGACCTCGCCGGCGTTGTTCTTCATCGGAAGGGTCAGGAACGAGGTCGAGCGATACCCTGTCCTCGCATCCATCGCCATGGTGCTGGAGAAATCGAAGCGGTCGTCGGCGTAGGCGTCGGGAACGTTGACCGCGACACCGCCGAGCGCGACCAGCGTGGCGATGTTCGTGACGTTTGCCTTGCCGGTCTCGGGGTCGTAGAGCGGCAGCGACGGAAAGGGAATGGGCTCTCCCGTGGTGCCACCCATGGCGATTCCCAGACTGTCGTTGCGCAGAACGGCAAAGCGGAGCCGATCCTTGCGGGCGCGCCGGTCCCCGCCGTCGCGCCGCTCGTCGGGAATACGCCGGGAATCGAGGTCGATCCGCTCGAACCAACGGCGGTCGCTATCCTTGCGGCGTGAGAAGCCGACGCGGCGGTCGCCGCCCGTGCGGGGGTCGATGCGTGCGCCCGAGGAGGGGGATCCCTTGTCGCTCTCCGTCTCGCGCAGATAGATCGTGCCGCCATCGGCATTGGCGATGTTCTTGGCCTCGATCAGAATTATTTCGAGCAAGCGATCCAGGTTCTTCTCCGCCGACAGGGCGACCCCGATCTCGACGAGCTTCTGGTAGCGTCGCTCGCCTTCGCTCATGTGACGTTCGCGCGCCTTGCCCACGGTAATGTCGGTGTAGATCGCGACCGTGCCGCCATCGCCCGAGTCGCACTCGCGCGCCCTGAGCCAACGTCCGTCGGCCAGCTTCACCTCGCTGGCGCTGCGCAGACTGTTGTGGCGGGCGAGACAATCGCGAAGCCAGTCGTCCGCGGTCGCGCCGTCGAGCGCGACGACGCCCTTTTCGACCAGCGCCGCGGCGATCGTTTCGAAGCGTGCGCCGGGTTCGAGAATACCGGCGATGGTCGCGAACATGTCCCGGATTCTGGCATTGGCCAACAGCAGGCGATCGTCTTCGTCGAACAGCAGGAAACCGGCGTCGATGC
>JBHHZM010000011.1:0-40156 GCA_046758065.1 Alphaproteobacteria bacterium | reverse complement strand
GGTGATGCCCGAGACGGTGCGCCGGGCGCTCGCCGAAGACTTCGATTAGGCGGGCCGAGCGCGCCCGTACGATGGGCTTATGCTCCGGGCAGGAGCACCAGCTTTCCAAAGAACGATTTTGCCTTGAAGGCTGCCTGGGCTGTCGCGATTTCGGACAATGGATAGGTTCCGGCCAGAAGCGGCCTGATTGCGCCGCGGGCGACGAGGTCGACGACGCGCCGGAACTCGGCGCGGGTTCCGACCGTCGATCCGATCAACTCGAGGTATTTGAGGTAGAGCGTGCGCAGGTCGAGGGCGACGACGGGGCCGGCGATCGCCCCGGCGGTGACGTAACGCCCTCTCGGCCTGAGCAGATCGAGCAGCGCCGGAAACGAGTCGCCGCCGACCACGTCGGCCACGACATCGACCGCCTCGTCGCCGATCGCACCGGCGATGGTTGCGAACGGGTCGCCGGCACCGCGCGTGACCACGAAGTCGGCGCCAAGCGCGCGCAGCGATGGCTCCTTCCCTCTGCCGACCAGCGCGATGACCGCCGCGCCCCGCGCCTTCGCGAGCTGCACCAGGGCCGAGCCGACGCCGCCCGAGGCTCCCGTCACCAGGATCCGCTCGCCGCGTTCGACGCGGGCGCGATCCAGCATGCCCTCGGCGGTCAGGTAGGCCGTGGGGAAGGTCGCGAGCTCGGCGTCGATCAGCGTGCTCTCGATCGCCGCTGCGTTTTCGGCCGGAGCAGTCGTGAACTCGGCGAAACCGCCGTCGCGTTCGCTGCCCAGAAAGGCCATGCCCACGGGATCGTCGCCCCCGTCGGGGTAAATCACCGGATTGACAATGACCCGTTCGCCGATTCGCTCGTCCGCGACACCGCTGCCGACGGCGACGATCCGCCCGACGATATCGGCCCCTTGAATGCGCGGAAACGTCATCGACTCGCGGCGCCAGCCGGAGAGGTCATCAGGACTGTCAGTCCGACCGTAGGCGCCTTCGCGCGTCCAGATGTCGGTGTTGTTGACGCCGGCGGCGCCGACGGCGATCAGAACCTCGCCTTCGGCTGGCTCGGGCACCGGGACGTCGTCGCGATATTCGAGTTTCTCGGGCCCGCCGTGTCCCGTCAGCAATACGGCCTTCATCGCGCCCCCGTCTCCTCCTTGGTGATACATCGTCGCCCCGCCCGGCCGCCGGCGCGACCGGTGGCGAAGCGATCCGGCTACTTGATCGCTTCACCGGCGTAGACCCCCCAGACCTCGCGACGGGGCAGCCAGCCTTTTCGACCCTCGATTTCGAGCCGGCACCAGGCGCCCTGGCAGGCGAGCAGCTTGCCGAGCACGCCGGGCTCGGCGCGCAGCACGGGCGGGCTGGTCTCGTCGGGTTCGCGCCGCAGCGTGCGCACCCCGCCGGTGATCATCGCCCAGCGCTTGCCCGTCAGCAGGCTGCGATGTACCCAGCCCTCGCTGCCGTCGACGTCGCGCACCTTCCGCCACTGGCCATACTCGGCGACGATCTCGACCGGCAGCGCGCGGCGCAGGAAGACCCACTCGACCGGATACTGGGTTCCCGGGCCGGTGCGCAGGTTGACCTCGTTGGAGCGCAGCGCGGCGAAACGCGGCAGCGGTGCCTTCTCGCCCGCCATTGCCGGCGATGCGAAGACGGCGAGAAGCGCGAGAGCGGCGACGGTAAGACGAAACGGCGGTGGCGTCATCGGACGGCGATCATCGGCGATCGGCGGCGAGTATAACCGAGCGTGCGGCGCCGTCCAGCGCCGATCCGCGCCGCCGAAAGACGCCTGCGCGCGTTGTGCCCCGGCGGTTCATTTGCTAATGCTAGGCGGGTTCCGGCGCGCACCCGGCGCGCTATCGTTTCGGGAGACCCGTATGGGCAAGAAAAAGCCGATCGTCATCGTCACGCGCAAACTGCCCGAGGCCATCGAGGCCCGGATGATGGAGCTGTTCGACACGCGCCTCAACGATGACGACCACGTGATGAGCCAGGCCGAACTGATCGAAGCGGTCAAGACCGCCGAGGTGCTGGTGCCTACGGTGACCGACCGCATCGACGGCACGCTGTTCGCCCATGCCAACCCGGAGCTCCGGCTGATCGCCAACTTCGGCACCGGCGTCGATCACATCGATCTGGCGAGCGCCCGCCAGCGCGGCGTCACCGTGACCAACACGCCCGGCGTGCTCACCGAGGACACCGCCGACATGACCATGGCGCTCATCCTCGCCGTGCCGCGGCGTTTCGCCGAGGGCGTGCGCCTCGTGCGCAGCGGTGAATGGATGGGCTGGGGACCGACCTTCATGCTCGGCCGGCGCATCTGGGGCAAGCGCCTCGGCATCATCGGGATGGGCCGCGTCGGTACGGCGGTGGCGCGGCGCGCGCGCGGCTTCGGCGTGTCGATCCACTATCACAACCGCCACCGGGTGCCCGAGGAGGTCGAGAGCGAACTCGAAGCGACCTACTGGGAAAGCCTCGACCAGATGCTCGCGCGCATGGATATCATCTCGGTCAATTGCCCGCACACGCCGGCAACCTATCACCTGCTTTCGGCGCGCCAGCTCAAGCTGCTGCAGCCGCACGCCTATATCGTCAACACCTCGCGCGGCGAAGTGATCGACGAGAACGCGCTGACCCGCATGCTGCGCGCCGGCGAGATCGCCGGCGCCGGTCTCGACGTGTTCGAGCACGAACCGGCGATCAACCCCAAGCTCCGCGAGCTCGACAACGTCGTGCTGCTGCCCCATATGGGCTCGGCGACCGTCGAAGGTCGCATCGACATGGGCGAAAAGGTCATCATCAACATCAAGACCTTCGTCGACGGTCACGTCCCCCCCGACCGGGTCATCGACATCTATCACTGAGCGCGGGACCCGGTTCCCGGGGTTCCCCGAAACCGGCCGCGGCCCTGGTGAGAAATCCGGATTAAATGAACAGCATCGCGCCGTCGGCGTGCGCGTCGTTGAGGAAGGTGACGATGCCGCCTTCCTCGTAAACGAGATCGTCGCGCAGGTCGGCGACGGTGAGCCCGACGGCGCGCAGGCCCATCTCGCAGACCAGAACCCTGACATCGAGTGCGCCGCAGGCCGCGACCAGCTCCTCGAAGCGGGCGACGCCGCGCTTCCCGAATTCGGCGTCGCGCGCCGCGGCGCCTTCGAGCGCGCGCCAGCCGGGCTCCCCGTCTCCGCCTTTGACGAGCGCACGGATCGCCTCCATGGTGAAGAACAGCGTCACCGGGCGGTCGATCGCCGCCGCCGCCGCCGCGGTGGCGAAGGCGTAATGCACGCGCGTAAAATCGCCCGAGAAGACGACGACCGACAGCTTGTCAGGCGTCACAGCGCACCGTTTCTCGCTGGTGCAGCGACAAGTCGTTAATCGTCGCCTGCGGCCCGCACAGCGGGCATTCGGGATCGGGCTTGATGAGCACCTTCTGGAACGTCGTCGACAGGGCGTCGTAAAGCAGCAGCGATCCCGAAAGGCTGTCGCCGATGCCGAGGATCTCCTTGAGCGCCTCGGTCGCCTGCAACGCGCCGAGCGTGCCGGCGAGCGCGCCGAGGATTCCGGCCTCCGAGCACGACGGAATCAACCCCGGCCCCGGCGGCTCGCGGAACAGACAGCGGTAACAGGGGTTGTCGCCGCCGAGGTAGGCCTTAAAGGTCGAGACCTGGCCGTCGAAGCGCAGCATTGCCGCCGAGACCAGCGGCTTTTTCGCCAGATAGCAGGCATCGTTGACGAGGTAGCGGGTGGCGAAGTTGTCGCTGCCGTCGGCGACCAGGTCGTAGGCGCCGATCAGCGCTGGCGCGTTTGCCGCGGTCAGGCGTTCGGCGTGGGTCTCGACCCGCACCTCGGGGTTGATCTCGGCCAGCGTCGCGCGGGCGCTTGCGGTCTTGGGCGCACCGACGCGCGAGGTGGCGTGGACGATCTGGCGTTGCAGGTTCGACAGGTCAACGCGGTCGTCGTCGACGACGCCGAGCGTCCCGACTCCGGCGGCGGCGAGATACATCAGCAGCGGCGAGCCCAACCCGCCGGCGCCGACCACCAGCACGCGCGCGGCGAGCAGCCTGGCCTGTCCCTCGCCGCCGACCTCGGGCAGGATGATGTGCCGCGCGTAGCGGAGAAGCTGGTCGTCGGTAAAATCCATGGCGCGTTCGATTATCCTTCGCCGACCAGCCCGGTCGAGCCGAATCCGCCTGCGCCGCGCGTGCTTTCGGGCAGCGCCGCGACGGGGCGCCATTCGATTCGCGCGACCGGGGCAATGACGAGCTGGGCGATTCGCATGCCGCGTCTCACCGTGAACGATCGCTCGCCGAGGTTGACGAGAATGACGCCGACCTCGCCGCGGTAGTCGGCGTCGATCGTGCCCGGTGCGTTGAGCACGCCGATGCCGTGTTCGAGCGCCAGGCCCGAGCGCGGCCGCACCTGCGCCTCGCAGCCGGCAGGCAGCGCGATGGCGATGCCGGTGGGCACTAGCGCGCGGGCGCCGGGGGCGAGCGTCAGCGGCGCATCGAGCGCGGCGACCAGGTCCATGCCAGCGCTGCCGGCGCTCGCGTAGGCCGGCAGGGCCAGATCCGCGGCATGGTCGAGGCGAACGACGGGAACGGCGAGCGGGCCGACGCTCATGCCGGGCGCTGCGCCGCCAGGTGCCGGGCGATCGCGTCGGCGAGGCGCTCGGCGACCGCCGTCTTGGTCATCTCCGGCCAGTGCTCGACGCCGGACGCGGTGACGAGATGGACGGTGTTGCGCTCGCCGCCGAAGGTGCCCGTGCCGGGCGAGACGTCGTTGGCGACGATCCAGTCGCAGCCCTTCCTGCCACGCTTGGCGACGGCGTTCGCGACCACGTCGCCGGTCTCGGCGGCGAAGCCGACCACCAGCACCGGACGCCGGTTGTCCGCGGCCGAGAGCCGGGCGAGGATGTCCGGGTTCTCGACCAGCGCGAGCTTGGGCGGGGCGCCGTCCTTCTTGATCTTGTCGGCCCTAGCGGCGGCGGCGCGCCAGTCGGAGACCGCCGCGGCGCAGACCGCGACATCGACGGGCAGCGCCTTTTCGCAGGCGGCCAGCATGTCGCACGCCGATTCGACATGCGTCACCGCGACGCCCGCGGGATCGGGCTCTCCTGTCGGTCCCGAGACCAGCGCGACCGCCGCGCCGAGACGGGCGCAGGCGGCGGCGATGGCGTGCCCCTGCTTGCCCGACGAGCGGTTGGCGATATAGCGCACCGGGTCGATCGCCTCGAAGGTCGGTCCGCTGGTGACCAGCGCGCGCCGCCCGGCCAGCGGAGCGTCGGCGCCGAAGTAGGCGGCGATCGCGGCGATGATCTCGTCGGGCTCGGCCATGCGCCCGGGGCCGTACTCGCCGCAGGCCATGTCGCCCTCGTTGGGACCGACGATGCGCACGCCGCGGGCCTTGACGGTCTCGACGTTGGCCCGGGTCGCGGGGTGCAGCCACATGCGCAGGTTCATCGCCGGAGCGATCAGCACGTCCTTGTCGGTGGCGAGCAGCACGGTCGCCGCGAGGTCGTCGGCACGCCCCTGCGCCATGCGGGCGATGAGATCGGCGGTCGCCGGGGCGACGACGACGAGGTCGGCGGAGCGCGACAGCTCGATATGCCCCATCTCGGTTTCGTCGGTGAGCGAGAAAAGTTCGCCGTGGACCTTGTCGCCGCTGAGCGCGGCGAGCGAGAGCGGGGTGACAAATTCCGCCCCCGCCCTGGTCAGGACGCAGCGCACCGACGCGCCGCGCTCCTTGAGCCGGCGAATCAACTCAAGCGCCTTGTAGGCGGCGATACCGCCCGCAACGATGAGAAGAATTCGCTTTCCGTTCAACATCTTCGGCCCCTCGGGCCGTCTCAAGCGGTGGCTCTAACGTAGGGTTGCCCGCAGCCGCGCGCAAGTCCGCAGTCGAGTCTCAGAAGAGCGCCGCAAGCGCGAGGACAAGCGCCGCAAGCGCGAGAACGAGCGCGGGCGACAGCCCGCCGCGGCCACCGCCCAGCGCCCGCACGGTCTTGGGGTGCAGCCTGATGCCGCCGTCGGCGAACGTCGTTTCCATGCTGCGGACCAGCCGCGGCAGCCGCTGGGCGGCAGTGAGTGCCTCGGCGAGGGCGTCGCGCAGGCGCGCCTCGGGTCCCAGGTTCGCCTTCACCCACTCCTCGATCAGCGGCCGGACGAGCATCCAGATGTTGGCCTCGGGGTTGAGCCGCCGGCCGATGCCTTCGGCAAGCAGCATGTTCTTCTGCAGCAACAGAAGCTGCGGCTGGGTCTCCATTTCGAACGTCTCGGTCACCTGGAAGAGCTGGGCGAGCAGGCGGGCGAGCGAGATTTCGTTCAGCGGAAGGCCCAGGATCGGCTCGCTGATCGCGCGGCAGGCCTGGGTGAAGGCGGCACGCGACTTGGCGGCCGGCACGTAGCCCGCCTCGAAGTGGACCTCGGCGACGCGCGCATAATCGCCGGTCAGGAAGCCGAGCAGCATTTCGGCGAGATAGCGCCGGGTCTCGATATCGAGCCGCCCCATGATGCCGAAATCGACCGCGACGATGTCGCCGGTCTGGTCGACGAACAGGTTGCCGGGGTGAAGATCGGCGTGAAAAAAGCCGTCGCGGAAGACCTGGTTGAAGACCGAACGCGCCGCCTTTTCGTTGATGGCGTCGAGATCGTGGCCCGCGGCGGCGAGCGCCGCGGTCTCGTCGATCGGCAGACCGTCGATGCGCGCCAGCGTCAGCACCCGCCGGGCGGTGCGTCGCCAGTCGATCTCGGGTACCCGGAAGCCGTCGTCCGCAGCGAGGTTCTCGCGCAGCTCCGAGGCCGCCGCCGCCTCGAGGCGCAGGTCCATTTCGACCGCGACCGTATCGGCGAGCGTGCGCACCACCTCGATCGGCCTGAGGCGGCGCCACGACGGCTGGGTGCGTTCGATCCACTCGGCGAGCCAGTAGTAGAGGTCGAGGTCGCGGGCGAAGGCGTCCTCGATTCCGGGGCGCAGTACCTTGACCGCCACCTCGCGGCCGTCGGCAGTGACGGCGAAATGCACCTGGGCGATCGAGGCCGCAGCGACCGGCGCATCGTCGAACCGGCCGAAAAGCGTATCGAGCGGTGCGCCGAGTTCGGCCTCGACGGTGGCGCGTGCCTCGGTGCCGGGAAACGGCGGCAGCCGGTCCTGGAGATTGGACAGGTCCCCGGCCATGGTTTCGCCGATCAGATCGGGCCGGGTCGAAAGCATCTGGCCGAACTTGATGAAGCCGGGGCCGAGTTCCTGCAGCGCCGCCGCGAGCCGCTCGCCCGGCCGGCCCGGCGCCCCGCGTCGCGACACGAACCGGGCGCACGCCTCGGCCGCGGCGCCGAGACCGAACAGTTCGAGCGGGAACAGCGCGTCGAAGCGCGCCAGCGTGCGCAGGATGCCGATCACGCGGGCGAGATTGCGGGCGAAGCGCAGCATGGCCTCAGATTCGCCAGGCCGAGTGCAGGGCGGCGATGCCTCCGGAGAGGTTGCGGTAGCTCACGTTGCCGAGTCCCGCCGCGGCGATCATGGCGGCGAAACGCTCCTGGTCGGGAAAGGTGCGGATGCTCTCGGCCAAGTAGCGATAGGCGGCGCGATCGCCGGCGACGACCTCGCCCAGCGCCGGCAGCACCTCGAACGAATAGGCGTCGTAGAGCGCCCCGAGACCGGGGACGGCGACCCGGCTGAACTCGAGGCAGAGGAAGCGTCCGCCGGGACGGAGCACGCGGCGCGCCTCGGCGAGCGCGGCGTCGATGCGGGTGACGTTGCGGATGCCGAAGGCGATGGTGTAGGCGTCGGTCGAAGCGTCGGCGAACGGCAGGCGCTCGGCGTCGCCGCAGAGCCAGTCGATGGCGGTGCAGACGCCGCGGTCGAGCGCGCGGTCGCGGCCGACCTGAAGCATCGCCTCGTTGGCGTCGCAGACGGCGATGCGCACCGCGCCGCTGGTGCGTTCGAGCACGCGCAGGGCGATGTCGCCCGTGCCGCCGGCGACGTCGACCAGATGCAGGCCGGCGCGCGGCCTCAGCCAATCGACCATCTCGCTCTTCCACAGGCGGTGAACGCCGACGCTCATCAGGTCGTTCATCAGATCGTAACGGCGCGCGACGCTGGTGAAGACGCCGCCCACGAGCCGCGGTTTCTGGTCGCGCGCCACCCGGCGGAAGCCGAAATCGGTTTCACCGTCGGCCGCCGGTCCGGAGGACCGCGGAGCGGCGGCAACCGCCGGCGGGGCGTTCGCGAAGTCGCCGAGAAGCTCGCCGGCGGTGACGTCGAGCGCGTCGACCAGTTTGGCGATGGTCACGTCGCGCAGGTGCAGGCCGCCGCGCTCGAGCTTCGAGATCGTCGGTTTGCTCAAACCGACCAAGCGGCCGAGCGCCTCCTGACTGAGACCGCGCGCCTCGCGCCAGCGGCGAATGTTGTTGTTCATCGATCGGCGGGGGTCGGCCACGCGCAGCACTCGGGTTTCACATTTGGAAACTCTAGCCCGCGACACCTGTTTTGAGAAGCGCGGCGTGGCGGCGCGCGGCAAAGACCGCTAACGTGGCGCGCCATGCCCGAGCTTCCCGAGGTCGAGACCGTATGTCGCGGTCTGAGCGCCTGCCTTGTCGGCCGCCGCTTCCGGCGCGTCGAACAGCGCGCGTCCGCGCTGCGTATCCCGCTGCCGGCGCGTTTCGCCGAGCGTCTCGTCGGTCGTCGCGTCGTCACCGTGCGCCGCCGGGCGAAATACCTTCTCGTCGATCTCGACGATGGCGAGGTGCTGGTCGTCCACCTCGGCATGTCGGGCCGTATCGTGATTCACCAGGGCGCGCCGCCCGCGCCCGGGCGCCACGATCACGTGATCTTCCATACCGACGACGGCGCCCGTATCGTGTTCAACGACGCCCGCCGCTTCGGCCTGATCACGCTGGTGCGCGCCGACGCGCTCGAAACCCACCCGCTGTTCGCGCGGCTCGGGCTCGAACCGCTCGGCAATGCCTTCCACGGAGCGGCGCTCGCCGCGCTCCTCGCAGGCAAGCGCACGTCGATCAAGGCGGCGCTTCTCGACCAGCGCGTGGTGGCCGGCATCGGCAACATCTATGCCTGTGAGGCGCTGTTCCGCGCCCGCCTGTCGCCGCGCCGCATGGCTTATACGGTGGCGGGCCGCCGCGCCGAGCGGCTCGCGCGGGCGGTGCGCGACGTGCTTGCCGAGGCCATCGCCGGCGGCGGCTCGAGTCTGCGCGACTACGTTCAGGCCTCGGGCGAACTCGGCTACTTCCAGCACCGTTTCGCGGTCTACGACCGCGAGGGCGAGACCTGCCCGCGCTGCGATGCGGACGCGCCGATCCGGCGCATCGTGCAGACCGGCCGCTCGACCTTTTTCTGCTCGCGCTGCCAGCGCTGAACGGCGTTCCGCGCCCGCCGCGCGGCGGGGAAGTTTCTCTTGTCTTGCTGCGGCGTCGTGCTATTACGGCGCCCGGGAGTTTTCCGCGCGGCTCCGTCGTCGGGCCGCCGATTCTTGGTATCCGGCCGAACCGGCGCGCGAAAAGCGCGGCGCCCAACCGGTTTCGTCATCGCCCGTGCGAGCCCTTGTTCGACCGCTCGTCGGGCGCCCAGCGGACGGAGTACAGCCATGGCTTACAAGACCATCATCGTCGAGACCCGGGGACACGTCGGCCTCGTCACCCTGAACCGGAGCAATGCGCTCAATGCGATCAACGCCCAGCTCATCGGCGAGCTCAACCAGGCGCTCGACCGCTTCGAGAGCGACGAGGAGATCAGAGCGGTCGTCGTCACCGGCAGCGAGCGCGCCTTCGCCGCCGGCGCCGACATCAAGGAGATAATGGACAAGGGGTTCATCGACGTGGTCAGGGACGACTTCATCGCCCCGTGGGAGCGCATCGCCCGTTGCCGCAAGCCGGTGATCGCCGCGGTCGCCGGCTACGCCCTCGGCGGCGGCTGCGAGCTGGCGATGATGTGCGACGTGATCATCGCCGCCGACAGCGCCAAGTTCGGCCAGCCCGAGATCACGCTCGGCACCATTCCGGGCGCGGGCGGCACCCAGCGGCTTACCCGCGCCGTCGGCAAGGCGAAAGCCATGGAGATGATCCTGACGGGACGCATGATGGACGCCGAAGAGGCCGAGCGCGCCGGGCTCGTGAGCCGCATCGTACCCGCCGCCGATGTGGTCGGGGAAGCGGTCAAGGCGGCCGAGCGCATCGCCGACATGTCGGGTCCCGCCGTGGCCATGGCGAAGGAAGCGGTCAACCGCGCCTTCGAGATCGGCCTCGCCGAGGGCGTCCGCTTCGAACGCCGCCTGTTCCAGTCGACTTTCGCCACCGAGGACCGCAAGGAGGGCATGGCCGCCTTCGCCGAGAAGCGTCAGCCCGCGTTCGAGAATCGCTGAACCGGGCGGTCCGCGGCGATTGACGGCACCGGCCGCGGGCGATATAACCGCCACCCGGCGCCGGGCGGTGTCGAAATCTCGTGCTCGGGCGAACGTTTGAAAGAAGGATCATGGCCAACATCCAGTCGGCGAAGAAACGCGCCCGCCAGACCGCGCGGCGCACGACGATCAACCGCTCGCGCATGAGCCGCGTGCGCACGTTCGTCAAGAACGTCGAGGCGGCGATCGCGAGCGGCGACAAGGACGCCGCGAACGAGGCCCTGAGACACGCCCAGCCCGAGATGATGCGCGGCGTGAGCAGGGGCGTTCTTCATCGCAACACTGCGGCGCGCAAAATCTCGCGGCTTGCGGCGCGCATCAACGCCATGTGAACGGATGTTCACACCGAGCGGCATCGCTCGGCCGCGCCGGCATGGCGCGGCCTTTTTTGTTGCCGTCGGGAGCCGCGGCGAAAAGTTTTTTCGCGTTCCTCTTTCGGACCTATTGCCAGCAGGTGGGTTGCGCGTTTACTCTACCGCTCGTGCGGCGATTTGGGAGTGACGTCGCACATTCAAATTAGAAGTCGGTGCGATTTTCGTCCGGGCGTTGCCGCCATAGCGGCCGCGAAGGGAACGTTTTGTCGCTACCGAACATGGGGATGGACATCGTGGGGCGGAGAATCATTTCGACAGTCTCGGCGACGCAAAATTTCGCTGTGGGGTTGTGGCGAAGCGATGTCGCTTGATGACGTGCATAAGGCCGCCGCGGCGCGCGCCGATCCACATTCCGGTTACGCCGGCGAGGTGCTGCCGGAGGAAGCGTGGCGCCTGCTGCGCGACGATCCGCACGCCGTCCTCGTCGACGTGCGCACGCAGCCCGAGTGGGCGTTCGTCGGCATTACCGACCTCAGCGAGGCCGGCAAGCAGCCCGTTTTCGTCTCGTGGCAGGCGTTTCCGGCGATGAACGAAAATCCGAATTTCTCGGCGGAACTCGCGACGCGCGGCGTAACGCCCGACGCCACGGTGATCTTCATGTGCCGTTCCGGTCAGCGCAGCGCGCAGGCGGCGCGAGCGATGACGCTCAAGGGCTTCACGCGCTGCTACAACATGGCGGAAGGGTTCGAGGGACCGCTCGACGGTGACAGGCACCGCGGCGCCCTCGGAGGATGGAAGGCCAAGGGGCTTCCCTGGGCGCAGGGTTAGGCGAAAGCTGTGAAAAAAACCAGCCAGGCGGCGGCACCGGACATCGATCATCAGTGGTCGCGCGTGCGCGGCAGGCTGCGTGCGGAATTCGGCGACACCGCATACAAGAGCTGGCTGCAGCCGCTGAGACTGTCGACCGTGCGGGACGGTCAGGTTTCGATGAGCGTGCCGACCCGGTTCATGCGCGAATGGGTGATGTCGCGCTACGCCGACCGCATCCGCGCGTTGTGGTCGGGGGAGGATCCGAGCATCCGCGCCATCAGGATCGGCGTTCACGACGGCGGGCCGGGCGAGAGCGCGTCGGCCACCGTCGAAGAGCGCGCCGCGCGCGCCGTGCCCGCGCCGAAGGTCGCAGAAACGGCCGAAAACGACGACCGCGGCCCCGGCGGCCTGCTCGACCGGCGCTTCACCTTCGAAAACTTCGTCGTCGGCAAGTCGAACGAGTTCGCCCACGCCGCGGCGCGGCGCGTCGCCGAGGCCGACACGGTGCCCTTCAACCCGCTGTTCATTTACGGCGGCGTCGGACTCGGCAAGACGCATTTGATGAACGCCATCGCCTGGCACATCCGCCAGCGCGATCCGAACCGGCGCGTGATCTATCTCTCGGCCGAGAAGTTCATGTACCAGTTCATCCGGGCGCTGCGCTATCAGGATACGATGGCGTTCAAGGAACAGTTCCGCTCGGTCGACATGCTGATGATCGACGACGTTCAGTTCATCGGTGGCAAGGACTCGACCCAGGAGGAGTTCTTCCACACCTTCAACGCGCTCGTCGACCAGAACCACCAGCTCATCATCACCGGCGACCGCTCGCCTTCCGATCTCGACCGCATGGAAGAACGGCTGCGTTCGCGTCTCGGCTGGGGCCTGGTGGCCGACATCCACCCCACAGATTACGAGCTGCGGCTCGGCATCCTGCAGTCGAAACTCGACCGGCTCGGCAGCGAGAGCGTGCCCCAGCAGGTGCTCGAGTTCCTCGCGCACAAGATCACCTCGAACATCCGCGAACTCGAAGGTGCGCTCAACCGCGTCGTCGCCCACGCCACCCTCGTCGGCCGGCCGGTGACGCTCGAGACCACCCAGGAACTCCTGCAGGATCTTCTGCGGGCCAACGACCGGCGCGTCACCATCGAGGAGATCCAGAAGCGCGTCTCCGAGCATTTCAACGTGCGCGTCGCCGACATGCATTCGGCGCGCCGGGCGCGCGCGGTGGCGCGACCGCGCCAGGTGGCGATGTATCTCGCCAAGCAGCTTACCTCGCGCAGTCTGCCCGAGATCGGCCGCAAGTTCGGCGGACGCGACCATACCACCGTGATGCACGCGGTGAAGAAGGTCGAACAGCTGAGCGAAACCGACGCCGCCTTCGCCGAGGACGTCGAGCTTCTTCGGCGCATGCTGGGCGGTTGAAAGCGACGAATCGAAGGTCCGGGGCGGGCGTCGGCCGGGGCGTCTGAATCGGCTGAATTTTCTGACGGAATCGGTGGAATCTGCTATAGTCGCGTACCGGCTGCGAAAGGTGCGCGAACGTCGCCGTTTCGTGACGCCCGGTGGATAGGAAACCGTGCCGCCGAGCCCCGGCGGTGCTCAAGCGCAAGCCTGACGAATCCATGAAACTGACCATCGAACGCGCGACGCTGCTCAAGTCGCTGACACACGTACAGAGCGTCGTCGAGCGACGCACGACCATCCCCATCCTTTCGAACGTGCACCTCGCGGCCGGCGACGGCGCGCTCGGCGTCACGGCGACCGACATGGACCTCGTGGTGGTCGAAAAGGTGCCGGCCGAGGTCGATCGGGCCGCTGCCGCCACCGCCGCGGCGCACATGCTTTACGACATCGTGCGCAAGCTGCCCGAGGGCGCGCAGGTCGATATCGAGACCGTTGCGGGCGGCGATCACCTGACGCTGCGCGCCGGCCACGCCGACTTTTCGTTGCCGGCGCTGCCCGCCGAGGAATTCCCGGTGATGGCCGAGGGCGAATACAGCCACGCCTTCGCGCTGCCGGCGGCGAACCTCAGGCGACTCATCGACAAGACGCGCTTTGCCATTTCGACCGAAGAGACCCGCTACTATCTCAACGGCATCTTCGTGCATGCCGCCGACGGCGACGAAGGCGCAGTGCTGCGTGCCGTGGCGACCGACGGTCACCGCCTGTCGCGCGTCGATGTCCCGCTGCCCGAGGGCGCGGCGGACATGCCCCAGGTCATCGTGCCGCGCAAAACCGTGACCGAACTGCGCAAGCTCGTCGAGGACGTCGACGGCGACGTCGCAATTTCGGTCTCCGAGACCAAGATGCGCTTCGCCTTCGACGCCATCGTGCTGACGTCGAAGCTGATCGACGGCACCTTCCCCGAGTACGATCGCGTCATCCCCGCCGAAAACGACAAGTTTTTGACGATCGACGGCAAGCGTTTCGCCGAGGCGGTCGATCGGGTAGCGACGATCTCGACCGAGAAAACGCGTTCGATCAAGCTGGCCCTGACCAAGGGCCGTCTCGTGATCTCGGCGAACAGTCCCGACAGCGCCAGGGCGAGCGAGGAACTCGAGGTCGAATATGACGCGCCCGATTTGCAGATCGGCTTCAACTCGCGCTATCTGCTCGACATGGCCGGTCAGGTCGACGGCGAGGACATCCGGTTCGACATGGCCGATTCGGTCTCGCCGACGGTGATGCGCGATACTGCCGATTCGAGCGCGCTGTTCGTGCTCATGCCGATGCGGGTGTGAGGGCGCGCTGCTGAGTACGCTCGTATCCCTCGCGATCGAGCCCGACGCTGCGCGCAGCGTCGCGGTCCGGCGCCTCGTGCTCACCGACTTCCGCAGCTTTTCCGGAATCGTCGTCGAGCCCGACGCTCGCCCGGTGGTGCTGAGCGGACCGAACGGCGCCGGCAAGACCAACATCCTCGAGGCGCTGTCGCTGCTGTCGCCCGGGCCGGGACTGCGCCGCGCCCGGCTGGGTGAGCTGTTGCGACGCGACGCTGCCCCGGATGCGGGTTGGGCGGTGGCGGTGACGGTCGAGACGCCCCAAGGCGTGTTCGATATCGGTACCGGCCAGGCCCCCGGCGCGAGCGATTCGCGCCGCGTGGTCAGGATCGACGGCCGACCGGCCCGCGGCCAGGCGGCGCTCGCCGAAGCGTTCGGCGTGCTTTGGCTGACGCCGGCGCACGACCGGCTGTTCGTCGACGGGGCGGGCGCCCGACGGCGCTTTCTCGACCGGCTGGTCTACGGCTTCGACCCAGGTCACGCGCGTCGGATCGCAGCCTACGAGAGGGCGCTGCGCGAGCGCGCGCGGCTGTTGCGCGAGGGACCGGCGGACGCGGTCTGGCTCGACTCGCTCGAAGGCACGATGGCGGCGTGTGGCGTCGCCGTCGCCGCGGGACGGCGGGCGACGGTGCGCGATCTCGCCACTGTGCTGGCCCGCGGCGTGGGGCCGTTTCCGGGCGCCGAGGTGACACTCGACGGCGCGGTCGAGGATTGGCTCGACGCCGGGCCGGCGGTCGAGGCCGAGGCGCGGTTTGCCGCCGCCCTGAGCGACGCGCGTCGCCACGACGCCGAGGCGGGCGGCGCGCGTATCGGTCCGCACCGCAGTGATCTCGCGGTCCGTCACCGGACCAAGGCGATGCCCGCCGCCCAGTGTTCGACCGGCGAGCAGAAGGCGCTGCTGATCGCCATGGTGCTGGCCGCGGCGCGACTACAGGCGCGCAGGCGTGGGGCGCCGCCGCTGCTGCTGCTCGACGAGGTGGCGGCGCACCTCGATGAGGATCACCGCCGGGCGTTGTTCGACGCGATCGCGATGATCGGCGCGCAGGCCTGGCTCAGCGGTACCGATCGCGCGCTGTTTGCCGCCTTCGGCGACCGCGCCCGGTTCTACGAGGTGCGCGATTCGACCGTCATGGCGCGTGACCACAGAGGCGATTTCGACGCGGTAAGACGATGAGCGAACGGGCAACCGATCTCGAAGGCGCAACGGGAACGTACGGCGCGGAGGCGATCAAGGTCCTCAAGGGCCTCGAAGCAGTGCGCAAGCGCCCGGGCATGTATATCGGCGACACCGATGACGGCTCGGGTCTCCACCACATGGTCTACGAGGTCGTCGACAACTCGATCGACGAGGCGCTCGCCGGCTACTGCAGCTCGGTCGAGGTCACGCTCAACGGCGACGGCTCGGTGACCGTCACCGACGACGGGCGCGGCATTCCCACCGCGGTCCACGAGGGGGAGGGCGTATCGGCGGCCGAAGTGATCATGACCCAGCTCCACGCCGGGGGAAAATTCGACCACAAATCCTACAAGGTTTCCGGCGGTCTGCACGGGGTCGGCGTGTCGGTGGTCAACGCGCTGTCGGAGCGGCTCGACCTCACCATCTGGCGCGACGGCGAGACGCATGTAATGTCGTTTCACGACGGCAAGCCCGATGCGCCGCTCGCGGTATCGGGACCCTGCGGCGACCGCACCGGGACGCGCGTGACTTTCCTGCCTTCGCCCAAGGTATTCTCGCTGACCGAGTTCGACTTCGACACCCTCGAACATCGCCTGCGCGAACTCGCCTTCCTGAACTCGGGCGTGACCATCACGCTGCGCGACCTGCGGCCGGTCGAGCCGGTCGAGGTGCGGCTCGCTTACGAGGGCGGAATCGAGGCCTTCGTCAAGCACCTCGACCGCACCAAGACGGCGCTGCACAGTCCGCCGATCGTGATCGCGGGCGAGCGCACCGACGTCGGCATCGAGATGGCGCTGGAATGGAACGACAGCTACCACGAGAACGTGTTGTGCTACACCAACAACATTCCGCAGCGCGACGGCGGCACGCACCTCGCCGGCCTGCGCGCGGCGCTCACCCGTACCGTCAACGCCTACGCCGCGGCGAGCGCGGCAGGCCGGCGCGATAAGCTCTCGCTCACCGGCGACGACATACGCGAAGGACTCACCTGCGTGCTTGCGGTCAAGCTTGCGGACCCCAAGTTCTCGTCGCAGACCAAGGACAAGCTGGTGTCGTCCGAAGTGCGCCCGGCGATCGAGTCGCTCGTCGCCGACCGGCTCTCGCAATGGTTCGAGGAGCATCCGACCGAGGCCAGAACGATCGTCGGCAAGGTGGTCGAGGCGGCGGTGGCGCGCGAAGCGGCGCGCAAGGCGCGCGAGCTGACGCGGCGCAAGGGCGCGCTCGACATATCGAGCCTGCCCGGCAAGCTTGCCGACTGTCAGGAGCGCGACCCGGCCAAGAGCGAACTGTTTCTCGTCGAGGGCGACTCGGCGGGCGGCTCGGCAAAGCAGGGACGCGACCGCGCCCATCAGGCGATCCTTCCGTTGCGCGGCAAGATCCTCAACGTCGAACGCGCGCGGATCGACAAGATGCTGGGCTCGGTCGAGATCGCGGCGCTGATCACCGCGCTGGGGACCGGGGTCGGGCCCGAGGACTTCGACCTCTCGAAGCTGCGCTATCACAAGGTCATCGTCATGACCGACGCCGACGTCGACGGCTCCCATATCCGGACGCTCCTGCTGACCTTCTTCTTCCGCCAGATGTGCGAGCTGATTCGCGCCGGTCATCTTTACATCGCGCAGCCGCCGCTTTACCGGGTCAAGCGCGGCGCCAGCGAGCGTTACCTCAAGGACGATCGCGCGATGGACGCGTTTCTCATCGGCGAGGGCCTCAAGGATGCGGTGCTGACGCTGCACGACGGCAGCCAGCGCGCCGGGAACGACCTCGAGGAGCTGGTCGGCCAGGCGCGCGTGGCGACGACGCTTCTGAAGGCGCTCACCCGGCGCGTGCCGCTCGCCCTGGCCGGACAGGTGGCGGTCGCCGGCGCCTTGAACACCGAAGTTCTGGCGGATGCCGAGCGCGCGCGCCTGGCCGCCGAGTACGTGGCCCGGCGGCTCGACGCGCTGTCGCCGGAAGACGAACGCGGCTGGCGGGGCAGCGCGGACGGCAAAGGCGGAATCGTACTGATGCGCAACCTGCGCGACGTGCGCGAGCGCCACGTCATCGACCATTCGCTCATCGTCAGCGCCGAGGCGGTCAGGCTCGATGCCATGGCGGGCGATTTGCAGGCGACCTATCAGGGACCGGGACGGCTAAAACTCAGGGACCGCGAGATCGAGGTGTTCGGGCCGGTCACGCTGCTCGAAGCGGTGCTCGCCCAGGGACGCAAGGGCCTCGCGATCTCGCGCTACAAGGGACTCGGCGAGATGAATCCCGAGCAGCTCTGGGAGACGACCCTCGATCCCGAGAGCCGCACGCTCCTGCAGGTGCGGATCAAGGACGTCGAGGAATCGAGCGAGATCTTCGCGACCCTGATGGGCGACGTGGTTGAGCCCCGCCGCGATTTCATCCAGGCCAACGCGCTCAAGGTCGTCAACCTCGACGTCTAGTCGGCAACGCTCTGCCGGGTAGCGCCCGCGATGGCGAAAAAACCGCGCACACCGGAGAAGAAAGCCAGGAAGCGCCGCGCGCCACGCCGCCGGGCCCTGCGTGCGGCGCTTCGCTGGGCGCTCAAGTGGTTCGCCGTCGCTCTCATCTGGGCCGGCGTCGCCGGGTTCGCGCTCATCACTTGGTACGCCTACGACCTCCCCGACGTGAGCCGTCTCGGCGAGCGCCAGCGCAGTCCAAGCATTACACTGGTTTCCGCCGATGGCGAGACGCTGACGCGCTTTGGCGACCTTTACGGCGCGCCGCGCCGCATCGACGAACTGCCGCCCGACCTCGGTCATGCGGTGATCGCGATCGAGGACCGGCGGTTCTATCGTCATTTCGGTCTCGATCTCGTCGCGCTCCTGCGCGCCAGTCTCGCCAACCTGCGCGCGGGCCACGTCATCCAGGGCGGTTCGACGATCACCCAGCAACTCGCCAAGAACATCTTCCTGACGCCCGAGCGCACCTTCAGGCGCAAGGTACAGGAGGTACTTCTCGCGCTCTGGCTCGAGTACAAGTTCACCAAGGACGAAATCCTCTCGATCTACCTCAACCGGGTTTATTTCGGCGCCGGCGCCTACGGGATCGAGGCCGCCGCGCGGCGTTACTTCGCCAAATCGGCGCGCGCCCTCACGTTGAGCGAATCGGCGATGCTCGCGGGGCTCCTCAAGGCGCCGTCGCGGTATGCGCCGACGCGCGATCTCGCGCGCGCCCGCGCCCGAGCGCGACAGGTCCTCGCCAGTATGGTCGAGGCGGGTTTCCTCAGTACCGCCGAGGCCGAGGCGGCGACCAAGGCGCCGGCGCGAATCGCCCGCGCGTCGGCCGGCGCGGGCAGCGGCGCGCGCTATTTCGCCGACTGGGTGCTCGACCGGCTCGCGGGATACGCCGGTCCCGAGGCCGGCGACCTCGTGGTCGTCACCACGTTGGATGCGGCGTTGCAGGGCGCGGCCGAGGAGGCGGTCGCATGGGGACTCGCCGGCGAAGGCGCCCGTCGCGCCGCGCATCAGGCGTCGCTCGTCGCTCTCACGCCCGACGGCGCGGTGCTGGCGATGGTCGGCGGGCGCGATTACCGTGCAAGCCAGTTCAACCGCGCGACCCAGGCGCTGCGCCAGCCAGGGTCGGCGTTCAAGCTGTTCGTCTACCTTGCCGCGCTCGAGGCCGGACTGTCCCCCGACGAGGTGGTCGAGGACGCGCCGCTCACCATCGACGGCTGGAGCCCGCGCAACTACGACGGCCGCTACCTCGGCCCCGTCAGCCTGCGGACCGCACTCGCCCGCTCGCTCAACACCGTCGCCGTGCGCGTCGCCGAGCGCGTCGGGCGGAAAAACGTGGTGCGCGCCGCGCGCCGGCTCGGCATCACCGCGCCGCTTCGGACCAGGGCGAGCCTCGCGCTGGGCGCCTCGGAGGTCAGCCTGATCGAGCTCACCGCCGCCTACGGCACGCTCGCCAACCTCGGCGAAGGGGTCTGGCCCTACGGCATCAGCGAAATCCGCAACGCCCGTGGCGAGGTGCTCTACCGCCGCGCGGGCTCGGGGCCGGGACCGGTGATCGGCGAAGGGCCGCTGCGCATGCTCGTCGACATGCTTTCCGCGGTCATCACCCGGGGCACGGGACGGGCGGCGGCGCTGCCCTGGCCGGTCGCCGGCAAGACCGGAACCAGCCAGGAATCTCGCGACGCCTGGTTCGTCGGGTTTACCCGCGGCCTGGTCGCCGGGGTGTGGGTCGGCAACGACGACGGCGCGGCGATGAAGGGAGTCACCGGCGGCGGCCTGCCGGCGCGGCTGTGGGCGCGCTTCATGGCTGCGGCGCTCGCCGGCTCGGAGCCCCGGCCGCTGCTCGATCCCATTCCGATCGAGGTCCAGCGGGCGGAGCGCGAAACCGCGCGGACGAAAGCGGCGGTGCGCGACGCCGGCCGCTGATCAACCCGGCCAGTCGACGATGTGGTCTTCGAGGTCTCCGGCGCGGCTCTCGCTGACGGCGCGCCCGCGCACCGAAATTCCCGCCTCGTGTACGGTGTCGGGATCGCCCGAGACCAGCGGGTGCCACCAGTAGAGGTCCTTGCCTTCGGCGCATAGCCGGTAGGCGCAGGTGGCGGGCAGCCAGTCGAGGCGCCGGGCGCGCGCGGGCGTGAGCACCATGCAATCGGGAACAAGCTCTTTCCGTCGTCGGTAATCGGTGCAGCGGCAGGTGGCGAGGTCGAGCAGCCGGCAGGCGACGTTGGTGTGGTCGAGCTCGCCGCTGTCGTCGTAGCGGAGTTTGTGCAGGCAGCAGCGCGCGCAGCCGTCGCACAGCGACTCCCACTCCGCGCGCGTCATCTCCTCGAGCCGCTTGCGCCGCCAGAACGGCGTTCGGTCGTCTTCGCGTCGCGCCGGCATCCCAAGCCTCACGGCCCGGAGCCGAGCCAGTCGAGGGTCTCGCGCAGGCGCACGACCTCGCCGACGACCACGATCGCGGGCGGCTCGATGCCCGATGCGCGGGAATCGGCGACGCAGGCGCCGAGCGTCGTCACCAGCACGCGTTGCGCCGGCGTCGTCGCCTTGCTGACGATGGCGACCGGCGTTTCCGCATTACGCCCGGCGGCGAGGAGTTTGTCGGCGATGGCGTCGAGGTGCTTGAGCGCCATGTAGAACACCAGCACCTCGACGCCGCGCGCCAGCGCCTGCCAGTCGATGCCGTCGGGCACCGCGCCGCCGGCGGTATGGCCGGTGACGAAGGCGATCGTCGAATTGGTCTGGCGATGGGTCATCGGGATTCCGGCGTAGGCGAGTCCGCCGACCGCCGCGGTGATCCCCGGCACCAGGCGGAAGGGCACCCCCGCCTTGACCAGCGCCAGCGCCTCTTCGCCGCCGCGGCCGAACAGGCAGGGATCGCCGCCCTTGAGGCGGCAGACGCGGAGGCCCTCGCGGCCGAGCGCGACCAAGCGTTCGGAGATGTCGGGCTGCCTGGGCGACGGCCTGCCGCCGCGCTTGCCGGCGTATTCGAGCCGGCTCCCGGGCTTCGCCAGCGCCAGCACCGCCTCGCTCACCAGCGCGTCGTAGACCACGACGTCGGCCTCGCGCAGCGCATGCAGGGCGAGCAGCGACAGCAGCCCCGGATCGCCGGGCCCGGCGCCCACCAGCCAGACCGAGCCGGGCGCGAACCGGGGCATGTCGAGCGGAATTCTCTCCATGGCGGCCCCTTATAACGAATGCGCCGCAACCCGTCGATGCGCGCGTGGCGTGCCCGGCGCGGACGACGCCCATAGCTTCCCGCGGCACGCGGATGAGCTTGGCGATTGACGGCGCCGCGCGCACAATCCATGCTCCCGCCATGTTCGGCGAAAGCGCGTTCGCGCTCGGTCTCCACCCGCTGATTGTGCTCCTGCTTGCGCTCGCGCTCGACGCCTATATCGGCGATCCGCCCGGCGTCTACCGGCTCGTGCCGCATCCGGTCGCGCTGATGGGTCGCATCGCCGGCGGTCTCGAGCGCCGTCTCAACCGGCCGGCGCGCAGCGGCGCGACGCGGCGGATGCGCGGCGCGTTCATGGTGCTGGCGCTGGTCGGTCTGGCGGCGTTCGCCGGCTGGGCGATCGCGCGCCTCGGCCGCGCCGTCCCCTTCGGCTGGCTGGTCGAGTTGCTGGTGGCGATGACGCTGGTCGCCCAGCACGATCTCTACCGGCGCGTGCGCGCGGTCGCGGTCGCGCTCGAGGACGGCGGGCTCGAGGCGGGACGCGAGGCCTTGCGGCACATCGGCGACCGCAACCCCGCAACACTCGACGCGTTCGGCGTCGCCCGCGGCGCCATCGAAAGCTGCGCCGGAAAGCTCTCCGGCGACATCGTCGCGCCGGTGTTCTGGTACGTGCTGCTGGGACTGCCCGGGATGCTCGCCTACAAGATGGTCGACACCCTCGACCGCATGATCGGCCACCGCTCGCCGCGCTACCGCGAGTTCGGCGCCACCGCCGCGCGGCTCGACGACGCGATCGCCTACATCCCGGCGCGGATCACGGCGCTGATCATCGCGGCCGCGGCGGCGTTCGTCCCCTCGGCGAGCCCGCCCCGGGCGTTCCGCGCCATGCTGCGCGACGCCGGCAGGCACCGCTCGCTCAATGCCGGCTGGCCCGAGGCGGCGATGGCGGGGGCGCTCGACCTCGCGCTCGCCGGCCCGCGGCGCTACGGCGACGCCGTGGTCAAGGACGCCTGGATGGGCTCGGGCCGGGCCCGGGCAGAGCCCTACGACATCCGCCGCGCGCTTTACGTCTTTCTCGTCGCCTGCCTGATCGACGCCGGGCTCGTCGCGCTGCTCGCGCTGGCGCAAGCCTAACCGCCGAGCTCACCGCGCAGGGCGTCGGCGCCGGGGTTGCTCACCCGGCGCTCAAGGACGATCGTGGCGGGGGAGGCCGGCGCGCCGTAATAGGCGGCGTTGGCCTTGTCGTCGGACATCAGCACCGCGCCTTCGAGCGAGATGCCGAAGAACAGGCCCTTGGCGCGGGCGAACGAGTAGAAGTCCACGTTGGTGCTGAGCGCGGTTCCCGCTTCGACGCCGGTGCCCACGGGTCCGATCGCGATGTTGGCGTCGGCGCCGAGCGTCACGTTCTGCGTCATCAGCTTGTCGAGGGCGCCATCGCTCATCACCAGCAATACGACCTGCGAGACCTGGGCGCCGGCCTGCAGGCCGATCCCGGCCGATCCGATGAAGTAGAACGCGGGCGGCGACCACGACCCGTTGTCGGGATCGCGCGCCATCAGCACGCCCGCGCCGCCCTCGCCGCCGAGGATGAAGCCGACCTTGAAGCGGTCGGGAATGACGAGCACGCCCTTGGCCTCGGCGAGCAGCTTTGCGAAATCGTCGAAATGGGGGTCGGCCTTGATCTCGCGGACGACGATGTCGGCCCTGTCGATGATGTTCTGCTCGGCCGATGCGGCCAACGTCGCGTCCGGAAAGAGCGCCAGCGCCGCAAGCGCAAACGCCGCCGAAAACCATCCCGTGATCGTTCTCATCCTCTCCTCCTGTTTCAGCACCCGGTCAGAATTCGATCGCGGCCGACGCCGCTGCCGGAGGGTATCTCGCGGTCGCCGCCGAGGACCGGTGTCGCCGGTGGTAGGGAAATGTCATTTGCGGCTGTGGCGCCGGGACCGGGCATGAAAAATCGCCCTCCTCCCGCCGAGGATTGTGGGGCCATCGGGACGAGGCGATCTCCCGGCTGGACTCCACGGCCGCCTCGCCGGCTTCCCTGTTCTCGCCCGGGGCGACCCTAGCAGGAAAACGCCCGGCGCGCTACGCCGGCGAAACGTTGATCGCCGGTTTCACGCGCGCCGCGGCGCGCGCGCCGGATTGCCGGGTCGAGCCCGGCAATGAGAACGAACCTGCGGTATTCGGCGGTCTGCCGCGCGGGTCAGTTGTCGCTGACCAGTTGCGTATCCTGCACCGGCGCGTCGTACAGATCGAGAACCTTGAGGCGCGTCGCCGGGGCGTCGCCGCCCGCCGCGCTGGCGACCTTTTCGAGCAGGGCGCCGATGGCGCTGGCGATTTCGGCCTCGGCGTTCGCGATCCGCTCGGCCCTCTGGGGGGCGAGGTATCGCGCGGCCGGCAGGAGCGGCGGCGCGTCGAGCACGCTCCGCTTATGTTCGGGTTCGAGGATAACCGCACTGACGTAACTGCGTATCTGCCCGGGCGCGAATTCGATGAAGAAATGACCGCCGATCACCTCGACCGTCGCAACCGTCGCGCCGCCGACCACGGTGCCGGCGGGAATCGAGCCGTCGGCGAATCGGGTGCCGGTCGGCGACAGCCAGGCGCGCTCGATCCACTCGTTGCGGTCGGCGTTGACGATGGGCTTGGTGCGCGCCGCGACGCGCAGCTCACGCCCCAGAGGCGCGGAAAGCCCGCGCTTGTCGTCCGGATTGCCGGTGAGAACGATCAGCCGGTAGCGGCCGTCGGGAACGATCGCTCCGAAGCCGTTGACGTTGTGGATGCCGTCGGAAAACAGGCCGTCGCCGTCGCCGGCATCGACGCTGCGCAGCGGTTCCGGACCGGCGAGCAGGCCGGCGGGCGTGACGCGACGGAAGCCGGGGTAGAGCGGCGAGGTCGCAGTTCCGAGGTCCCAGCCGATCGCGCCTTCGGGAAGCGCGAAGCCGTCTTCGAGCGCGACGCGATACATGCGCAGCGCATTCATCGCCTCGGACGCCGCCTCGGCGATTCGGTTGGCGGCGTCGGTGATGGTCAGCGGATCGCCCTTGAGCGCGCCGAGAAGATCGGCCGCCTGCGCGGCGATCGCTTCGGGACTGCCGTCGGTTTCGGTAAAGAAACGATAGAGGGTTTCGCGTCCCGCATCGCCGCCGGTGAACGCCCCGGTAATCGCTTCGCCGCGCGCCGTGGATGCGGCGGCGTCGGACGGCGCGCCGGCGAGGACGAGCGCGCAGACGGCAAGCGCCGCAAAGCGGAGACGTTGAAGGTGTTTCATCATCCGTCGGCTCCTCGTTCCCGTCCGGAAGCGACCCTGTCGGCCGCCTCCCAAACTAACGCGGACTTGGTATAGCAACGGTAAATGATAGGTTATCGCGGGCCCGAAATAAGTGATCGCGGTCACTCTTCCGCCATGTCCGGCGGAGGCGTGCGGCAGGGCTTAACCGGGGTTCTCACCAGGGTCGTATCGCGCGGAGCACCGTTCCTTCGCCGGCCGCGCGCGTTCTCCTGCCCGGGTCAGGTCATGTACTGGCCGCCGTTGACCGTCAGCGTCGAGCCGGTGATGTAACCGGCTTCGTCCGAGGCGAGAAAAACGACCGCGCGGGCGATCTCGTCGGCCTCGCCGATGCGGCCCACCGGCACCTGGGCGACGATGGCCTCCATCGCCTTCGCGGGAACGGCGGCAACCATGTCGGTGTTGACATAGCCCGGCGCCACGGCGTTGACGGTGACGCCCTTGGCCGCGCTTTCGAGCGCCAGCGCCTTGGTAAAGCCGATCATGCCCGCCTTGGCGGCGGCGTAGTTGGTCTGGCCGAACTGGCCCTTCTGGCCGTTGATCGACGCGATATTGACGATCCGCCCGAAGCCCTGCGCGCGCATCGTCTCGATAACGTTACGCGTCATATTGAAACAGGAAGTGAGATCGGTGGCGATCACGGCGTTCCATTGTTCGGAGGTCATCTTGTGCAACGTGGTGTCGCGGGTGATGCCGGCGTTGTTGACCAGCACCTCGACCGCTCCGAGGTCGTCGACCACCCGGGCCACGCCGTCGGCGCAAGCCTCGAAACTGGCGACGTCCCATCTGTAGACGGAAATTCCGGTCGCCTCGCTGAACGCCGCCGCCGCTTCGGCGTTGCCGCCGTAGGTGGCGGCGACCGCGTAGCCGGCGTCCCGGAGCGCTTTCGATATCGCCGCGCCGATGCCCCGGGTGCCACCGGTGACCAGTGCCACTCGCGCCATGTCAGCCTCCCTGATGTTGCCGTGCCGACCGGCAACGGCGCCGGCTTCGAGTCTGGTTGCCCGTCAGGCGCCGCTGCCTTCGACCGCTGCACACGCGATTATAGCGCCTCCCCAGCACTCAGTCGCGGGCGACGCACATGGCGATGCCCATGCCGCCGCCGATGCACAGCGTTGCCAGACCCTTCTTCGCGTTACGCCGGTTCATCTCATAGAGCAGCGTGGTCAATACGCGCGCTCCCGAGGCGCCGATGGGGTGTCCCAGCGCGATCGCCCCGCCGTTGACGTTGACCTTGTCGGTGTCCCAGCCGAGGTCCTTGTTGACCGCGCAGGCCTGCGCGGCGAAGGCTTCGTTGGCCTCGATCAGGTCGAGGTCGTCGGCCGACCAGCCGGCCTTTTCGAGCGCCCGCCGGCTCGCCGGGATAGGGCCGGTGCCCATGATCGCCGGATCGACCCCCGCGTGCGCCCAGGAAACGATGCGGGCGAGCGGCGTCACGCCGCGCCGCGCCGCCTCGTCGGCGGTCATCAGCACGACCGCCGCGGCGCCGTCGTTGATGCCGGACGCGTTGCCCGCGGTCACCGTGCCGTCCTTGGCGAAGGCGGGGCGCAGCTTGGCCAGGGACTCGACCGTGGTGCCGTGTCGCGGGTGTTCGTCGGCGTCGACGACGATCTCCGCCTTGCGCGTCTTCACCGTGACGGGGACGATCTCGTCGGCGAACCGTCCCGCCTTCTGGGCTGCCTCGGCCTTCTGCTGTGAAGCGGCGGCGAAGGCGTCCTGTTCCTCGCGGGTGATCTGCCAGCGCTCGGCGACGTTCTCGGCGGTGTTGCCCATGTGATAGCCGTTGAAGGCGTCCCACAGGCCGTCCCGGATCATGGTATCGACGAGTTGGGCCGGGCCCATTTTGGTGCCGTTGCGCAGATGCAGGCAGTGGGGCGCCTGACTCATGCTTTCCTGGCCGCCGGCGACGACGATCTCGCTGTCGCCTTCCTGGATCGCCTGGTAGCCGAGCGCGACCGCGCGCAGACCCGAACCGCAGAGCTGGTTCACGCCCCAGGCCGGCACCTCGACCGGCACGCCGGCGCCGATCGAGGCCTGGCGCGCCGGGTTCTGGCCCTGGCCCGCGATCAGGATCTGCCCCATGATGACCTCGGACACCTCGGCCGCCGAGACGCCGGCGCGCTTCAGCGTCTCGCCGATGGCGACGCTGCCGAGTTCGGAGGCGGCAAGCGAGCTCAGGCTGCCGCTGAAGGCGCCCACCGCGGTGCGCGCGGCGCTGGCGATGACGATGTCGGTCATGGTGATCTCCCCTTGTTTCCAGGCCTGGTTCAGGTCGCCGCGCAAGCGCGGGGCGAACGGCGTTTACCATGGTCACCCGCCGTTTTACGCGGCGCAGCGCCGGACGCCAAGCAAAAAATGCTGCACTGCAACAAATTTATGTGAGCCGCGCGTCTCCGCGGTCAATCAAGCGCGCGCAGCCAGTCGCGCAGCGGGCGCCACAGGGTCTTGCGCGCGGCGGCGCCGACCATCATGCCGATATGGCCGAGCGGCGGCGTGGCGCACCGGGCGTCGGGGATCGTTGCGGCGAGCGCCGCGGCCGAGGCGGGCGGCACGATGCGGTCGCGCGCCGGCACGACGACGAGCGTCGGCAGATCGAGCGCCTCCGGCCTGACCGGGACGCCGGCGATGTGCCATGCTCCGCGCCCGGGACGGTTTTCGCCGTACCAACCGGCGAGGCATTCGCGGGCGACCGGACCGACGAGCGGCACGCCGTCGTTGAGCCAGTCCTCGAGCGCGACGAAGTCTTCGGCCTCGCGGCTTTCCGGGTCGAGGCGCGCGAAGGCGCGAAACTTGTTGGCGACCAGCGCCGGGTCGGACCAGGTGAACATCGCCTGCAACAGGTCTACGGGGAGCTCGCCCCAGCCCGCGAGCAACGCCTCGAGCGGCGCTGCGGCGGCGGCGATGAGACGCCGGTTGGCGTCTTCGGCGGCGTGAAAGTCCCAGGGCGTCGCGAGCAGCGCCAGCCCGCGGACGTCGCCGGCCCGGCGCAATGCCAGCGCAAGCGCCAGCAGTCCGCCCATGCAATAGCCGACCAGCACCGGCGCTCGGCCGCAGACGGCGCGCGCGGCATCGAGCGCCGCCTCGAGCCGGTCTGCGACGTAATCGCTCAGATCGAAACCGCGCTCGGCCTCGCCCGGTTCTCCCCAGTCGACGAGCAACGGCCGCACCCCGCGAGCGGCGAGATAGCGCATCAGGCTGTGGCGGCGCGACAAGTCGAGGATGTAGGCGCGATTGACGAGCGAGGGTACGAACAGCGCCGGCGTCGCCTGCGCCGCGTCGCGCCGGCGCGCGCCGTAGTCGAGGAGCCGGGTTGCGCCGGCGCGCCACACGGTCGGCGGATCGCGAAGGGGTCGCCGATAGGGATGGCGGCGATAGGCCTCGATGCCGGCGAGCATGCCATCGAGCCGCCCCGCCGCCTCGGCGGCGACGGCGCAGGTCAACGGCTCAGCCCCGACGGCGGCGAGATCGCCCGCGAGCGCCGCCGCGCTCTCCCGCAACCCGGGCCTCCAGGGCAGCGAGCCGCTCCTCGCAAGCGGCAAGACGGCGAGCGAACTGTTCCACATCGTCGTCGCCTGGGCGAGATAGAGCGCCAGCGGCCTCGGGCCCGGGCGCGGCGCGGGTGCTGGTTTGGGCACGTGTGACACTCCCGGACTGGTCGTCGGGCGACCCCGTCGTCGCGGACGCCCCGCCCGCCGCCGCCGGAGCGGCGAGGAACCGCGCCATCCACTCGGCGAGCGCCGGGTCGGACGCGGCGGCGGCGACCTGGCTTTGCCAGAGGTCGAGAAAACGCCGGGCGAGGCTGTCGAGATCGGGCGGGTCGGCCATCCGCCGGACTATACGCGAGGCCGCATCCGGCCGCCAGCGACACGCGGCGCCGGGCGAAAGGTTGCCCCGCGTATCGCAACGTTTGCAGTGCAGCAATCCATATTGTAGGCTTCCGCACCGATCGGCGCCGGTCCCCGGCGCGCGCGACACCCGGATGGACAGGCGATGCCCCAGGACACCGGCAAGAAGCAAGCAGATGCGCCCGTTACCATAAAGAAGTACGCCAACCGGCGGCTCTACAATACCGCGACGAGCAGTTACGTCACGCTCGATCACCTGTGCAGCATGGTCAAGGAGGGCGTCGATTTCGTCGTCTACGACGCCAAGACCGGCGAGGACATCACCCATTCGGTGCTGACCCAGATCATCATGGAGGAGGAGAGCAAGGGCAACAACCTGCTGCCCATCGGCTTTCTCCGCCAGCTCATCGGTTTCTACGGCGACAGCCTGGCGGGTTTCGTGCCGCGCTATCTCGATCTCAGCATGGAGACCTTCACGCGCAATCAGGAACAGATGCGTTCGTACCTCGAAGACGCCTTCGGGGGCTTCTTTCCCTTCAAGCAGATCGAGGAGATGGGCAAGGCCAACATGGCGATTTTCCAGCACGCCATGGACATGTTCGCGCCCTTCGGCGCCGGCCAGGGCGAGGCCGGCGGCGGCGCGGCGCCTGCGGACAAGGGCGACGATGAAAACGAGCTCTCCGCGCTCAGGCACCAGCTCGACGCCATGCAGCGTCAGCTCGACGAGATCGCCCGCAAGGCAAGAAAATAGACGCGGCTCGCCGCCGCCTCATTCCTCAGGAAACGCCGACGGCGAGGTCGCGGAGGTTGGTGTCCGGGCCGTTTTCTTCCCAGGGACGCTCCAGACTCGGCTTGCCGAAGTAATAGCCCTGCAGGAAGTCGATGCCCTCGCGCGCCAGCAAGTCGGCGACCTCCTCGGTCTCGATGCACTCGGCGACGGTCTGCAAGCCGAAGCCGCGGGCCAGGTCCTGCAGCGTCTTGACGAAGAGGAAATCCTGGGGCTGGTCGACGAGGTTGGTGATGAACGAGCCGTCGATCTTGACCACGTCGACCGCCAGCGCCTTGAGGTGGCGGAACGAAGTGTAGCCGGCGCCGAAATCGTCGAGAGCGATGCGGCAGCCGACGTCTCGCACCGCCGCGACGAAACGCATCGTCTCCTCGATGTCGTGCAGCGCCGCGGTCTCGGTGATTTCGACGATCAAGCGCTGGGCGATGTCGCGACGACCCTTGACCAGGGCGAACAACCTGCGCAGCCAGGCGGGATCGGTGGTGGTCAGACCCGAGATGTTGAGCGCCAGCGTGATGTCCGGGGCGGCGCTCAGCTCCGATACCGCCATTTCGAGCGTCTTGCGGTCGATCAGCCGGATCAGCCCGGTTTCCTCGGCCACGTGCAGGAAGTCGCCCGCGGGGACATAGCGTCCGCGTGATTCGCGCATGCGCAGCAGGCACTCGTAGGCGCGCACCTCGCGGGTGGCGCTGCACACGATGGGCTGGAAGGCGAATACGAGATCGCCGGTTTGCAGGGCGGTCTGCACCTGTTTGGCGATTGCGAGGCCGTGCCGCTGGTCGCGGCGCTGCTCCTCGGTCAGGTTGTAGGCGATGAAGCGATTGCGGCCGATCCGCCGGGCGTGCTCGAGGGCGACGTCGGCCTTGGTCATGGCGTCGTGGGCGGTGCGCACGGTGCCCGGGAAGGTGACGCCGCCGACCGAGGCGACGAGGTGAACGGGGCCGCCGCTCGATCGCACGGTGGCGCGCTGGACCTTGGCGAGTATCTTGTCGGCGGTGGCCTGGACATCCTTCTCCGTGCAGGCGCCGATGACGATGCCGAACTGGTCTTGGGCGACGCGACCGATGATGTCGCTCGCGCGCATGCACTGATCGAGCGCCTGGCCGACGGCGACGATTACCGCGTCGGCCACCTCGTGGCCGTAGGAATCGCTGATCAGCGGCAGGTCATCGACGGCGACCGTGAGATAGGCCCCCGGCGCCTCGTAGCGCTCGGCGTAGGAGAGCTGGTGATCGAGCGCCTCACGCAAGCGGGTGCGGTTGTAATGCCCGGTCAGCTCGTCGTAGGTGGTCAGCCACTCGAGCTGGGCCTCGCGCTGCTTGTGCGAGGTGATGATGCGGATCGAACCGATGACGCGTTCGGGCTCTCCTTCGGGAGAGAAGCAGGTCATGCCGCGGTCCTCGACCCAGCAGAATTCGCCGTCGCCGCGACGCAGGCGATACTCGATCTGAAACGGCGCGCGGCTCGATTTATGTTCGCGATGCAGGCGGGTCAGCGACGCAAGGTCTTCGCCGTTCACCCGGGCGATGAACCGCGTGCGGGTCGCAATGTCGATCGCATCGGAAAGGCCGAACGCCTGCTTGACGTTGGCCGACCAGATCACCGCGTCGGTCGCGAGATCCCAGTCGTAAACCACGTCACGCGAAGCCTCGACGGCCATGCGCAGCCGTTCGAACTCGGCGCGCTCCGCCTGCGCAATCGCCTTTATGGTGGCGGCCTCCGCCATGATTCACTCCGCCTACTTGGCGTATTCGTGTCGTCGGACCTTCGTCTGACGATGCTAGGAGGGAACGTTTAAAGAAGTTTGAATGGCGGACGACTCTCGGCACATCTATGCTTAACGCTCTGTCATTTTTTAAAGTTTCGTTTCAAATTTCGTGACTTGCACATTTTTGAAGTCCTCATGTTGATTTCTGTTTCCGCAGGAGATTAATATGATTAATTTAACGATAGCATTACTCATCCGTAACATAACATGGATAACAAAAATTTTATTTGAATTTCTACAAAAATTTAATAGATTCGGGAATAAGAAACGAATACTGCGGGAGGCAATTTACGGCAGTGTTGGGACTTGCAACATCACCGCCGGCTGCCGCGGCCGCCTTCGTACATCCGGCGGTCGCAGGCCTCGCCGAGCAACGAACAAACGCCGTCGCCGTCGAGCCCGTCCGGCGCGTCGCGGCGATTGGCACGCGTCCGGCCAACCGGCGGAGCGCGCCCTTCACCCCGGTGCGCGACGACGAGACGCGGGCGGCGCGACTGGCGGGAGCGCGCGGACGGGTGGCGGCGCGTGGTTTGCTTGCGCATGCGCCGGCCGGCGCCGGCCTGCCCTCGACGCCGTTCCTCGCCCAGTATATCGCCCAGGCGCTCGGCCCTCCGACCGACGGTGATGCGCGCGAGTTCGAACCGGGCCGCTTCGCCTACCGCGTCGCCGCCGAACGCAACACCACCTATCTCGGTTTCGCCGGTCCCGTCGATCTCGTCGTCTAGCCGGTTCCGATGACCCCGAAATAGAGGGCGACGATGCCGAAGGCGCCGATCAGCGCTCCCGAAATGCGGTTGATGCGGCGCATCGCCCCGGCGCTGATCATCTGCCGGAAGTAGCCGACGCCGCCGCTCAAGCCCAGCCACCATACCGCCGAGCCGATGAAGACGCCGACGACGAGGAGCGCGGCGGCGACGTAGCTCGATCCGGTCACCCCGATGCCGAGCCCGGCGAAAATAGCGGCGAACGAGAGGATGGTGAGCGGGTTGGTGAGCGTGAGAAGGAAGGTCGAGCCGAAGGCACCGAGCAGCGAATGGATCTCGTCGGACACCGCCGCGCGCGCCGGTTCGGACAGATAGGTCTTCGCTCCCAGAACGCAGAGGATGACGCCGCCGACCAGCCGGAGCCCGTCGAGGTGGCCGATCAGGAAGTCGGCGATGGCGGTGACGCCGAAGGCGGCGACGCAGCCGTAGAAGGCGTCGGCGAGCGCCGCGCCGAGACCCGAAAGAAGCCCGGCGACGCGACCTTCCGCGAGGGTGCGGCGCACGCAGAGGACGCCGATCGGCCCCACCGGGGCGGCGACGACGAAGCCCACCACGAGCCCCTTGACGAAGACTTCGACGCTACCCACGGCCGCCCGCCGCGCCCCGTCCCCATCCCGGATCCCGTCCGAAGACCGCGAAAGGCCCGCTGTCCGTTCCGTTCATGCCGGAAAGCTAAGGGGAGAAAAAGAAATCACAACCCTTTTCGCAATCCGGTCCGGCGGCAGGACGGTTGACCCGGGCATTGTGGCTGGCGCTGACGGTGGCGGTTTGCGCCGCGCAACCCCCTCACAACCCCCTGGGCGTCGCACTCAGTAGCCGAGCGCCAGGCCATCCTTGCGCGGCTCGGAGCCACCGATCAGCACGCCGCGTTGCCAATCGATGCGGATCGCCTGGCCGCCGCCGAGGGGATTGTCGCATGCCTCGACCGGGTGGCCGAGCGCGGCGAGCCCGCGGCAGACCGCGTCGCTCACGCCGCGTTCCGCCTCGAGCGCGCCGTCGTAACGGAACACCCGCGGACAGTCGAGCGCTTCCTGCACGTCCATGCCGTAATCGACCAGATTGGTGATGAAGTGGACGTGACCGAAGGGCTGATAATTCCCGCCCATGACGCCGAAGGGCATCACCACCCGACCGCTCTCGAGCGCCATGCCGGGGATAATGGTATGCATCGGCCGTTTGCCCGGCGCGATGCAGTTGGGATGGCCGGGCTCGACGACGAAGCCGGCGCCGCGGCTCTGCATCATCACCCCCGTCCGCGGGCTCGCCTTGCCGCTGCCGAAGCCGTGGAACAGCGAATTGATGAAGCTCACCACGTTGCGGTCGGCATCGACGACGCAGAGATAGATCGTATCGCGGTGCGCCATCCCCGTGGCCGCGGGCATCGCCGTCATGGCGCGGTCGCGCCGGATATGGGCGCGCAGTTCGGCGGCGTGTTCGGCGCCGAGCAGGCGCTCGACCGGCACCTCGGCGAGCGCCGGGTCGGCGACGAATACGTCGCGGTCGGCGAAGGCGAGACGGCCGGCCTCGACTTCGAGGTGCAGGCGTTCGACGCCGACCGGATCGAGCGCGCCAAGATCGTAGCCGGCGAGCAGGTTGAGCATGATGAGCGCGACGATGCCCTGGCCGTTGGGCGGGCATTCGAAAATATCGAGGCCGCGGTAGTTGGTGCTTATCGGCGTTACGTATTCGCCCCCGGCGGCGGCGAAATCGTCGAGCGTGTGCAGACCGCCCCGGGCGCGCAGAAAGCCGACGATGTCCTCGGCGACGCGGCCCCGGTAGAAGCCGTCGCGGCCCTCCGCCGCGATGGTGCGCAGCGTTTCGGCGAGTTCGGGCTGACGATGCACGTCGCCAACGCCCGGCGGCGCACCCCCGGGCAGGAAGATGCGCCGTGCCGTCTCGTCGCCTTCGATCTTGGCGACGTTGTTGCGCCAGTCGTACGCCACCCGCGGCTGCACCGCATAGCCGTTCTCGGCGTACCCGATGGCGGGACGCAGAAGCTCGTCGAGTCCCTTGCTGCCGTGATCGGCGATCAGCCGGTCCCAGGCGTCGATCGCGCCCGGCACGGTGACCGCATGCACGCTGTCCTCGGTGATCGTGTCGATGCCGTTGTCGAGGAACCACTCGGCGTGGGCCGCCGCCGGCGCGCGGCCCGAGCCGTTGTAGGCGATGATTTCGCCGCCGCCGCCCGGCGCGTAGAGCACGAAACAGTCGCCGCCGACGCCGGTCGACATCGGTTCGACGACGCAGAGCACGGCGCTCGCCGCGACCGCCGCGTCGACGGCGTTGCCGCCGGCGCGCAGGACGTCGAGCGCGGCCAATGTCGCTGCCGGCTGCGAGGTCGCTACCATGGCGTTGAGTGCGTGAACCGGCGAACGGCCCGGGAACTGGAAATCGCGCATCGCGGTCGTCACCTCCTTTCTCAGGCCTCGGACGCCGTGGGCGGTGTTTACTGCTCGCTCGCGCGCTTTGGGGCGTCTCAATGAGCCCGACAATGCCCGAGACCCGCGGCGAGGGGAAGTCACTTCCGCGCGAAGCGATGATTGACAGGCGCGAGCGATGGCCGACAATGGACGGCGAGAAATTCCCGGATAGCGACGGGTCGCGATGTTGAACCGCATCTCGGTTGTCGAGGGCGACATCACCCGACAGGACGTCGACGCCATCGTCAACGCGGCCAACACCACGCTTCTCGGCGGCGGCGGGGTGGACGGCGCGATTCACCGCGCCGCCGGGCCCGGGCTTCGCGAAGAATGCCGTGGGCTGGGGGGCTGCAAAACCGGCGAGGCCAAGATCACGGGCGGCTACGATCTCAAGGCGCGTCATGTCATTCACACGGTCGGTCCGGTGTGGCGCGGCGGGGGCAACGACGAGGATGCGCTGCTCGCGCGCTGCTACCGCAACAGCTTGGCGCTCGGCGAGGCCTACGGACTGGCCACGGTCGCCTTCCCGTCGATCAGCACCGGCGCCTATCGCTTTCCCGTGCCCCGCGCGGCGCGCATCGCGGTGGCCGAGACCGTGGGGTTCCTGCGACACCACGCGCTGCCCGAGAAAGTGATCTTCGTCTGTTTCGGCCGCGAGGTTCTCGATTGCTACAAGGCGGCGGTCGCCGACGTCCTCGGCTGATGGCGGACGACGACCTCCGGACGACGGCGCGTCATGACGGGGCTGGCGGGTGCGGCTTCGAGGTGCTCGACCGGACGACCTGTTATCGGGGCTATTTCCGGCTCGACCGACTGCGCGTGCGCTTCCGCCTGTTCGCCGGTGGGTGGAGCCGACCGATCGAGCGCGAGGTGTTCGAGCGCGGCCACGCCGCCTGCGTCCTGCCCTACGATGCCGGACGCGACCGCGTGGTGCTGGTCGAGCAGTTCCGCGCACCGGCGATCGAAGCGCCGGGCGGCGCCTGGCTGATCGAAACCATCGCCGGGATCGTCGAGGCCGGGGAATCGCCGGCGGAGGTGGTGCGCCGCGAGGCGATCGAGGAAGCCGGCCTCGAAATCAGCGCGCTGTGGCGCATCGGCGAGATTCTGCTCTCGCCCGGCGGCAGCAGCGAGCGGCTCGCTCTCTACTGCGCCCGCGCCGACAGCGCAGGAGCGGGCGGCATCCACGGACTCGAAGACGAGGGCGAGGACATCCGCGTTCTCGCCATGGGGCTGGACGAGGCGCTCGCCGCGGTGGCGGAGGGACGCATACGCGTCGCCAACGCGGTGATCCCCCTGCAATGGCTGGCGCTCAACCGCCGGCGGGTGCGCGAAGCGTGGCGCGGGACCGGCTGAGCCGCGTCATCTTCGCCGGTCTCGTCGCGACCGTCGCGCTGGCGCCGCTGCCGTTCGCAAGCAACCGGCCGTGGTCGTGGAGCGTCCTGAGCCTGACGGTCGGCGGGCTGCTCGTCCTGTGGGCGCTGGCGGCTTGGCGCGACCCTCGGGCGCTCGGCGTTGCCTGGCGGCACAGCCGGTTCTACGTGGTCGGTTTCGCGGCGCTGGTCGCCTGGATCCTTTTCCAGGCGAGCCCGTTTGCGCCCGAGGCATGGCATCATCCGCTGTGGCGCGAGGCGGCCGGCGCGCTCGCGGCTCCGCCCGCCGGCGCGATCAGCCTCGACCCGCAGGCGACGCTCACCGCGCTGATGCGCCTCCTCGCCTATGCCGGCGTCTTCTGGCTCGCGTTCCAGCTGGGGCGGGAGCCGAACAGCGCCCGCGTGGCGGTGTGGAGCGTCGCGCTCGCCGGTCTCGCCTACAGCGTGTACGGCCTGGTCGTCGAGTTCGGCCGTCTCGACAGCATCCTGTGGTACGAACGCTGGGCCTACCGCGAATCGCTGACCAGCACCTTCATCAACCGCAATTCGTTCGCCACCTACGCCGGGATCGCGCTGACGGCGACGCTCGGCCTGCTGGTCGATCTCCTGCGCCACGCCCCGCCTCTCCTGTCGCGCGCCGGCGCGCGGTTCCTCATCGGGGGGCTCGCCGGTCGTCTCGGCCTGCTCGCCGTCATGGCGCTCGCCATCGGTTCGGCGCTGCTGCTTACCGATTCGCGGGGCGGTCTGGTAAGCGCGCTGGTCGGCCTGCTGGTGCTCGCCGGCGGCTTCTCGCTGCACCGCGGTGCCCGGCCCGGGCCCGCGGTCGCGACGCTCGCCGGCGTTTTGCTGTTCGCCGTCGCAATTCTCGCGCTTTCGGGCGAGACGACGCTGGCGCGTCTCGGGAAAACCCTCATCGAGGCCGAGGAGAGGCCGGCGGTCTACGCCCTGGTGTGGCGCGGCATTACCGACAATCCCTGGCTCGGCGCCGGCTACGGCACGTTCGAGGCGGCCTTTCCGCTGATCCGCGATACCACGATCCGGGGCGACCTGATCTACGACAAGGCGCACAACAGCTATCTCGAATTCGCTTTCGAGGCGGGCGTGCCGGCCTTCGCGCTCATGTTGGCGCTGCTCGCCGGTCTGGCCCGGCGTTGCGTGGCGGGGGTCTGGAGCCGACGACGCGACCGGCTGGCGCCGTGTGTCGGGCTGGCCGCAACGGCGCTGGTGGCGACCCATGCGCTGGTCGACTTCAGCCTGCAGATTCCGGCGGTCGCGGTGACCTATGCGCTGGTGCTCGGCGTCGGCTGCGCCCAGTCGTGGAGCAGCCGCGAGCCCGACTCCTAGAGCTGCCGCAACGCATCGTCGAAAGCCTGGCGCAGGTGCGGTGCATCGACCAGCACGGCGCGAACGATCGCCGCGGCGTAACGCCTCTTGGCGAGCGCGGCCAGACGCCGCGGGCTGAAACCCGCCGCGAAGCGCGCATCGCGGCCGACCAGCACCCTCGCCTGCGGATCGAGCCGACGCCAGGCCAGAAAGCCGAGCTCCAGCCGGCGAAAGACGAGGCGGCGGTCGAACGGCGCGCTCGCGACCGCAAGCTCCAGCAGCGGTCCGAGGCCGCGTCGCGGGCCGTGGCGCAACAGTTCGGCGTGGGCGAGTCGCACCCAGGCATAGGCTTGCGCGGGCGCGCGCCGCAGGCCCCGCCGGTGCGCGGCGATGGCCTGGTTGAGACGGGCCGTGCCGTCGGCGCCGGCGAAGTCGTTTTGGCGCCCCTGCTCGTAGCGCAGCAGCCCCAATGCCGTCCGGCCGCGGCCGTCGTCGACCCAGCCGATCGCCGTCGCCTGCGCCTCGACGGCGATGGCGAGCTGGTGCGCGGCGATCTTTTCGCCCGTGCGCAGCGCCGCCACCACGGGTCGGGCCGGCAGTTCGGCAAAGCCGCCGACCGCGCGCGGCGCCGCGAGCGAGACCAGACCGAGACCGGCGATCAGCGCGACGGCCGGGAGGAATGAGCGGGACACGGGATCGCCTCGGCGGGCGCGCTCAGGTCTGCGACTGGCTCTGGGGTTCGTCCCCGTAGCCGTGATAGTTCAGATAGCCCGAATCGGCGTAGTGGTAGGTGGCGTGCTTGCGCAGGTCGACCTGGCTGAGCACCAGGCCGGCGAGGTTGGCGCCGGCATCGAGCACCTGGCGGATACCGGCGATCGCGGTGTCGCGCGGGGTCTTTTCCCAGCGTACCAGGTAGATCGTCTTGTCGACAAAGCGCATGAGCACCAGCGGGTCCGACATCGCCAACACCGGCGGCGTATCGATCACGACGAGATCGTAGATTTCGCGCAGCGACGCGAGCAGACCGCGCATCTTGTCCGAACCCAGCAGGTCGGCGGGATGCGGCATCGCCGGGCCGGCGACGATGAAATGCGCGCCCGACTTGAAATCGATCTGGATCATGTCCTCGAGCGCCACGTCGCGGCTGAGGTAATCGATCAGGCCCAGATTGTTGGGCACGCCCAAGGCGCCGTGCACCGACGGACTGCGCAGGTCGGCGTCGATGATGATGCATTTCTTGCCGTACTTCGCCACCGTGCGGGCGAGCGCCAGTGCCGTCGAGCTTTTGCCTTCGCTGGGGATGGACGAGGTCACGAGCACCGTGCGCGGCGGTTCGTCGACGTTCGATAGCAAAAGCGAGGTGCGCAGCGTGCGCAGCGATTCGCTGAACACCGTATGCGGCCGCTCGAGGATGTCGTCGTAAAGCGTGGTGTTCGCCATGCGCCGCCCCCGCAGCCGGGGCACGATGCTTAGCGTCGCAACGCCCGTCGCCGCCTCGAGCTGTTCGCGACTGCGGAAGCCCGAATCGAGATGTTCGATCAGCAGCACGATCAGCACGCCGAGCACCGTCGAACCCACGAAGGCGATGCCGACGATGAGCCTCTTGCGGGGATATGACGGCGCGTAGGGCACCGTCGCGGCTGAGATGATGCGGGCGTCGGCCTGCATCAGCGAGGTGTTTTGGACCCCGGTTTCCTTGAGCCGGGCGAGAATCGTATCGTAGAGTTTCCGGTTGGCCTCGAGGTCGGTCTCGAGCGCGTGCAGCGTGATCTCGGCATCGGCCTGGTCGTCGAGCCGACGTTGCAGCTTGGCGATCTCGCGGTCGAGGTTTTTCTCGCGCACCAGCGCGATCTCGAGTTCGTTGCCGAGATTGGTGGCGATCTTGCCGACCTCGTTTCCGATCTTGTCGACCAGATCCTGGAGTTCGCTGCGCGCGAGGATCATCTTGGGGTGGCCTTCGCGGAACTGGGTCTTCATCTCGGCGATCTTGCGCACCACCTCCGCCTCCTGCTCGCGCAGGCGCTGGATCAGAGACGACTGCAGCACCGCGGCCGCCGAGTCGATGCCGTCCTTCGACTTCAGGAGCTTCTGGACCTGATTGAACCGCGCCTCGGCTTCGGCGCGCGCCGCGCGGGCGATGATGAGCTGCGAGTTGAGCTCCGCGATCTGCTTGGCGAGCAGGTTGGTGCCCCCGACGCTGACGAGCCCGGATTTGCGACGGTGCTGCTCGACCGCGGCGGCGGCCTTGGCGACGGTCTCCTTGAGCTGGACGGCGCGATCCTGCAGCCAGACATTGGCCGCCGAGGTCTCGTCCGTCTTGGCGCGCACCTGGTCGTCGATGTAGGCCTGGGCGGCGGCGTTGGCGATCTGCGCCGCGAGCTCGGGGTCGGGCGAGGTGAACGAGACGGTGATGACCCGCGAACTTTCCGAGGGGGTGACCGAAAGCCCGCCGAGGTAGGTGTCGATGGCGTCCTCGCGCAGCAGTCGTTGTTCCTCTTCCGGCGTCAGGGGTTCGGGCGGTTCCGTCTCCTCGACGTCGTCGGCGCGAAAATCCCGGATCGCGGTGCGCCAGGATTCGGGGATCAGCGCAAGGGGGTCGAAGTCCTCGGGGATCAGTTCGCGCAGGTGAAGTCGATCGAGCAGTCCCTTGCGCGGCGGGCTCAGCGCCGGGTTGAAGGCGGGATGGTTGACCAGGTCGAGCCGGTCGACCACCTCGCTCGCGATGGCGCGCGAGCCGAGGATCGCCGCCTCGGTGTCGTTGGTGTAGAAGTCGGTGGAGAGACCCTGCGCGACCTTCTCGATGTCGATCACGTTGGTGTCCGGCGGCTGGACGACGATCTCGGTCTCGGCGACGTAGAGCGGCGTGAGCTGCATGACGATCAAGAGCGCGATGCTGGTCAGGACCAGCGTCGTCCCCATGACGATCATCTTGCGTCGCCACAGGGTATTGAGCAGCCTGCGCAGATCGACCGCCTCGGCGTCGTCGAACAGCGACGTCCCTTCGATCGACCCCAACGGCTGCGCGCCAACCGTCATGAAGCGTTCGCCTCCACGTCATCCCCGAATGTCGTCCCCGAAGGGACTCGTCGCCGGCCCGACCGCAGTCCCGTACCGAATGTGCGCGGACCACGGGTCGGCGGCCGCCGGCGCGAGCGTCTAGAATGGACGCAAAAGAGTTAAGGAATCCCCACCGGGCGCACGATTGACCAATATTTGCGGCGGTTTGCCCGCGCTGGCGGCGGGCCAGCCCGGATTTCTCACCAAGGTCACGAGCGGCGTCGCGTGCGCGCGGCGGCGGCCCGCGAGGACAAGCCCGAAGCGCGTAGCGGGGCCTACGGTCGAGGGCTTCGACGACGCGGACGCCCCGCGCGGCGCGGCCGTGATGTCGCGCCGCCGCGACCTTGGTGAGAAATCCGGGCTAGAACAGGCGGCGCTCGACCTCGATCGTGTCGCCGGGCAGCACCGCGGCGTCG
>JBHHZM010000010.1:0-41105 GCA_046758065.1 Alphaproteobacteria bacterium | reverse complement strand
GTCGCCACCAAGCACGGCACGGTGAAGACCGATTACATTCTGTTCATCGCCTCGGGCGCCTTCCACTTCGCCAAGCCGTCGGACCTGCTGCCCGAACTGCAGGGCCGGCTGCCCATCCGCGTCGAGCTCAAGGCGCTGGGGCGCGACGATTTCGTGCGCATCCTCACCGAACCTGAGGCCAGTCTCATCAAGCAGTACACCGCGCTGCTCGGCACCGAGGAGATCACCCTCGACTTCACCGACGAGGCGATCGACGAGATCGCGACGCTCGCCGCCGAGATCAACGAAACGATCGAGAACATCGGCGCCCGACGCCTGCATACGGTGATGGAGCGGCTGCTGGAAGAAATCAGCTTCACCGCCCCCGACAAGGCGGGCACGGTGCTGACCGTCGACGCGGCTTACGTGCGCGAGCACGTCTCCGACCTCGCCAAGGACAGCGACCTCACCAAGTTCATTCTTTAGAGGCGTCGGCGAACCGGCGCGCCGCCCCTCACCGCTTCCTTCTCAGCAGCACATAGAGCGCGCCGGCGCCGCCATCCTTGGGCTGCGCGGTCTCGATGGCGAGGATGCGCGCGCGGTTCGGCGGTAAATTCAGCCAGCGCGGCGTCATCGCGCGCAGCACGCCGCCCTCCTCGCTGACCCGGCCCTTGCCGGTGATGACGAGGACGCAGCGCCGGCCCCTGTCCTGGGATTTGGCGAGAAACGAATCGAGCAGCGCCCGCGCCTGCGCCTGGGTGAGACCGTGGAGATCGAGCCGCGCCTCGATCGCGAGCTGGCCGCGCCGCAGCCGCTGGGCGGTGCGCTTGTCGAGCCCCGACGCCCGGCCGCCGGGGGCGATCTCGGGGAGCGGCGGACGGAGCGGCGGCGGCGCGACCGCGGGGCGCGCAGGTGTCGGGCGTTTCCGCTTCGCCTCCTCTTTCGCGGGCGCTTCGGGCGCAAGGTGCAGCGCCGGTGTCGTCAGCGCGGTGCGGGTCTTGAGCGGCGCCACGTCGCGCATCGCCGCGCGCCACAGCGCCGAATCGTCGCCGGCCTTGGGATCGGCGGTCTTACGGCTTTTGGTTGGTTTGTCCGCCATCGCCGTCAACCAGCACGATATGGAGCCGGCGCGGGCCGTGGGCGCCGAGGTGGATGGTCTGCTCGATGTCGGCGGTACGCGACGGCCCGGTGACGAAGGCGACCGTGCGCGGCATGCTGCCGTCCCGCGCCCTGAGCCGCGCCCAGCCTTCCTCGTAAGTCCCTACCACCTGCCCGCAATTCACGACCACGATGTGGGTGTCGGGCAGGAAATTGAGCGTCGAAGGATGTTCGGCGCCGGAGACCAGCATCAGCGTGCCGGTCTCGGCGATGCCCGCGAACGCCCCGGTGATGCCGGCCGCGTCGTCCGCTTGCGCCGGGCCGCGGCGCAGGCTCAGGAGCGGGCGGGCGTCCCAGGGGATGATGTCGAGCGCCGGATCGGGCGCGCGCGCGGCCTTGGCCGGCAGATTGTGTTCGCCGAGATACGCGGCGATCGCGCCGGGAACGTCTTCCGGGGCGCCGACGCGGGCGATCGAGGCCGAGACTTCCTCGGCCATGGCGACGAACAGCGCGATCCGGCCTTCGGCGTCGCGCCGGCCGCGCGCCGGCAGCGGCCCCGGCTCGTGCGCCCCGAGGCGCGCCGCGACCGCGTTCCCGTCCGGCTCGCGCCCCAGCGAACGGCGGATGGCCCCGAGGATCCGCGCCCGCGCGGCGTCGCTCATCGCCCGCCCCTCCGCACCCAGAGGTCGTGGAAGCTCGGGCCTTCGGGCGCCGGGAGGTCACGCGTGGCGGTCCAGCCGCCGGCGCCGGGAAACCGGCGCAGGCGGCCGCGCCCGCGGGCCAGCAGACGAAGCGCGGCGACGGCGCAGCGGACGGCCAGGCGATAAAGCGCCGGACGTTGGGCGAGAAACGCCCAGAGCGCGAGACCGAACCGGTAGCGGGGCGCGATGAGTCGGCGTTCGAACTCGCGCTCGCGCCAGTGGCGCATCAGCTTCGGCAGCGGGATGCGCATCGGGCAGACGCTCTCGCACTTGCCGCAGAAGGTCGAGGCGTTGGGCAGGTGCCCGGTGTGCTCGATGCCGACCAGCGCCGGGGTCAGCACCGCGCCCATCGGTCCGGGGTAGACCCAGCCGTAGGCGTGGCCGCCGATCGCGCCGTAGACCGGACAGTGGTTGAGGCAGGCGCCGCAGCGGATGCAGCGCAGGATGTCGCGGAATTCGCTTCCCAGCAGTGCGGAGCGGCCGTTGTCGAGCAGGACGACGTGGAACGCGCCGGGCCCGTCGACGTCGCCCGGGCGGCGCGGGCCGGTCGCGAAGGTGGTGTAGGACGAGAACTCCTGGCCGGTCGCCGAGCGCGCCAGCACCCGCAGGATCGTGGTCGCGTCCTCGAGCGTCGGCACCACCTTCTCGAGGCTCGCGACCACGATGTGCATCTGCGGCAGGATCTGGGTGAGATCGGCGTTGCCTTCGTTGGTGACGGTGACCGTCGAGCCGGTCTCGGCAACGAGGAAATTGGCCCCGGTGATGCCGACGTCGGCGTCGAGGTATTTTTGGCGCAGCACCTTGCGCGCCTCGTCGATCAGCGCCCGCGGTTCCTCGTGGCGCTCGCCGAGGCCGTATTGGACATGATGGGCGGCGAACAGGTCGGAAACCTGGTCCTTGGTCTTGTGCACCGCCGGCGCGATGATGTGACTCGGCGGCTCGGCGGCGAGCTGGATGATGTATTCGCCGAGATCGGTCTCGATCGGTTCGATGCCCTCGGCCGCGAGATGGTCGTTGAGGCCGATCTCCTCGGTGATCATCGACTTGCTCTTGGTCACGGTCCTGGCGCCGACCGAGCGGCAGAGCGCCGCCACCGTCTGGCGCGCGCTTGCGGCGTCGGCGCACCAGTGAACCGTGCCGCCGTTGGCGACGACGCTGGCCTCGAAGCGTTCGAGGTAGAGATCGAGATTGTCGAGCACGTGGTCCTTGATGTCGCGCGCGGCGTCGCGCAGCGCGTCGAATTCGGGCAGTCGCTCGACCGCGCGGCGGCGCTTGTCGATGAACCCCGCCTTCATCTTGAGCAGCGCCTTCTGTAGGTCGGGATCGACCAGCGCGCGGGCAGCGTTGTCGCGGAACGCCGGACTGGTGAGGCGCATGGCTAATCCCCGCGTCCCTCGCCGATCGCCGGGCGGTCGGTCATGCCGGCGAGGACCTCGGCGACGTGGCGCACTGCGATCCGGCGGCCTTCGCGCCTGAGCCGGCCGGCGATGTTCATCAGGCAACCGAGATCGCCGGCGAGCAGCGTGCCGGCATGGGTTGCGGCGACGTCGGCGATCTTGTCGGCGACCATGCGCTCGGAAATCGCCGGGTACTTGACGCAGAAAGTGCCGCCGAAGCCGCAGCAGACTTCGGCATCCGCAGGCTCGGCGAGTTCGAGCCCGGCGACGCTCGCCAGCAGCGCCCGCGGCTGCGCCTTGACCCCGAGCTCGCGCAGGCCCGAGCAGGCGTCGTGATAGGTCACGGCGCCGTCGAAGTGCGCGTCGACGGCGCGCACGCCGAGGATGTCGTAGAGAAACGCGGTGAGCTCGTGGACTTTCGACGCGAACGCCTCGGCCTCGCGCGCCCCTGCGGGGTCGGCGGCGAAAAGCGCCGGATAGTGGCGCTTGAGCATGCCGGCGCAGGAGCCCGACGGCGCCACCACATGGTCGTAGCCGGCGAAAGCGGCGATCACCTGACGGGCGATGCGGCGCGCCGTGACGCGGTCTCCCGAGTTATAGGCGGGCTGACCGCAGCAGGTCTGCAGCGCCGGGACCTCGACCGCGCAGCCGGCGTCCTCGAGCAGCTTGACCGCGGCGAAGCCGACGCTCGGGCGGAACAGGTCGACCAGGCAGGTGACGAACAGGCCGACGCGCATCGGCGCCGTGCCGTCCCCGCTTGCCGACCGTTGTTCGCTCATCGTCCGCCGCTCCCACGCCACGCCCGCAAGAATGGGCCAGGCGGCGAGGCGAGGCAAGCGGCGGCTAACCGCCGGCGGCGACGATGCGCCGGGCAACGGCGCGCGGCAACAGCAGGTAAAGCCGGCCCGGGTGCTTCATGCGTCCGGCAATGGCCCCCGCTTCGGGACCGAAGCCCCAGAAGAAGTCGCCGCGCAGCGGTCCGGTGATCGCGCCGCCGGTGTCCTGGGCGACGACCAACCGCCGCAGCCGCCGGTCGGGCGCCGCAGGGTCGGCCGCGGGGGTCGCGATGTCGAGCCAGACCGGCACGCCGAGCGGGATGAAGCGGCGGTCGACGGCGAGGCTGCGGCCGGGCGTCAGCACCGCGCCCTGGCTGCCGAGTGGACCGTCGCCGTCGAGTTCGCGAAAGAAGACGTACGACGGGTTGACCCCGAGCACCGCCGCGGCGTCGTCGGGATGGGCGGCGAGCCAGGCGCGGATCGCGGGCAGCGAAACCGCGTCGCGCGTGAGCGCCCCGCGCTCGACGAGGTAGCGGCCGATGCTGACGTAGGCGCGGCCGTTGCTCGCGGCATAGCCGAGGCGCATCAGTTTCCCGTCGGGCAGGCGGACGCGGCCCGAACCCTGGACCTGCAGAAAGAAGGCGTCGACCGGGTCGTCGACCCAGGCGATCACGGGAACCCGGCCGGCCAACAGGCCGGCGTCGATCTCGGCGCGGCTGGGATAGGGCTTGAGCACCCCGTCCACGACCCGCCCGGCGATGCGCCGGCCCTTGAGGTCGGTGCTGAACAGGCCGAGATCGACCGCCACCAGATCGTCGGGTCGGGCATAAAGCGGCACGGTGTAGCGCGCGTCGCGCCGGCGCGCGCCAGCGAGCAGCGGCTCGTAATAGCCGGTGAACAGGCCCTCGCGCTCGCCCCGGTCGCTCGCGGCGAAGGGCAGGAAGCGGTCCTCGAAGAAGGCGCGGGCGGCGGCGCCGTCGCCGGGTGCGATCCGCGCCGCCGCGGCGCAGGGTTCGCGCCAGTCGGCGATGACGCCGGCGAAGCCGTCGAAGCCCACCAGCCGGTCGTCGGGCAAGGGGGCGAAGCGCTCGCAGGAACGCAGGAAGGCGGCGATCGCCTCGTCGTGGCGGTCGTCCGGCCATCCCGGCAGGGCGGCGAAATTCGCCGGCGCGAGGTCGAGCCTCGGCGGTCCCGGCGGCGGTCGGCCACAGGCGGCGACAACGAGGACGAAGCCAACGACGGCAGCGCGCCTCAGGAACAGCATCAGCTCGGACTGCGGGTCGCGACCAGTTTCCAGTTGGGATTGCGCGAGCGGGTGTTGCGCTCGAAGGTCCAGACGTCGGTCACCTCGAGCGACTCGCCGGGATCGCCGTCGACGACGTTGCCCTCCGAATCGCGGGTAACGTTGACCTGGTTGGTGACGAAGCGCACGGTCACGAAGGCCGTCCGTCCGTTCATGCCGGCCTCGATGATCTCGCTTTCGTCCATCGAGACGACGACGGTTTCGAGGCTGTGGCCGGCCTTCTCGCGCTCGCCGATGGCCCGCGCGAAGGGATCGTAGACGTCATCGGCGAGCAGCGGCCTGAGCGCCTTGGTGTCGCCTGCGGCATACGCGCCGATGATGTCCTCAAACGCCGCGCGGGCGCCCTCGAGGAAAGCCTTGCGCGTGAAGTTCTGGTCGGCGAGCTTGATCTGGGTGAGGCCGGCCGCGAGCGCCGAGTCGCCGACATCGGCGAAATCCTCGCCGTTGGCCCGCGCCGCCGCGTCGGCGTCCGGCAAGCGGATCACCTTGTCGGCGGTTTCGTCGGACTGCCGGCGGGCGAGCGGATTGGGCGGCCGTCGTTCGTGGCCGGTGCGACGGCCGAGCACGCTCCTCAGCCGTAGCAAGATGAAGGCTGCGAGCATGGCCAGAAGTATGATATCGAAAGGGAAGCCGTCGTTCATCAACCTGTCCCGGCGCAGTCGCCGCAGTCCCGTTCGCGATGCGGTCCTCGCGGGTAAACACCCCTCGAGACCGCCAACAGAGTAGAGGCTGTGCGCCCGCGGGTCGAGTCTCCGTATCGGCAGGGCGCGATGCGTCTGTAAACTCTAGATATGCTCGGACCAAAAAGAGCGCAAGCATGGGTTTGGCAATTTTTCTCGCGCTGATCGGCGTCCCCATTGTCGAGATCGGCGTCTTCGTCGAAGTCGGCGGTCGCATCGGGCTGTGGTCGACCCTCGGGCTCATCGTGCTGACCGCGCTGATCGGCACCGCGCTGCTGCGCCAGCAGGGCCTCGCGACCCTGGCGAGCGCCCGCGAGACGATCGAGAACGGCAACATGCCGGTGCAGCAGGTGCTCGACGGCGTTTGCCTTCTGATCGCAGGCGCCCTGCTGCTCACGCCCGGCTTCGTCACCGACGCCTTCGGCGCGCTTCTGCTGATTCCCGGTCTCCGCCATCCTCTGCAACGCTGGGCGCTGCGGCGCCTTGCGGCGCACGGACGGGTGACCGTGGAGACCGCGCGACACCCGCGACGCGACGGCGTGATCGACGGCGAGTTCACGGTGGTCGTGGAAGAAGGCGAAGAGGGCGACGGCCCCCCCGATCCGCGGCTCGGACGTCCGCGGGGCGACGGGCCATGATTCTGATGCGCCACGCCGAATCGGAGTTCAACGTGGTCTACAACGCGACCGGCGCCGACCCCGGCATTACCGATCCGCGGCTGACCGAGACCGGGCGCCGGCAGGCGCGGGCGGCGGCCCGGACGCTCGCCGCTCACCCGGTCCGGCGGGTGGTGACGAGCCCGTACCGAAGGGCGCTCGAGACCGCCGAGATCGTTGCCACGACACTCGATCTCGCGGTCACGGTCGAGCCGCTGGTGCGCGAACGTCGCGTTTTCACCTGCGACACCGGTACGCCGCGCAGCGTTCTCACGGCGTCCTGGCCGCGGCTGGACTTCGACCACCTCGAGGAGCAGTGGTGGACCAGCGCCATCGAAACCGACGACGATGTTGCGGCGCGTTGCGTGCGTTTCCGCCGGCTCGCCGGAACCTGGCGCGATTGGCGCGACGTGCTCGTGATCAGCCACTGGGGCTTCATCCTCGCGCTCACCGGACGCACGGCGCACAATGGCGAACTCCTGCCTTTCGACCCGACTTAGCGTCCCGAAGCCACCGGGCGTCGGGCGCGTCTGCGGTATCCAACCGGGCGGCGCGGGGCTTGTGCCCCACTGCGGTCCATGTTAGCCACTGCCGCAGCCCGCAATCAGGAGATCGAGCCATGGCCAGCGAAACGGAGTCCCGGGAAGACACCCGGATGGACGCGGAGCCGGGCGCGGAACCGGGCGAGGTCGCGCCGCGGTCGATCTCGATCGTCACCCAGTACACCAAGGATCTCTCGTTCGAGAATCCGCGCGCGCCGGAGAGTCTGATCCAGGAGAATGCCCAGCCCCACGGCGAGGTCGCCATCCAGCTCAAGACCCGCGCGCTCGGCAGCGACAATTACGAGGTCGTGATCGAGTTCGACGTCAAGGCCACCCAGGATGGCGAGGTCGCGTTCATCGTCGAACTCGCCTACGGCGGCGTCTTCAACCTGGCCGGCATAGACGAGCGTTTGCGCGACATCGCCGTCATGGTCGAATGTCCGCGCATGCTGTTTCCCTTCGCCCGACGGATCGTCGCCGATGCGGTGCGCGACGGCGGATTTACGCCTCTCATGCTGGCGCCCGTCGATTTTCTCGGGCTTTACCACCGGCGCAACGAGGGCGCCGCAGCCGGCAACGGCGGCTGAATCGTCAGCGCCGCCAGATCGGATCGGAAAGACCTTCGACGAAAGCGGCGTGCGCGGCGCGCTCGTCGTCGCTCGGTGTGTGCGGACGCGGCGCGCGGTTGCGGGCGCGCGGTTTCCCGGCGGCGGCGGTCGCGCTCGCGCCGCTGCTGGCAAGCGCGAGACCCGGCTGGCGGCCGCCGCGCAGGTGCAGATAGACTTCGGCGAGGAGCTGGGCGTCGAGCAGCGCGCCATGCCGGGTGCGCCTGGCGGTATCGATGTCGAAGCGCCGGCAAAGGGCGTCGAGATTCGCCGGTGCGCCCGGGTGTTTGCGGCGCGCGATCTGCACCGTATCGACGACCTGCGACGCCGGCAACGGGGCGCGGCCGATACGTTCCAGCTCGGCGTTGAGAAAGCCGCGATCGAATTCGGCGTTGTGCATGATCAGCGGGGCGTCGCCGACGAATTCGAGAAAGGAATCGGCAATCTCGGCGAAACGGGGTTTCGAAATCAGAAACTCCAGCGAGAGGCCGTGTATGGCCTGAGCCGCGGGCGGTATGTCGCGTTCGGGGTTGAGATAGACCTGGAATTCGCGTCCCGTCGGCAGGTGATTGGCGAGTTCGACGCAGCCGATCTCGACGACCCGGTCGCCGGCTTGGGGGTCGAGCCCCGTGGTCTCGGTATCGACGACGATCTCACGCACCGCGCGCTCTCCTTCATCCTTGGCTACGCCGCCGCCGGGGTCGGCGGGTGGGTCCAGCCGGGCGGTCCGCAGTCGGGATACTCGATGAGCATACTGACGATCCGACGGACGCGACGCAAGGTCGCCGCGCGACCGAGCCCCGTGGAGATGACGAAATCGGCGCGTCGCAGCTTCTCGCAATCGGCCATCTGCCGTGCGCGCACCGCGGCGAGCCGTTCGGGCGTCATGCCGGGCCGCGCGAGCACCCGCCGGGCCTGGAGAAAGGCGGGCGCAAACACCACGGCGACCGCGTCGCAGCGCCGCTCGCCTCCGGTCTCGAACAGGAGCGGGATATCGAGCACGGCGAGCCGCTGGCGACGCCGTCGGGCGGCGCTCAGGAAACGCCTTTCGGCTTCGCGCACCCGAGGGTGAAGCACCGTTTCGAGGCGGGCGGTCGCCCCGGCGTCACTGAGAACCCGTTCGGCGAGCGTCGCACGGTCGATCTCGCGACCCATCGGCGACAACCGCGCGCTGCCCGGAAACGCCGCCTCGACATCCGCCACCGCCGCGCCGCCGGGGCCGATTAGCAGATGCACCGCGGCGTCGGCGTCGAAGACGGCAGCGCCTTCGCGCGCGAACATCTCCGCGGCGACGCTCTTGCCCATGCCGATGGAGCCGGTGAGCCCGAGCACGACCATGGCGGCGTCAGGCTCCGAGATCGGCGCGCATGAAGGCGCGCAGCTCCGCCGTCACTGCGGGCTCGACGCCGAACCACGCGGCGAAGCCCGGCCGCGCTTGGTGCAGCAGCATGCCGAGTCCATCGACCGTTGCGAGCCCGCGTTCCGTCGCGGCGGCGAGCAGCGCGGTGGTGAGCGGAACATAAACGATATCGGCGACCACCGCGTCGCCGGCGAGACCAGCGAGATCGATATCGAGCACCGGCTGACCGGCCATCCCCAGACTGGTGGCGTTGACCAGCAAACGGGCGCCGTCGAGCGCGGTGTTGCGCGCTTCCCACGGCTGTGCGGTCAGCGGACCGCCGAGGTCCGTTGCCAGCGTCTCGGCGCGCGCCATCGTGCGGTTGACGACCCGCAGTTCACCGACGCCGGCGTCGGCGAGCGCGACCGCGACGGCCCGCGCCGCCCCTCCCGCGCCGAGCACGACCGCCGGGCCCGCATCGGCGCGCCATCTAGGTGCAGTCTCACGCAGGTTCTCGATAAACCCAAAGGCGTCGGTGTTGTCGCCTGCGAGCCGGCCGTCGGCCCCGACAACGACGGTGTTGACCGCGCCGATGCGCTGCGCGGTTGCGGTCAGCTCGCTCATATAGCGAAGCGCCGCCTCCTTGTGCGGCACGGTAAGGTTGACGCCCGAAAACCCGAGTTTCGGCAGCGCGTGCAGAGCGGCCGCGAGGTCCTCGGGCGCGACCGCGAGCGGCAGATAAGCGCCGTCGATGCCGTAACGCTCAAGCCAGTAGCCGTGCAGACGCGGCGAACGCGAATGGCGCACCGGCGCGCCCATGATTCCGGCAATCCGGGCAGTTCCACTGAGGATCATGTCGCGATCGCGCCCCGCTCGCGCAGGAAGTCGAGCAGCGGCACCAACGGCAGCCCGAGAATGGTAAAATAATCACCCTCGATACGCGCGAAGAGCTGGACACCGAGACCTTCGACCCGGTAGCCACCGGCGCATTCGAGAATTTCGTCGCCCGCGGCCGCGAGGTAAGTTTCGAGAAACCCATCGGAGAAATCGCGCATGACGAGGCGGGCGCGCTCGTTGTGACGCCACAGCGTCGTGCCGTCGAGAGCGACGCAAACGGCACTTATCTGCATATGCATTTTTGCTCGCAGCGCCTGCAGGTCGCGGCGGGCGGTGGCGGCATCGCCCGGTTTGTCGAACCACGCGCCGTCACAATCGAGTATCTGGTCGGCCCCGATCACCAAGACGCCCGGATGACGGTGCGAAACCCGCATCGCCTTGAGCTCGGCCAGCGCTTCGGCCGTCTGCGCCGTGTCGGCGCCTGCAGCGCGCAAGGAATCCCTTACGCCATGCTCGTCGATCGCCGCAGCCTCGACGGCAAAGGCTACGCCGGCGCCGTGCAGCAGCGACGCGCGAACGGGGCTTTTTGAAGCGAGAATCACCGTCGGGCCGCCGTCCGTCATGAATTCGCCCTCGCTGCGCATCGATGTCCAGCTTCGCTTTCTTCGCCGGTCAGGCACCGTTGGGAGGGATCCGCGTCGAGAGCACGACTTCGCCGCCAACGCGCTTGGCCATGTGCTGAAGAACCGCCGCGGCGATCTCCTCGATGGAACGCCGGGTAACGTCGATCACGGGCCAGCCATGGCGTGCGTAGATACGACGGGCAGCGAGCACCTCCTCGGTGACGCGTTCGAGGTCGACGTAATCCGTCTCTTCCCCCTGATTGAGCATGTGCAAGCGATTGCGCCGGATCTCGACGAGACGTTCGGGCGTAACGGTCAGACCGAGCACCAGCGGCGTCGTCAGTTTCTCCAGTTCGGGCGGAAGCTCGGCGCCTGGAACGAGCGGCACGTTGGCCGCCTTTATCCCGCGGTTCGCGAGGTAAAAGCAGGTCGGGGTCTTCGATGTGCGCGAGACTCCAAGCAGCAGCACATCGGCCTTGTCGAGATCGTGGACCGACTGGCCATCGTCGTGGGTGAGTACGAACTGCATGGCGTCGATGCGCGTGAAATATTCGGCGTCGAGCGTGTATTGCCGCCCCGGCTGACCGCGCGATTCCGTGCCGAGGTGAGTGCTCAGTACGCTGATGACAGGTTCGAGCAGCGGCACCGACGGCACGTTGAGCCGCCGACAACCCGCTTCGAGACGCTGGCGCAATTCCTGATCGACGAGCGTGAACAGCACCACGCCCGGGTTGGCTTCGATACCTGCGAGCACGTTGTCGATCTGGCGCTTGCTACGCACCAAGGACCAGAAATGCTCGACCGCCTCGATGTCCGCGAACTGGGCGACTGCGGCGCGCGCCACACTGTTTATGGTCTCGCCGGTCGCGTCGGAAACGAGATGGAGGTGAAAGCGTTTCATATCAGCCGCGCCCGGGAAACATCATGAATTGCGAGGATAACTGCCGCTCTGTGGGACAAATCTGAATTCCGCCCCCGCAAGCGCCGATTACGTACCGAATGAACCCCCTTGGGGAGAACCCGGATCGATGCCGTCTGAAACGCGGGAAAATCACCGCTACCCCGTCGCTTTGTCGGCCTTTTCCCCGAATTTAGCAACCCCGTCAAACCCTGTAGGACCGCTGTATGACAGGAAACATACCCGCGTTATACACCGTTCGCCGCGCCGCCTGGTTTGTCACGGGCAATGCCGGAAAACCTTCGGGATGCTTCTCAATCCCCATATTTCCGGTCTCCAACATCTTCAACCACCTTTTAATAATAAAGAAAAAATTGTATTGAAACGAGAGTTCCGGAACCCGGATCGTGAGTTTCCTTGTCGCCTGATACATGCTTCCACAAACCGCTTCTGGACGTACTGCGCGGCGGCACGCGGATGCCGCCGCCGCTGTGGCTCATGCGTCAGGCCGGGCGCTATCTGCCCGAGTACCGGCGGTTGCGTAAACAGGCCGGGAGTTTCCTCGATCTTTGCTACACGCCTGAACTGGCTGCCGAGGCGACGCTGCAACCGGTGAAGCGCTTTGGCCTAGACGCGGCGATCCTGTTCTCCGATATCATGGTGGTGCCTGACGCGCTGGGCGTCGAATTGACCTTCGAAGAGGGCGAAGGGCCGCGACTGACACCCCTGCGCAACGCCCGCGATATCGACGGCCTGAGCGTGGCCAGGCTCGACGAACGGCTAGCGCCGGTCTATCGGGCGGTCGAACGGGTCGCCGGGACGCTTCCCGACGGGGTGACGCTGATCGGTTTCGCCGGCGCGCCCTGGACACTGGCCAGCTACATGATCGAGGGGCGAACAAGCCGCGACTTCGCGGCGACCAAGCGCTGGGCGTTCGGCGACCCCGACGGGTTCCAGCGCTTGATCGACATCCTGGTTGAAGCGATTGTCGCCAGTCTGGTGGGACAAGCCGATCATGGCGCCGAAGTCGTCCAGCTCTTCGACAGCTGGGCGGGAGTGTTGTCGGAAAGCGGCTTCCGGCGCTGGGTGATAGAGCCGACGAGGACAGCCGTGGCGCGTTTCCGGGCGGTCTGTCCGGAGGTTCCCGTCATCGGTTTTGCCCGCGGTGCCGGGCTGATGCTTGAGAGCTATGCCGAGGAGACGGGGGTCGACGCGGTCGGGCTCGATACCGCAGTCCCTGTCGCCTGGGCGGCGAACGTAGTGCAGCCGAAAGTCACGGTGCAGGGCAATCTCGATCCGGCCTGTCTGCTAGCGGGGGGCGTGGCGATGCGTGCCGAGATTGAACGCATTCTTGAGGCCCTGGCGTCCGGGCCTTTCGTCTTCAACCTCGGGCACGGGGTTTTGCCCAGGACGCCGCTCGATAACGTCGCGCTGCTCGTGGAGACGGTGCGCAATTGGCGTCCGTGAGGACGGGCATGCCGGCGGGAAAACGCATCGCGGTCGTGCTCTTCAACCTGGGCGGTCCCGATTCGCCGGAAGCGGTGCAGCCTTTTCTTTTCAACCTGTTTAACGACGCGGCGATTATCGGCGCCCCGCAACCGGTTCGCTGGGCTCTGGCGACGCTGGTTTCGCACCGCCGGGCGCCGGTGGCGCGCGAAATTTACGCGCAGATCGGCGGCAAATCGCCGCTTCTCGACGTCACGCGCGAGCAGGCGGCCGCGCTCGCGGATGCGCTCGCCGATCTCGGCGCGGTCCGGGTGTTTGTCGCCATGCGCTATTGGCATCCGATGAGCGAAGAGACGGCTCTTGAACTGGCCGCGTTCGGCGCCGACGAGGTCGTACTGTTGCCGCTTTACCCGCAGTTCTCGACGACCACGACGGCGTCGTCTTTCACCGCCTGGCGGCACGCGGCGGCCCGGGCGGGCCTCGATCTGCCGACGCGGGCGGTATGTTGTTATCCCGACGCTCCCGGGTTCGTTGAAGCGCATGCGCGACTGATCGAGCCGGCGCTCACGGCGGCGGCGCGGGACGGCGCGCCGCGCCTGCTGTTGTCGGCGCATGGTCTTCCCAGGAAAATCGTCGAACGGGGCGACCCCTACGTCTGGCAGATCGAACGGAGCGCGGCGGCGGTCGCCGCTGCGCTTGCCCCCCGGTGGCCCGCGCTCGACTGGCGGGTGTGCTATCAGAGCCGCGTCGGTCCGCTCGAATGGGTCGGGCCTTCGACCGAAGACGAACTCTTGCGCGCCGGCGCCGAAGAGGTGCCCGTGGTGCTGGCGCCGATCGCCTTCGTCTCGGAGCATTCCGAGACGCTGGTCGAGCTCGATATCGAATACCGCAAGCTCGCCGGCGAGTGCGGCGTTCCGGCCTATCACCGGGTGCCGGCGCTCGGGACCGGGAAGGAATTCATCACCGCGCTCGACGGGCTCGTCCGCCACGCGCTTTCGGGCCCGCCCGGCCTCTGTTCGCAGGCCAGGCGCCGGCTTTGCCCGGCGGGTTTCTCGCGCTGCCCGCTGGCGGACGCAGGAGGTTGAGCGGTGTCGGCCGATCTTTACCCGTGGATCAAGGCGCTCCACATCATCGCCGTGATCGCTTGGATGGCGGGGCTGCTCTATCTTCCGCGGCTTTTCGTCTACCACTGCGAGGCCGAACCGGGTTCGGCCCGGGCGCGTATGCTCGAAGCGATGGAACGCCGGCTGCTGCGGGCGATCATGACGCCCGCCTTGGTTGCGAGCTTCGTTTTCGGAGGCTGGCTGCTGCTGACGCCGGGAGTCGTCGACTGGTCGGAGGGCTGGATTCACATGAAGCTCGTGCTGGTGCTCGCGCTCGCCACCCTGCACGGCATGATGGCTGGATGGCGCAGGGACTTTGCCGCGGGGCGCAACGCGCACGGTCAACGCTTCTATCGCATCGCCAACGAGGTGCCGACGCTGCTGATGATCGCCATCGTCGTTCTCGTCGTGGTCAAGCCATTCTGACGTTCCGTCGAATCTCCGTTTGACTTGCACGGAGAGTTCCCGCTAGTCTTCCCGCGCCTTTCCCGAAGCGTGACGCGAGTGTCCGCGCGTCGGCTTACAGCATCATCAGCCTTTACGGGCCATTAACCGTAGCGGTTTCATACTGTGTTAGCGTGCTCCAGGGCGGCGCTGCGCGATCCCATCTTCCTCCTTACCTTCAATCGATAGCGGCATGAATCTCCAAGAGCTCAAGCTCAAGACGCCGGAAGACCTCCTTGCCTATGCCCAAGATCTCGGGGTCGAGAACGCGAGCGTCCTGCGCAAGCAGGACCTGATGTTCGCAATCCTCAAGCAGCTCGCCGACAACAACACGCCGATCTACGGCGACGGCGTACTCGAGATTCTGCAGGACGGGTTCGGTTTTCTGCGCGCCCCCGAATCCAACTATCTTCCGGGACCCGACGACATTTACGTTTCGCCGAGCCAGATCCGGCGTTTCTCGCTGCGGACGGGAGATACGGTGGAAGGACAGATCCGGGCGCCGAAAAACGGCGAACGCTACTTCGCCCTGCTCAAGATCAACACGATCAACTTCGACGCGCCCGACGCGGTGCGCCATCGCGTCAATTTCGACAACCTCACGCCGCTCTACCCCGAGGAGCACATCAACCTCGAGATCGAGAATCCGCCCACGAAAGACCTGAGCACGCGGGTGATCGAACTCGTCTCGCCGATCGGCAAGGGCCAGCGGGCGCTGCTCGTCTCGCCGCCGCGCGCCGGCAAGACGGTGTTGATGCAGAACATCGCCCATGCGGTGGCGCACAACCACCCGGAGATCTATCTCATCGTTCTGCTGATCGACGAACGGCCCGAGGAAGTGACCGACATGCAGCGCTCGGTCAAGGGCGAAGTGGTGAGCTCGACCTTCGACGAACCGGCGTCGCGCCACGTGCAGGTCGCCGAGATGGTGATTGCCAAGGCCAAGCGCCTCGTCGAACACAAGCGCGACGTGATGATCCTGCTCGATTCGATCACCCGGCTCGCGCGCGCCTACAACACCGTCGTGCCGTCGTCGGGCAAGGTGCTCACTGGCGGCGTCGACGCCAACGCGCTGCAACGTCCCAAGCGGTTCTTCGGCGCCGCCCGCAATATCGAGAACGGGGGCTCGCTCACCATCCTCGCGACGGCGCTGATCGAAACCGGCTCGCGCATGGACGAAGTGATCTTCGAGGAGTTCAAGGGGACCGGCAATTCCGAGATCGTCATGGACCGCAAGCTCGCCGACAAGCGGACGTTCCCGGCGATCGACATCGGAAAATCGGGCACCCGCAAGGAAGAACTGCTGGTCGACAAGGGTGCGCTGTCGAAGATGTGGGTGCTGAGACGCATTCTCATGCCGATGGGCACGATCGACGCCATGGAGTTCCTGCTCGACAAGCTCAAGAGCACCAAGAACAACGCCGAGTTCTTCGACTCGATGAACACCTGAGCGAACGCGCGACGGTACGTCTCGACGGCCGGCAGCAGTGCCGGCGCGGTTCCCGACAGACAGCTTGCATATGCAGCACGACGACTGCGGCGACTAGCGGTCGTCTCTCGTGGCCACGATGCGGGCCAGCGTGCCGAGCAGGCCCTCGATTGTTTCCCAGCCCAGCGCGGTGGCGAACTCGCGTTCGGCCGCGGCCCACAGCGGCAGGGCTTCGGCCAGGGTGTCGCGTCCCCGCGCCGTGATGCGGATGCGGCGCTCGCGCCGGTCGGGACCGCGTCCGATGTCGATCAGGCCGCGGCGGGCGAGCGGGCGCAGCGTGCGCGTGAGCGTGGTGCGGTCGGCGGCGAGCGCATCGGCGACCGCCGCGATCGTCGTCTCGTCGGGCGCGGCGCAGGCGAGAAGAAGCGCCAGTTGGTTGGCGCTGACGCCGCTGGGCTTGAGCGCCCGGTCGAAACGCTGGGTGACGACGCGCGTCGCCTTGCGCAAATTGGTGCAGGCGCAACTTGCGAGAACCGCCTCGCGTCGCGCGGCCAGCGCGCTGCCGAGTGCGCTTTCCATAATATGTATATGCATCGGACGGCCGGCGAGCGCAAGACCGCGGCGATCCGGGCGACTCAGGGCAGGAGCACCGTCGAACCCGTGGTCTTGCGCGCTTCGAGATCGCGATGCGCCTGGGCGGCGTCGCCGAGCGCGTAGGTCTGATTGATCTCGATTCGGATCTCGCCGGACGCGACGCGTTCGAACAACGCGCCGGCGCTCGCCTCCAGATCGGCGCGGCTCGCCGTATAGCTGAAGAGCGACGGGCGGGTCACGTAAAGCGAGCCTTTGGCGGCGAGCTGGCCGAGGTCGAACGGCGGCACCGGTCCCGACGACTGGCCGAACAGGACCAGCATGCCGCGCGGCGCGAGACAGTCGAGCGAGCCTTCGAAACTGTCCCTGCCGATCGAATCGTAGACCACGGCGACGCCGCGCCCGCCAGTGATCTCGCGCACCCGGGCGACGAAATCCTCGGTTCGGGTCACGATCGGGTAATCGCAGCCGTGAGCGGTGGCGATCGCGGCCTTTTCGGGCGAGCTCACGGTGCCGATCACGGTGGCGCCGAGCGCCTTCGCCCACTGGCAGGCGATCAGGCCGACGCCGCCCGCGGCGGCGTGGAACAGGATGGTATCGTCCGCCGCAACCCGATACGTGCGGCGCAGCAGGTATTCGGCGGTCATGCCCTTGAGCATCATCGCCGCCGCCTGGCGGTCATCGATCCCTTCGGGAAGCCGTACGAGCCGGTCGGCGGGCATGATCCGCGCTTCGCAATAGGCGCCCGGCAACGGCGCGGCGTAGGCCACCCGGTCGCCGGCGGAGAGATCCGTCACGCCGGGGCCAACGGCCTCGACCACGCCTGCCCCCTCCATGCCGAGGCCGCCGGGAAGCGAAGGCAGGGGATAAAGGCCGGTGCGCTGATAGACGTCGATGAAATTGAGCCCGACCGCGGTGTGCCTGAGCCGTACCTCGCCCTCACCCGGCTCGCCGACGTCGATCTCTTCCCAGACCATCGTCTCGGGCCCGCCGTAGGCGTGGATGCGAATTGCGTGGTTCATGGCGCGCTTCAGGCGAGATGCTCGGCGAAGAACGCCGCCGAGCGCCCGTGGGCGAGCTCGGCCCCCGCCTGGTCGTAGTGCGCGCCGCCGATACGCGTGAAGGCATGATTGAGCCCGGGATAACTGTAGATCGTCACCAGCGGGTTGTCGCCGAGCGCCGCCTTGATCTTGGCCTGCGCCTCGGGCGGAACGAATTCGTCGTTCTCGGCGATGTGCAGAAGGAGCGGCTTGGCGATATTCCCGGCCTCGTCGAGCGCGTTTTCGATGCCGACGCCGTAGTAGCCCACCGAGCAGTCGGCGTCCGAGCGCGTCGCCATCAGGTAAGCGAGCTTGCCGCCGAGGCAGAAGCCGACGCTGCCGACCTTGCCGGTGCATCCTTCGAGACCGCGGAGATGCGCGAGCGCCACCTTGGCGTCCTCGATCCCGAGGGCTTCGTCGAAACCCTGATAGAGCTCGAAGGCGCGCGCCCATTCGGCTTCGCTCTGGTCGGTGATCTGGATGCCCGGCTCCTGGCGCCAGAAGAGATCGGGCGCGATAGCGAAATAGCCGCGCGCGGCGAGGCGGTCGGCGATGTCGCGGATGACCCGGTTGATGCCGAAGATCTCCTGCAGGACGACGACGCCGGCGCCGCTGCCCGACGCGGGCGCGGCGAGATAGGCGCCGAATTCGCCGCCGTCGGCGGCGGTCAGGGTGATGTCGGATGCGCTCATCGGTATCCTCCGTTTCCCACGCTCCTCTGCGAATCCCGGGCGAGTCTAGCGCGCGGACGGCGGCCTGTCACGATGCGCGGGGAGCGCCTGCCGGTCCGACGCCGGTGCCTTATCGCGGCGCCAGGGCGGCGCGCAACCCGGCAGGGTCGGTCAAGGGAAGCGAGCAGGTCTGGCCGGCGCAGACATAGGCCGCGGCACGGCCGTCGACGAGACCCTTGCCGGCAGCCGGATGGGTCGCGGGCAGCGCGCTTCCCGGAGCGATGCGGGCCAGCACCCGGTTGGGGGCGTTGCTCGCGAAAACGGCGCTGATCAGTCCCCGGGTGGCCGCGTCGTCCGCTTCGCCGACAACCACCACCAGGACGGCTGCCGACAGCAGCTCGTTGGCGTTGACCAGGCCGCAAAGCGCCACCGGGTTCTGCTGCGCCTCGTGGCCGAAGGCCGCGATTATACGCTCGGCGCGCGCGCGATAATCGGGCTTGGCGGTCAGCGCATGGAGCCGCGCCAGCACCGCGACCATGGTGGCGTTGCCCGACGGGACCGCACTGTCGGCGGCGGACTTGGTGCGGACGATCAGGCGTTCGGCGTCGTCGGCGGCGAAGAAATAGCCGCCGGTCTCGTCGTCCCAGTAATGACGATCAGCGATGGCGACCCAGGCCTCGGCCTGTTCGGGATAGGCGGAATCGCCGGTGGCATCGTAGAGCGCGAGCGCGCCGCGCGCCATGTTGGCGTAGTCGTCGAGCACGGCGGCGACGCCCAGCCGGCCGGCGCGGTAGCTGTGGCGCAGGCGTCCGCCGTCGGAAAGCCGCGTGGCGACGAAATCGAAGGTCCGGCGCGCGGCGGCGATCCAATCGGGACGGTCGAAGACCGCGCCGGCGCCGGCCAGCGCGGCGATCATCAGGCCGTTCCAGTCGGCGAGCACCTTGTCGTCACGGCCGGGCGGGACGCGCCGGCTGCGCGCGGCGAACAGAATTTCGCGCAGCGCCGTAAGCCGGGCGTCGTCGGGCACCGCGGCGGCGCCGGCATGGTTGCGGTGAAGGATGTTGCGACCTTCCCAGTTCCCGGCGGGCGTTATGTCGTAGGCCGCCTTGAAGACCGCCGCGTCGTCGCCGAGCACGGCGTCGATCTCGTCGATGCTCCAGGTATAGAACCGGCCCTCCTCGCCCTCGCTGTCGGCGTCGTAGGCGCTGGCGAAGCCGCCGTCGGGCGCCGTCATGTCGCGCAGCGCCCAGGCGACGGTCTCCTCGACGCGTGTCCGGAACAGCGCTTCGCCGGTTTCCTGCCAGAGTTGGGTAAGGAGGTCGATGAGCAACGCGTTGTCGTAGAGCATCTTCTCGAAATGGGGCACGAGCCAGCCCGAATCGGTCGCATAGCGGGCGAAACCGCCGCCCAGGTGGTCGTAGATGCCGCCTTCGCACATGCGCCGGGCGGTCAGCAGCACGGCGTCGCGCAACGCGTCGCTGCCGCCGCGGCACCACGCGCGCCACATCAGTTCAAGCACCATGACCTGGGGAAACTTGGGCGCTTGGCCAATGCCGCCGTTTTCGGCGTCGGTCTCGCGCAGGAGGAGCCCGGCGATCGCATCGCCGAGACGGGGCGGAATGCCGTCGCCGGCCGCCTTGTGCGACAGGCTTTCGAGCGCCGTGGCGATGCCCGAGCGGTTGCGCTCGACCTTGTCCGGTTCGTCCACGAACACGCGATGCACGGCCCGGAGGACGTCGCGAAACCCGGGCCGGCCGTAGCGGCCGGTCGGGGGAAAATACGTGCCGCCCCAGAACGGCTCGCCCTTGGGCGTCAGGAACATGGTGAGCGGCCAGCCGCCGTGCTCGCCGAGAAGCGCGAGCGCGGACTGGTAAATGGCGTCGAGATCGGGCCGTTCCTCGCGGTCGACCTTGATGTTGACGAACAGTTCGTTCATCACCGCGGCCGTCTCCGGGTCCTCGAAGCTCTCGTGGGCCATGACGTGGCACCAGTGGCAGGCGGAGTAGCCGACCGACAGCAGGATCGGCTTGTTGTCGCGCTCGGCTTCGGCGAACGCCGCCGCGTCCCAGGGATGCCAGTGGACGGGGTTGTCGCTGTGCTGCAACAGGTAAGGACTGGTTTCGCCGGACAGGCGATTGCAAGACATAAAGGCGCTGACCTCGCTTGCCCGATGGATACGGGGGGATGTCGATACCGGACGTTGCCGTGGCACCGCCCTTGACCTAGTTTCCATAAACTGGTGCAAAGGACCCCCCGGGGCAAGCCCGCGCTGATCATCGCGGCGACGGGGCGAGCGGAGGAGATGGCCATGAAGATCACCATCGACGTCGATTGCACACCCGAAGAGGCGCGGACTTTTCTCGGCCTGCCCGATGTCGGCCCGCTCAACCGGGCCTACGTCGACGAGATGCGCAAACGCATGGGCGAGGCACTCGGGAACCTCGATCCCGAGACCATGTTCAAGGCCTGGATGCCGCAGGGTGCGGGCTGGGAGCAGTGGCGCAAGATGTGGCAGCAGGCCGCCGGCAAGGAGCCGAAATGAGCCGCACGGCGGGTGACCCGCCGCCGTACTACCGGCGGCACGTGTTCTGTTGCACCAATACGCGGCCGCCGGGGCACGAGCGCGGCTGCTGCAGCGAGAAGGGCTCGGTGCGGCTGCGCAATTACCTGAAGGCGCGGGCCAAGGAACTCGGTCTCGACGACGTGCGGGTCAACGTCTCGGGCTGTCTCGATCGTTGCGCGCTCGGGCCGACGATGGTCATCTATCCCGAAGGGGTGTGGTACTCCTACGCGAGCCCCGAGGATGTGGACGAGATACTGCAACGACATCTTGTGGAGGGTGGCCGGGTCGAACGCCTGATGCTGAAACCCGACGACACGTCGCCGCCCCGCTGACGCCGGCGACATGACCATCTTCGCACCGGCGACCGCACCGGGCCGGGCCGGCATTGCGGTGATCCGCATTTCGGGACCGCGCGCCAGCGCCGCGCTCGAAGCGCTGTCCGGCGTTCCGCCGCCGGCCCGCCGCGCCGTGCGCCGCCGCCTGCAAACCCCCGGCGGGACGCCGCTCGACGACGCGCTCGTCCTGTGGTTTCCCGCGCCGGCGAGCTTCACCGGCGAGGACGTCGCCGAACTCCATCTGCACGGCGGCCCGGCGGTGGTCGCCGCAACGCTCGAAGCGCTCGCCGCGCTGCCCGGACTGCGGCCGGCGGAACCGGGAGCGTTCACGCGCCGCGCCTTCGACAACGGCAAGCTCGACCTTACCGCGGTCGAGGGCCTCGCCGACCTGGTGGCGGCCGAGACCGAGGCCCAGAGGTGCCAGGCGCTGCGCCAGCTCGATGGCGCGCTGGCGCGTCTTTACGATCACTGGCGGGAAAAACTATTAAAGTCACTCGCGTGTATGGAAGCGGCGATCGATTTTCCCGAAGACGATCTGCCATCGAACATAGTGAACGGTGTTAACCATAATATTGGGGGTATCCAGGCCGAGATCATACAACATCTGGATGATAACCGGCGTGGTGAACGGTTACGCGAGGGGGCGACGGTAACCATACTGGGTGCTCCGAACGTCGGCAAATCGAGTCTTCTCAACCGTCTCGCGCGGCGCGACGCGGCGATCGTTTCGCACCACGCCGGCACCACCCGCGACGTCATCGAGGTGCGAATGGATCTCGGCGGTTATCCGACGTTGCTCGCCGACACCGCCGGTTTGCGCGAGAGCGCCGACGACATCGAGGAGGAAGGGATGCGCCGGGCGCTCGCGCGGGCGGCGGACGCCGACCTCAGGATCGCGATGTTCGACGCCACCGTCTGGCCCGCGACCGACGAAAAGACCCGGGCCCTGATCGATGACGATGCGCTGGTGGTGGTCAACAAGACCGATCTCGCACCGCTGGGCGGCGACGCGACGCTTTCGGGCCGGCGCGTCTGGCCCTTGTCCTGCCGCACCGGCGAGGGCGTCGACGCCTTCGTCGATGCGCTCGAGGCGGCGGTCGCGACGCGCCTCGACGTGGGCGTCGCGCCGGCGCTCACCCGCGCCCGGCACCGCGCCGCGCTTGAAGACTGCGCGGCGGCGCTCGAGCGTGCCCGGACGGTCTCGGCGATCGAGCTCGGCGCCGCGGACTTGCGCCTCGCGGTGCGCGCGCTCGGGCGCATCACCGGACGGGTCGACGTCGAGGACCTGCTCGACGTGATCTTCGCCGAGTTCTGCATCGGCAAGTGATGCTTCACGTGAAACATCGCCGGATGAATCGCGCAATGCGCCGGGCCGACGCCGCGCGCACCCGACGCCGCTCGTGACTTTGGTAAGAATTCCGGGTTAGGTTCGGCATCATGAGAGACTACGACGTCATCGTGATCGGAGGCGGCCACGCCGGCTGCGAGGCCGCCGCTGCGGCGGCCCGGATCGGCGCGCGCACGCTGCTCGTCACCCACAAGCGCGAGACCATCGGCGAGATGTCGTGCAACCCGGCGATCGGCGGCCTCGCCAAGGGGACGCTGGCGCGCGAGGTCGACGCTCTCGACGGCCTCATGGGCCGGGTGATCGACCGCGCCGGCATTCAGTTCCGCGTGCTCAATCGCTCGAAGGGGCCGGCGGTCCGCGGGCCACGGGCGCAGGCCGACCGAAAGCGTTACCGCGACGCCATGCAGAGCGCGCTCGCCGAACAGGAAAACCTCGAAATTCGCGCCGCTTCGGTCGAAAACCTGGCGTTTTCCGGCGATCGCCGCCTCGCCGGCGTGATCACCGGCGCCGGCGAGACGATCGCGGCGCCGCGGGTGGTGCTCACCACCGGAACGTTCCTGCGCGGGCTCATCCACATCGGCGAAGAGCGCCGGCCCGCCGGGCGCGTCGGCGACGCCCCCGCACGCGGTCTCGCCGAGACCCTCGACCGGCTCGGTTTCCGCCTGGGCCGTCTCAAGACGGGAACGCCGCCCCGGCTGGCGCGCGCCGGCATCGACTGGGACGGACTCGAGGTCCAGCCCGGCGACGACCCGCCGGCGCCGTTCTCCTTCCTCACCGAGCGAATCACGCTTCCCCAGGTTCCGTGCCATATCACCGCGACGACGCCGGCGACCCACGCGATCATCCGGGCCAACCTGCACCGGGCGCCGATGTATTCGGGCCGGATCGAGAGCACGGGGCCGCGCTACTGCCCGTCGATCGAGGACAAGGTGGTGCGTTTCGACGCCCGCGAGAACCATCAGATCTTTCTCGAACCCGAAGGCCTCGACGATCCGACGATCTACCCCAACGGCATTTCGACCTCGCTGCCGCGCGACGTTCAAGCGCAACTGCTGCGTACCATCCCGGGGCTCGAACGCGCCGAAATGCTGCGCCCGGGCTACGCCATCGAATACGATTTCGTCGATCCGCGCGAGCTCCGGCCGACGCTCGAAACCCGCCGCATCCCCGGTCTTTACTTCGCCGGGCAGATCAATGGCTCGACGGGGTACGAGGAAGCGGCGGCGCAGGGCCTGATCGCCGGGGTGAACGCGGCGCGCGCCGCGGGCGGGGCGGGGCCCTTCGTGCTCGACCGCGCCGAAGCCTATATAGGGGTGCTGATCGACGATCTGGTGACCCGCGGCGCGGCGGAACCCTACCGGATGTTCACCTCGCGCGCCGAATACCGGCTGACGCTGCGCGCCGACAACGCCGATTTCCGCCTCACGCCGCGGGGTATCGCGACCGGCTGCGTTTCGCCGCGCCGCGCCGCCGCCTTCGCGGCCAGGAGCGCGGCGCTCGCCGAGGCCCGCCGCCGCGTGGCCGGCTTGCGGCTCACCCCGACCGAGGCGCGACGCCATGGTCTCGCCGTCAATCTCGACGGCGTGGTGCGCAGCGCCGCCGATCTCCTCGCCTATCCGGGAATCGATCTCGCCCGCCTGGCGGCGGTCTGGCCTGACCTCGGCGAGCTGCGCGCCGACATCGCCGAGCAGATCGAAACCGAGGCGCGCTACGCCGGCTATCTCGCGCGTCAGGAGGCCGACATCCGCGCGTTCCGCCGCGACGAAGCGCTGGCGTTGCCCGAAGATCTCGATTTCGGCGCGATCGGCGGGTTGTCGAACGAGGCGCGCGAAAAACTCGACGCCGCGCGTCCGGCGACGCTCGGCGCCGCCGCGCGCATCCCCGGCGTGACCCCGGCGGCGCTCACCGCGCTCTTGCGCCACGTTCGCCGCGCCGCGCCGCGCCTTTCCGTGTGACCCGCCGCCGTCCGCCCCTGACGCCCGAAACGTTTCGCGCCGCGGCGGGTGTTTCACGTGAAACAACCGCGCGTCTCGCCGCCTATGCGGCGCTGCTCGGTCGCTGGCAACGCCGCATCAACCTGGTTGGCGCGGCGACCCTGGCCGATGTCTGGCGCCGGCACATGCTCGATTCGGCCCAGCTTCGCCCCTACGTGCCGCGCGCCTGCCGACGGCTCGTCGATCTCGGCAGCGGGGCGGGCTTTCCCGGCCTCGTGCTCGCAATCCTCGGAGTCGAGGGCGTCGAACTGGTTGAAAGCGATGGTCGCAAATGCGCTTTTCTCGCCGAAGCCGCGCGCGAAACCGGAGCGCGGGTGGTGATTCACCATCAGCGAATCGAGGCCATGCCTTCCATACCGGCCGACGTCATCACCGCGCGCGCCTGCGCGCCGTTGCCGAAACTGCTTGATTATGCGGCGCAATTCCTTACATGCGAGACGAGTTGCCTGTTTCTCAAGGGCGCGCGCGTCGATGAGGAATTGACCCAGGCGGCGAAAAAATGGAAAATGCGCGTCGCAGGCTTTCCCAGCCGCACCGACCCTTCGGGTGTCGTGTTGCATATACAAGGGATTTCGCGTGACCCTCAGCGCTGACGCCGCCCTCGACCGGGTTCCCGTACGACCCTTGCACCAGCCGCTTCGCATCGTCGCCATCGCCAACCAGAAAGGCGGGGTGGGCAAGACCACCACGGCGATCAACCTCGGCACCGCCCTCGCGGCGGTGCGCCGGCGGGTGCTGCTGTTCGACCTCGATCCCCAGGGCAACGCCTCGACCGGCATCGGCATCGCCCAGCGCGAGCGCGGAACCAACTCCTACGACGTGCTAATGGACGAGGCCGATCTCGGCGAGGCGGTGCGTCCCACGGCGGTTCCCGGCCTCGATATCGTGCCTTCGGTGGTCGATCTTTCGGGCGCCGAAGTCGAGCTGGCGGTCGCCGAGCGGCGCGAATACCGCTTGCGCGGGGCGCTCGCCGGCCGGCTCGGCGACTACGACTACGTGCTCATCGACTGCCCGCCGGCGCTCGGCCTGCTCACGCTCAACGCCCTGGTCGCCGCCGATTCGATCCTCGTCCCGCTGCAGTGCGAGTTCTTCGCCCTCGAAGGTCTGAGCCAGCTCCTGCGGACCGTCGAGCGCGTGCGGCACCACCTCAATCCGACCCTTGAAATGCTAGGTATTGTGTTAACCATGTATGATAAACGCAATAACTTGTCCAAACAGGTGGCGGCCGACGTGCGCGCGTTCATGGGCGACAAGGTCTACGACACGGTCATTCCGCGCAACATCCGGGTCACCGAGGCGCCGTCGCACGGCAAGCCGGTGCTGCTCTATGACCTCAACTGCGCCGGCGCCCGGGCCTATATGCACCTCGCCAGCGAAGTGCTGCGGCGCGAGCGTCTAGCGCTCGCCTCATGAGCGAGCGCGACGGCGGCGAGGGCGGCCGGCGCCGCGGTCTCGCCAAAGGGCTCTCGGCGCTGCTCGGCGACGCCGGCCCCGAGGTCGCGGGCGCGTCGCGCGACGCCGCCCCGCATCGGGTTCCGATCGAATTTCTGCGCCCCGGTCGCCTACAACCGCGCCGCCGTTTCGGCGACGACGAAATCCGGACGCTCGCCGATTCGATCCGCGACAAGGGGATTCTGCAGCCCATCGTCGTGCGCCGCGACCCCGAGGTCGCGGGCTCCTATGAGATCGTCAGCGGCGAGCGGCGCTGGCGCGCCGCGCAGCTCGCGCATCTCCACGACGTTCCCGTCGTGGTGCGCGAGTTCTCCGACAGCGAGGCGCTCGAAGTGGCGCTGGTCGAGAATGTCCAGCGCGAGGACCTGACGGCGCTCGAAGAGGCGGAAGGCTACAAGCGCCTGATCGACGAATTCGGGCACAACCAGGAAGCCCTCGGCCGGGTCGTCGGCAAGAGCCGCAGCCATGTCGCCAACACCCTGCGCCTTCTCGGTCTGCCCGACCCGGTCAAGGAGCTGCTCGACGAAGGCCGTCTGAGCGCCGGCCACGCCCGCGCCTTGCTCGCCGCCGCCGACCCCGGAGTGCTCGCCGAGCAGGTGGTCAAGCGCGGACTCAACGTCCGCCAGACCGAAAAGCTGGTGCGCCGCGCCGCCGCGTCCGGCGCTCGGCCCGCGCCGGCGGCGGAACGCGAGGATGCCGACAGTCGCGCCGTCGAGCGCCGACTCGCCGACCGCCTCGGCCTCAAGGTCAAGATTCACCGCCGGGGCGCGGGCGGCAGGCTCGAGATCCATTACAGCGCGATCGAGCAGCTCGACGACATCCTGCGCCGCCTCGGCGCCGCCGACTGAACGGGCGGCGCCATCAGTGTCGCGCCGCGCGCGCCACTCGCATAAGTGCTTGACTACAAACGGATTCGCCTGGAAATCCCGTGGACTTACAGCGGATCTCCGCGTCGAGCACGATCGCCATCGCCTGCGCCGTGCGGGCGGGGTTCCAGCGCGCGATTTGCGTCCTGAGCGCCGCCTCGACGCGGAAATGCAGGCGCGGGCGGAACGCCTTGAGCGCCGTCTCGGCCGACGCGCCGGCGGCGACCCGCCCGGCGGCGAGATGCAGCCGCTGCAGATGGCGGGTCATGGCGCGCAGCACGCTTACCGGCGGAACACCCTCGAGCCAGGCGCGGGTAAGCCCGCGCTCGAGCCCGGAGAGATCGCCGCCGGCGGCGGCGATGGCGATGGCGTCGAGGTTGAGCGCGGCGTTGTCGGCGATACAGGCTTCCACGTCGGCGAGGTTGACGCGGCGCGCCTCGCCCATGTAGGCGGCGAGCTTGTCGAGCTCGCCGCGCGTCACCCGACGGTCCGCTCCGAGCGCGGCGGCGAGGGCGTCGAGCGCCGCCGGCTCGGCGCTCAGACCGTGTCCGGCGAGGCCGTCCTCGATCAACCGCCGGAGCCCCGCCCCCTCGTCGAGATAGCAGGGCAGCGCCGCCGCGTTGCCGGCCTCCTCGAACAGCCGCCGCAGCCGCGAACGGGGCGGAAGATCGCCGGCCTCGACGATCACCAGCGCATCGCCGGCGGGCGCGGCGAGAAAGGACTTGAGGATATCGGCCTGGGCGTCTCCGGCCGGGCGCAGGCGGACCACCCGGCGCCCCCCCGTGAAGGCCAGCGCCGCCGCCTCGTCGTGAAGCCGGGCCGGGTCGTCGCGCAGTTGTCCGGGTTCGAGCTCGGCAACGCGGAAGGGATCGGCGAGATCGTCGACCACCCGGCCGGCGATGGCGTCGGCGCGCTCGCGCACCAGACCGTCGTCGGGGCCAAAGAGCAGCACGACGCGGGCGGCAGGGTCGGGGCTGCGGACGAAGGCGTCGACGGCGGCGCCCTTGAGCTTCACGGCGCGCGGATCAGCTAGCCGACGCGCGGCGCCGCGCGAAAAAGACGCCGAGCAGCGTGCTCACTTCCTGACTGGCCTCGCGAGCGGCGCGCTGCGCCGTATCCTGCTGGGTGACGACCGTTGCGAAATCCGACCGGACCGCGTTGTAGCTGCCGACCACGCGGGTGTGGTCGCGGTAGAGCGGCTTGCCGTCGGCGAGGTCGAACAGCGTGAAGCTCACGTCGAGGCTGAGGTTGAAGCGGGTGACGCTGGCATTGGGCTGAATGGCGAGCGCCGTGGTCGTTTGTACTACTTTAACGCGTAGTTTATAGCGCGGCCGCGCGGGTTCGCCGGTCGGCGTCAGGCGATCGAGCAGGCCGTTGCGCAGGACCTGACCGACCCGATCGGGGATGGGCTCGACCTTGATCGCCGCAAGCTCGGCGGAAGTCACGCGGCCGCGGCGGCCGCCATACATCGGCTCGAACCCGCAGGCGCTGAGCCCGCAGGCGGCAAGAATGCTTGCCAGCGCCTGGCGTCTAGACCACCACATTGACGATCCGGTTGGGCACCACGATGACGCGGCGAACTGGTTTGCCGCCGATGGCGCGGACCACCGCCGGGTCGGCGAGCGCCGCCGTCTCGGCGGCCTCGCGTCCGGCGTCGCGGACCAGCGCGAGGGTCCCGCGCAGCTTGCCGTTGACCTGGACGGCGACGGTCACGGTGTCGTCGGCGAGCAGCGCCGCCTCGGGCTCGGGCCAGGGCGTATCGGCGAGCAGCGTCGTGTGACCCAGCGCACGCCACATCTCCTCGGCGATATGGGGCGTCATCGGGCCGATCAGACGCACGACGGCTTCGAGCCCTTCGCGCAGCACCCAGAGGCTGCCGGGATCGTCGCCTTCGAGCGCCGCGAGCGCGTTGCTGAGTTCACGGACGCGGGCGACCGCGCGGTTGAAATGGAAGCGGTCGAGATCGCCGGTCGCGGCGGCGATCGTCTTGTGCACCGCGCGCCGCGCTTCCCGGGCCTCGGGGCCGAGTGCGGCGGGCATCGGCGCGCCCGGGGGCGGCAGGGGCCGGGCCGGTTCGTCGACCATGCGCCACAGCCGGTTGAGATAGCGCCAGGCGCCCTCGACGCCGGTGTCGGTCCATTCGAGATCGCGCTCGGGCGGACTGTCCGAGAGCATGAACAGCCGCGCCGTATCGGCGCCGTAGCCGGCGATGATCGCCTCCGGGTCGACCACGTTGCGGCGCGATTTGCTCATTTTTTCGGAGCGCCCGACGGTCACCGGCGCGCCGGTCGTCGCATGGCTGAACGCGCCGTCTTCGCCGCGCTGGACCTGTTCGGGAAACAGCCAGGTCCCGGCTTCGTCGCGATAGGTCTGATGGCACACCATGCCCTGGGTCAGAAGCCCGGAGAACGGCTCGTCGAAATCGAGATAGCCGCAGTCGCGCAGCGCCCGGGTGAAGAAACGCGAATACAACAGATGCAGAATCGCGTGCTCGATGCCGCCGATGTACTGATCGACCGGCAGCCAGTAGGCGACCGCCTTTTTGTCGAGCGGCACGTCCGCCTGCGCGCAGGCGAAACGCGCGAAATACCATGACGATTCGACGAAGGTGTCGAAGGTATCGGTTTCGCGCTCGGCCGGGGCACCGCAGTTCGGACAGGCGACCGCCTTCCACGCGGCATGGCGGTCGAGCGGGTTGCCCGGCAGCGACAGATCGACGTCTTCGGGCAGCGTCACCGGCAGATCGCTTTCGGGCACCGGCACGACGCCGCACTCCCGGCAGTGGATCACCGGAATCGGACAGCCCCAGTAGCGCTGGCGCGACACGCCCCAGTCGCGCAGGCGGTACGTCGTCGTTCTTTGGCCGAGGCCAAGCGCCTCCATCCGTTCGGCCGCCGCCGCCTTGGCTTCGGCGACCGTCTTGCCGTCGAGGAAATCTGAGTTGATGGCGACGCCGTCGTCGAGATAGGCGTCGTCGCCGATGGTCATGTCGGCGGCCGCGACGCCGGCGGGCGCGATCACCGGGATGACGTCGAGGCCGTACTTGCGGGCGAAATCGAGGTCGCGCTGGTCGTGGGCGGGGCAGCCGAAGACGGCGCCGGCGCCGTACTCCATGAGCACGAAATTGGCGACGTAGACCGGGAGTTCCTTACCCTCGACGAGGGGATGGTGCACGGCGAGGCGCGTCGCGTAGCCTTTCTTCTCGGCCCGCTCGATGGCCTCCTCGCTGGTGCCCAGCGCGTTGCACTCGGCGATGAATTTGGCGAGCGCCGGATCGTCGCGGGCGAGCTCGCCGGCCAGCGGATGGTTGGGCGAGAGCGCGCAGAAGCTGGCCCCGAAGATCGTGTCGTGCCGGGTCGTGAATACTTCGAGCCGGTCGTCGCGACCGACGAGCGGAAAGAAGATCCGCATGCCCTCGGAGCGACCGATCCAGTTCTCCTGCATCAGTCGCACCCGCTCGGGCCAGCGCGTCAGGCGTTCGAGCGCGGCGAGCAGGTCGTCGGCGTAGGCCGTGATGCGCAGCATCCACTGGGGCAGCTTGCGGCGCTCGACGACGGCGCCCGAACGCCAGCCGCGGCCGTCGATCACTTGCTCGTTGGCCAGCACCGTGCGGTCGACGGGGTCCCAGTTGACCCAGGCTTCCCCGCGATAGGCCAGCCCGTTGGCGAGGAAATCGAGGAATATTTTCTGCTCGTGCCGGTAATACGCCGGATCGCAGGTCGCGAGCTCGCGCGACCAGTCGTAGGAGAGCCCCATCGACTTGAGCTCGCGGCGCATGGTGGCGATGTTGTCGTGGGTCCACTTGGCGGGATGAACGCCGCGTTCGATCGCCGCGTTTTCGGCCGGCATGCCGAAAGCGTCCCAGCCCATCGGATGCAGCACGTTGTAGCCCCGGGCGCGCTTGTAGCGGGCGACGACGTCGCCGAGGGTGTAGTTGCGCACGTGGCCCATGTGGATGCGCCCCGAGGGATAGGGGAACATTTCGAGCAGATAGTATTTCTCGCGCGCCGGATCCTCACTGACGCGGAAGGTTTCGCGCTCTTCCCAGATCGCCTGCCACTTGGCCTCGATCTCGCTTGCGTTGTACCGCGGCATCGCCCAGGTCGTCGTCGTGCCGAATCGTTGCGGGGAAACGCCCGCCGCCAGCGGCGACGGGCGCGGCGCAACCTAACATGCCGCGTTGCGGCTTTCCAGCGTCGGCGATGGATGCGATCGGGAGGTGCGGCCGGTCAGTCGAACTGATCGCCGCCGTTGGTCGGGCGATCCGGGTCGCTGAGCGGGAAGAGCTGGCCGACGGCGAGCGACACGGCATTGCGCAGGCGCGGATCGTCGGGCGATCTCATCGCGCCGGCGGCAATTTCGAGATGGGCGAGCGCCCGGTCGCGATAACAGAAAGCCGCCTTGAGGTACGCCGGCCTCCCGGCGGCGGCAAGCGGGCCGACCGTGCCGCACGCCGCACGGGCGCTGGGCACCGAATCGGCGGCGAAGGCCAGGACGACGCGGTATTCGGTGTGGGCGTCGGCCGCAGGCGCGGTGGTGAAATGGGTGACAGGCCCGCCGTTGCGCCCCTGCATGGCGGCGAGCACGGCGGCGTCGAACGCCGCCTTGGGCGCGGCCGTCGGATTGCCGCGGACCTCGGTCAGCAGGTCCCGTCCGGCGGCGGCGTGTTGGAAGATATCGCGCAACCCGGCGACCTCGTACACGGGATCGGTCGCGGTGACGCTGCTGGCGCAGGCGGCGAGCGCCGGAACGATGAGCGCGCAAATCGCAGACGAAAACGATCGCACGGGAAGCCTCCTCGGAGCGCCCGAATCATGTCCGGGCACAAGTAGAGATAACCCTCTGCGTCCTTTCGGCAAGTCCCGGCGCGGCGAATCAAACCCGTGCGGCGAGCGCGTCCTTGAGCGGTCCGAGATGCGATTCGAAGCGCCGCCAGCGCCCGATCGAGCCGCGATAGATCGGCCGACGCACCTGGTCGTAGCTCGCCGTGTTGACGATCCGTTTCGATTCGTAAAAGCGCAGGCATTGCGGGTCCCAGTCGAGACCGACGAATGCCACCAGCTTGCGGCTCTGGCCTTCGAGGTCGGCGACGAGGTCTTCGTAGCGCAGGTCGAGGATCGGGATATCGAGGGTCTCGCGCCAGTAGCGCATCAGCCGCTCGTAGTCGCGGTAGTAGGCGCCCAGATGTTCTTGTCGGTAGGTCTGGGCGTTGCCGCGGCGGAAATTCTGGAAGTAGCACGACACGCAGGTGTCGAGCGGATCGCGCATGCAATGCACCACGCGCGCGCCGGGGAACATCCGGGCGATCACGCCGAGGTGATGGAAATTGTACGGCAACTTGTCGGTGACCCTGAGCGCGCCGCCGCCGAGCGCGCGCAAGCGTTCGAGATGCGCGGCGGCCGCGGCGTCGAGTGCGTCGCCCTCGACCGCGGTGAGGAATTCGGGATAGGACGCCCCGTCGCCAAGTCCGCCGCCGAGCGCTTCGATGATTTGGGGAATGTCGGCGAGCTCGCCGCCGCCGAACACCGCCGGATGGCTCGCCAGGATCTGCTCGGTCAGACTTGTGCCCGAGCGCGGCATGCCGACGATGAACACGGGAAGCTCCGAGCGGTCGGGCGGGGTTGGGCCGACGGCAAGACGCTGGCGGTCGAAGACCTCGACGATGCGGTCGACCATCGCGCGGGACTGCGCCGGATCGAAGTCCGTCGGCCTCAGGGCATTGCCCGCGTCGTAGTGCCGGAACGCCTCGTCGAAGGCGCCGGCGTCCTCGTGGAGCCGGCCCATGATGAAGTGCAGCCCCTGCCGCTGATCGTTCAGGATGCGGTCGTCCGCGAGCAGCCCTTCGATCAGGGCGACGGCGTCGTTCACCCGGTCGAGCTGTCGGGCGATCTTGCCGAACAGAGACGCGATACCCGGCGGCGGCGCACCGTTTTCGAGCGCGGGGGCGATCAGGGCGTAGCAGGCATCGACGTCGCCGCGCATCTCGAGCACGCTCGCCTTGCCGGCAAGCGCGGCGACCGAAGCGGGCGCTTGGCCGAGTGCTTCTTCGTAATGATCGAGCGACGCGTCGAGGTCGCCGATATCCATCTTCAGCGCGCCGAGCCCGAGCAGCGGGCCGACAAGATGGGGCGCGCCGCGCCGCGCCGCTTCGAACGCCGCCTCCGCTTCGGTCACCTGCAGGAGATCGCGGTGACAGTGCCCGAGGTTGATCATCGCCTCGGCGTAGTCGGGCCGGACCTCGGCCGCTCGCCGCAGGCTGGCGAGCGCGTCGGCGATCCGGCCTTGGCCGAACAGCGCCATGCCCAGATTGTTGTGGGCCTCGGCGTAGTCGGGCTTGAGACGCAGCGCCTCGCGCAGGCCATCCTCTGCGGCGTCCCAGTCCTCGCGTCCGAGAAAGACGGTCGCCAGGTTGTTGTGCGCCTCGGCGTAGTCGGGCTTGAGACGCAGCGCCTCGCGGGCGCAGGCCTCGGCCCCGTCGAGGTCGCGCCGGGCGAGCAGAATGCTGCTCAGGTTGTAGTGGGCGCGCGGGTCGCCGGGGCCGAGCGCGACGACCCGGCGGCAACAGGATTCGGCCTCATCGAGAGCGTTGCGCAGCAGCAGCACGCCGCCGAGCCCCTTGAGTGCATCGACGTAATCCCCTTTGAGTTCGATCGCGCGGCGATAACTCGCCTCCGCCGCGGCGCGCTCGCCGGCAGTTTGTTGCGCCATGCCGAGGTTGTAGTGGTAGAGCGGATTGCGCCCGGTACGGCGGATCGCCCGGCGAAAATAGTCGAGGGCGTCGTCGATCCGACCGCGCTGGGCTGCCGCCACGCCGAGCATGTTGAGAGCGTCGGGTTGTTCGGGTTCGCGTTCGAGGACGTGCCGATAGCCCTGCTCGGCTTCGTCGAGCCGGCCCGAGCGGTGATGCCCGACGGCGGCGGCGAACGTCGCGGCCGACGACGGCGTGGCGCCGGGCGGGGGTGTTCCCGCTCCGCTCACGGCGCGATCCGCGCGCTGCGTCGGTCGCGGCTTTGCGGGAGACTGGTCCGGCGCGGGACGCTACTGAGCAACGCTACTGGGCAATGTTCGCGACGCGCAGCTCGCGCGCCCGCGTGAGGATGGCATTCTCGAGTTCGCTCGCGGTCTCGGTGCCGACCTCTTCATCGACCCAGTTGCCCCCGTCGTTCTGACGCTGGCGAAAAACCGCGACGCGCAGGCCGTCGGCGCGCAGTTGTCGACTGAGAATGTAAACCGTCAGCTTGAATCGTTCGCTCGTCACCTCGGGCGGCGTGTACCAATCGGTGATGATGACGCCGCCGAACGGATCGGCCGACGCGAGCGGCATGAACGACAGGGTGTCGAGCGTGGCGCGCCACAGAAAGCTGTTGACCGGAATGGGCGCCGTGGGCTCGTTCGATTTCTTGTCTCCGCCCAGCAGGGACAGCCCGCCGCCGCCGAATACGCTGCCGCTCTTGTTGACCTCGTCGCTGCGGTACTCGGACTTGGTGCCCGCCGGGGCGTCGTAGCCAAGGTTCGGGTTCTGCGCGCAGGCGGCAAGCGCCAGCCCGGTCACGCAGGCTGCAAACAGTTTCATACGCGCCGAATGCATCGTTGGAACCCCCGTGCGCCCCAGCTTTTCGAACGTTCCGGTATCGGATCGTGCCCGGTCCCCCGTGAACTTGACATTATAGGGCGTTCGGGCGGCGCAATTCAAGCCGCGCTTCCGCGGACCAGCCCCGCCGCAGTCGCGCGGCCGCGACGTCACGGCGCCCAGTCGAACCGCCGGGCGAGCGCCGGGGGGATTCGCTCCCAGGCCCGAGCGGCCTGTTCGGGGCTGAAGACCTGGCGCCACTCGTCGACGGCGCCCTTGCGCAGGTGAACGATTTCGGCCTCGGCGTCGCGGCGGAACAGATCGCGGTCGATGCCGTAGAAGTCGAGCAGCGCGTCGAAGTAGGCGTCGGGGTCGGCCTTGAAGGTCTCGAAGGCAAGCAGCTTGACGGCCAGCCCGTGCGGGCGCCGTTCGCTCGCCTCGGCCCAGCTTTCGATGAAGCGCAGCGCCAGCGGCAGATAGTTGTCGATGTGCCAGTCGAGCTGGTCGGCGAACGGCTTGCGGAAAAAGGCCGCCGCCGGGCTCGTCTTGCGCCACAGCGGGGCGAGCAGGCGCTTGCGCACGTCGCCTTCGAGAAAATGCGCCCAGGACAGCGTCGCCTGACGCGGGTCGCGGAGCTGGACGATCATCCGCACGACGCCGGCGCGCGCCAGCGCCGCGAGATTGTGCCGGGTGGCCGGCAGGTGCTCCTTGGCCGCCATGCCGCCGCGGCCCAGTTCGCGCGCCCGGTAAGGGATCACCAGGCAGTCGGGGAACAGGCCGAGCGAGATATGGCCCTGGGCGAGACCGAGACCCTCGGCAAGCTTGTTCCAGATGCTCTCGCTCGCCGACTTGGGCAGGGCGTTGATCAGAATGCCGGGCAGCCCGCGCGCCCGGCCCTGCCGCCGCCGCCGGTCGAATTCCTGCCGGCTGGCGCGTACCGGGTTGAACGCCAGCGTCGCCCTGGCGATCACCGCTTCGGCTTCGGCGCGACGGTCGCGCGCGAGCAGCAGGTTGGCGAGCGCGCCGCGCAGCGCGTGGTTGTCGGGTGCGTCGAGCAACATGCGCCGGTACGCCGCGATGGCGGCGTCGACCCGCCCGGTCGCCGCCGCGTCGTCGCCGCGCTGGAAGCCGATCGAAGCGAGCATGGTAAGGGCGTCGGGCTGATCGGGCGCGAGACGCAGAATATGCTCGTAGATCGCCCGCGCTTCCTCGAGCGCGCCCGCGCCCTGCCGACTGCGGGCCAGGCCCATCGCCTCCTCGAACGTCATCCCGGCCGTCGGCGGCGCGCTCGCGTCTCGCACGTGATGTCTCCCTCTTGATCGCGCGGACTATGGCGCAAAGACAGCTCGGCAGCAATCGCCGCGCCGGATTGCATATGCACGCTAACCCGGCCCTAACGCGGCGCGCACCAGAACTGGTACAGGCCCGCGAAGGTCTCCGGGTGATCCTGCTCGAAGCGGTGCCAGTCGGCCAGCGCCGTCATGTCCGGATCGTCGGGAAACGCCGCGCGATAGGCGTTGAGAACTTCGGGCTTGTCGAGCTCGAAGCCGATGAAGTCGAGGTCGAGCGCCGTCAGCGTCTCGGCGATCACGGGCAGGGTATAGCAATGCTCCTGGACGTGAAAGATCAGGTCCCGGCACGAACTCGTGCTGTAGAAGTCGCGGTTCCGCATGACCTGGCGCTCGATCCGTCCCTCGGGCAGGGCGGCGATGGCGCGCCGGCAGCGGCGGATGCCCTCGACGGTCGCCGGGTACCCGCCGGCGGCAGCGAAGCGCCGCGCCGCGGTCACGTGGCGGCGGGCGATCTCGCTATAAAGCCCGATCTTCATCACCCCTCCGGGGCGCAGGAGACCGGCCAGCATTTCCCAGGCGTCGCGCGCTTCGTCCCGTCCCGCGAGGTGATGCAGGACGCCGACGCATTCGATCACGTCGAACCGTTCGCCGAGCACCGGAAGGTCGCGGAGATCTCCCTGGCGGAAGTCGATGTTGTCGACGCCGCGTCGGCGCGCCATGCGCGCCGCATAGCCCAGGCTCGCGAGGCTGAGATCGATGGCGAGAACCCGGCAGTCCTTGAAGCGCGTGGCGACGTCGATCGCCTGCTTGCCGGTGCCGCAACCGGCGATCAGGATGCGCGCCGCGTCGCGCAGCGCCTCGGGCGGGCGGAAGTGCGGGAACAGGCCGCGCAGCACCGCCGCCGCCGTTTGGGGCGACCGGTCGCCGGTGGTTATCCAGCGCGGGTAAGGGTTTTCCTCATACATGGCCCGCACCGCCGACGCGGACGGTGCGTCGCGCTCCGCGATCTTGGGGATCGTCGCGCGCAAGTCGCGTTCTTCCAGGGGCTCGCGCAACTGGCGCTCGACGAGACGCCGGAATGGCGCGCTCCAGGCGGTTTCCGGCGTCTCGAGCAGGCGCCCGGCGCCGGCGAGCGTATGGAGCGGCCGGTACATCGCCAGTCTTGCGAGGTCGCATTCGAGCGCGGGCTCGGGCCGGAGGTTCGTGGCGAGACGGCGCTCGCACCCCGCCAGCAGCGTCTCGACGACGGCGGCTTCGGCCGGGTCGAGGTCGAAGACGTACTCGTTGTTGAAGCACTGGAGCGCGAGGGCGACGCGCAACTCGGGCGGCGCCGCCTCGGGCCGGGCGAGGAGGCGGGCGCGCATCCGCGTGAGCAGCGCTTCCCAACGCGGCTTGGCGACGAACGTGGTTTCGAGCAGGCGCAGCAGCAGCGGATCGCGCGCCAGCGCGTCGGGAACCGCGATGTCCCGGCCGGCGTCCGCCGCGGTCAGCGCCGCGGCGACTTCTGCGTCGCTCTCGAGCGCGCCGAGTGCGGCGGAGACCAGCGTCTGGGTGTCGATCCCGGGCGCTTCGAAACAGGCTTCGAGCTGACGCCGCAGTCCGGGGGTGACCGTCGCGACCGGCCGGTTTTTCAGGCAGGCGGCGAGGTTCCGGAGGATGGCCGGGTTGCCGGGCTGCAACTCGATCGCCCGCACCAGCGTCGCCGCCGCTTCGTCGGGCCGGCCGAGGCCGCGCAGCCCGAGGCCGAGGTTGTTGTGGATTTCGGCGCGCTTGGGGTCGAGCTCCAGCGCCCGGCGCCAGCTATCGACCGCTTCGGCAAGCCGGCCGGTCTCGCGGAGCGCGATGCCGAGGCCGTTCCAGGCGGCGATCAGCCGGGGCGCGCCCGTGATCGCGGCGCGGAAGCTCGCTTCGGCCTCCGCCGGCCGCCCCTGGGCGAGCCGCGCCTCGCCGATGCCGGCGTGACACCCGGCGTCGCCGGGCGCGAGGGCGAGCGCCTCGCGGTAGCTGGCGACGGCCGCGTCCGGCTTGCCGAGGGCGCGATAGCATTCGCCGAGGTTGAAACGGAACGCCGGCTCGCGGGGCGCGCCGCGGATCGCCTTGCGGAAGAGCTTCACGGCCTCGCCCGGCCGACCACCGTGGTGGACGGCGAGCGCCAGAAGATGAAGCGCCTGGGGGTCGCGCGGCCGGCGCTTGAGCAGTTCTTTGCAGTGGCGTTCGGCCGTCGTGAGATCGCCGGCCTGAAGCAGGCGCGCCGCCGATTCGTATGTGGCGAACACCGCCGCGCCCTCCGGTTCAGGCGGTCGTCGCGTGATCCGCCGGGCGACGCGCGATGCTGTGCGGGTTGCCCGGCACTAGCCGGCTCCCATGCTCCAGGGATGGGGCCGGTTGCGCGAATCGCGCAGGAACGAGAGCAGCACGTAACGGCGCCCCGCGGTCACCGGCAGGGCCTCGTGGAGGAGCGAGCAGGAGAAGATCACCGCCATGCCGGCGCAGGGCATGTAGAGGTGCGGGCCGTACTCGGGAAAGACCAGCCCGCCGCCTTCATAGTCCTCGTTGAGGTTGAGCGACAGGGCGAACCGCCGGGCCGCGGTCGCCGGGCCGGTATTGTCGCGATGCGCCCGGAAGTAATCGCCGCGGCTCACGTCGTAGGCGCCGATGGTGAACGGCTCGAGCACGAAGTCCCCGTAGGCGTAGGCCTTGAACACCTCGGCGACGAGCCGCGGTCCGAGTGTGCGCATCAGTTCCCCGGTCAACGCCGGGTCGCGGACGGCATGATCGAGGCGCTTCTTGCGCGCCAGATCGACGTAGCTCACCGGTTTGCCGCCCTTGACCGCGAAAACGTTGCCTTCCTCGTGGCCGCCGGTCTCCCAGACCTCGACGAGGCGCCGGCAGGTCGCCGGGTCGAGCATGTTCGGCAGCATCAGCACCGGCGCCGCGGTCGTGAGATCCCGCGCCTCGGGCGCCGGGAGGCCGCGGCGGAGCGCTTCGACGACACGTTCAGCGAGCGGCCGGTCGCCGGCGTGAATCACCTCGAGAATCCGCTGGTTGGGATCGAGCGCAAGACAGAACACGGGCAACGTGCTTGCGGTTTCCTCGGCCCAACCGGGCGTCACGGCGGCGGCGAAGGCGCCGGTGATCCGACCCATCGGGTCGGACAGCACATGACCGCCGAGACCATGAGCCGCCACCAGGGCGGCGTTGTTTCCGGCGCTGTCGCGGTTGATCACGAAGATCTCGGCGCCGAGTTCGTCGAGCGCGGGGCGGTGGGCGGCCAACGCCGCGATCTCGCGGCCGGCCGCCGCATCGGCGTTGCGCGCGTAGACGAACAGCGCGATCGGGCCGCCCCGGGTCTTGTTGTAAAACATCAGTCCCGTGCCCTCGTGATTGGGCAGGGTGAAATTGGGGACCCGGTCGCCCGGTTCGAGGGTCAGCGGCGGTTCGTTCATCGCTTTCGGGCCATCGCGGTGTTGCGGCGGACGGGAAACCGGCCTCGCTAAGCCGAGCGTCGCGCCCCTGCCCGCCGGCGGCCCGGAGACTAGCACAACTCCGCGCCGGCAACCGCGATCAAAACACCGGTGCAGGGGTGGTCCATACGCCGTTGCCGAAATGCAACAGTGTCCAGAAAACGCCACGGAACCGCGCAGTCAAGCCTTGACCCGGGGTGTGCCGAGCGCCTTTACTCCGCGGTGTTCCTGCACGAGCGGGAGCATTGGGGGGGGAAGGGGCCGATACGCGCTTCAAGACACCCCGATGAGTCGGTAACCAACACATTGGGGGTATCCATGAAAAAGTTCCTCTACGGGACGACCGCCCTCGCGGCGGCCGGCATGATGGCCGGTCCGGCGATGGCGGCAGACCCTCTCCACTTTGAGTTGGGGGGTTATTACCAGCAGTTCTTCGGCTTCACCGACACCGACGTGGCCGCCAACGGCAGCACCAAGGTCAACGAGTCGAGCAACTATCAGAACGCCGAGGTCTACTTCAAGATGCGCGGCGAGCTCGACAACGGCCTCAAGATCGGCGGCCGTCTGGAGCTCGAAGGCGATAACGGCGGCGACCAGATCGACCAGGCCTACCTCATCCTCGAGGCCGGCTTCGGATCGCTGCGTCTCGGCGCCATCAACTCGGGCCGGTACAGCTACGGCTGGAACACCGACAGCCCGCAGGTCGGCGTGCCGATCAACTCGGGCTGGGTGAGCACCTTTGTCACCGCCCAGAACAACACCGGGTTCCGGTTCCGCAGTGTTGGGCTGTCGACGGTGATCGACGGTTCGAACGACGAACAGAAGATCACCTACTTCACGCCACGATTCAACGGCTTCCAGCTCACCGGGAGCTGGACCCCCGAGGCGCACAACATCAACAGCAACTCGGTCGGTCAGGGCGGCGAATCGTTCCGCTTCACGGGCCCGTCGGACGAGAACATCCTGTACACCAACGGCTGGGACTTCGGCGCGAGCTATTCGGGTGACTTCAACGGCGCCGGCGTCGAACTCCAGGCCGGCATTTTCGGCTCGACCGCGCCGAACAACGCCGAAGCCGCGGGATTCGACGACTACTTCGGCTTCAACGGCGGTCTCTCGCTCAGCTACCAGGGCTTCTCGATCGCCGGCTCGTTCGCCAAGGTGGTCGACGGCCTGGCGTTCTGCCCGGGCGGCGGCACCTGCGTCGGCAATGGTGCGTTGGCGTCGAACGAGGGCCATTCGTACAACGCCGGCATCGGCTATTCGACCGGGCCGTACAGCTTCAGCGCCACCTGGTTCAGGGGCGAGGAAGAAGGCCTGTTGTCTCAGCCGGGCGACGAGAAGAACCAGTTCTTCAACGTCGCCGCGAGCTACACGCTCGGGCCGGGCATCCGCACCAGCCTGACCTATCTGCACGCCGAGCTCGACGACGATACCGCGGGCAACGCGAACAGTGCCGACAACGAAGGCGACGCGGTGATCTGGGGCATGCACCTCGGTTTCTAGCCGCGCATCGCGTTTCGACACATCACTTCCGGGGCGGGATCATCCCGCCCCGTTTTTCTTTGCGCGCCCGCGATCCGAAGCGAACCTTCCCCTCCCCCTGCTCCCTCCCGCCGGGGGAGGAGGTATTTTTGAGCGATGCCCGACAGGAAGCCCCTCCGCCTCGACGGGGGAGGGTTGGGTGGGGGTGATGGCCGACCCGATACAAGCAACTGCGGGCGGCTCCCGATCCTTGGGGCGGATCATCCCGCCCCGTTTTTCTTTGTGCGCCCGCGATCCGAAACGAACCTCCCCCTGCCCCCTCCCGCCAGGGGAGGGGGAATCGTGGAGCGATGCCCGGCAAAAAGCCCCTCCGCCTCGATGCTAGTGTGACGTCCCGGAAATACGTTGATGAACCTTGCGGCTGATCGGCGCGCTTCGAGACGGCGCCTTCACCCTTCGTCCCTCGTCAGGCTCGGGATGAGGAACTCACGATGAGGATGGCGCGATTCCAATATATTAGTCTTCATCCTGAGATGGCCTAATCGGCTGTTGACGGGGGTTGCGGCCGGGGCGGCTGC
>JBHHZM010000009.1:0-41401 GCA_046758065.1 Alphaproteobacteria bacterium | reverse complement strand
TGATCATCGTCATGCCCGACAAGATGAGCCAGGAGAAGGTCTTCCACCTCAAGGCCCTGGGCGCCGAAGTGCGGATGACGCGCTCGGACGTCGGCAAGGGACATCCCGACTACTATCAGGATTACGCCGAACGCATCGCCGGCGAGCTCGGCGCTTTCTACGTCAATCAGTTCGGCAACCCGGCCAACCCGCTCGCTCACGAGACCGGCACCGGACCCGAGATCTGGCAGCAGATGGGCCACGAACTCGACGCCGTGGTCTGCGGCGTCGGCTCGGGCGGCACGATCACCGGAATCGGGCGCTTCATGAAGCGCGTCGCCCCGGAGGTCGAAATCGTCCTCGCCGATCCCGAGGGTTCGGTGCTCGCCGAGGCGGTCGAGACCGGCCGGGTGCGCGAGGAGGTCGGCTCGTGGCTCGTCGAAGGCATCGGCGAGGATTTTGTCCCTCCCGTCTTCGACCTTTCGCTGGTCTCCCGCGCCTATACGGTCCCCGACGCCGAGGCCTTCGCCGTCGCGCGCGAGGTGCTGGCCAAGGAAGGACTTCTGGTCGGGTCTTCGTCGGGCACGCTAATCGGCGCGGCGCTGCGTTATTGCCGCGAACAGAGCGCGCCCAAGCGCGTGGTCACGCTGGTGCCCGACAGCGGCAACAAGTACCTGTCGAAGATGTTCAACGACTTCTGGATGATCGATCAGGGCTTCATCGCGCGCGAAACGTTCGGCGACCTGCGCGACCTCGTCTCGCGGCGCCATCGCGATCAAGAGGACTACACGGTGAAAATCGACGATACGCTGCTCACCGCATACTCGCGCATGAAGCTCTACGACGTCTCGCAGCTTCCCGTGATGGAGAACGAGCACATCGTCGGCATCATCGACGAATCGGATGTCCTGATGGCGGTCTGCTGCGACGAACAGGAGGACCGCTTCAAGGACCCGGTGCGCAAGGCGATGACCACCAGGCTCGAGACCGTCGCGCCTGCGGCGGCGATGTCGGAGCTGCTGCCGATCTTCGACCGGGGCCATGTCGCCATCGTCAAGGACGGCGACGAGTTTCTCGGCCTGATCACGCGTATCGACTTGCTGAACCACCTGCGCCGGAGGATGAAGTAGCCGCCATGTCCCGCGCTTCCAACCGTCCCGGCTTCGCCACCCGGTCGATCCACGCCGGCCAGCAGCCCGACCCCTCGACCGGCGCGATCATGATGCCGATCTACGCCACCTCGACCTACGTGCAGTCGAGCCCGGGCGTGCATCAGGGCTACGAATACTCGCGCAGCCAGAACCCGACGCGCATGGCCTACGAGCGCTGCATCGCCGACCTCGAGAGCGGCACGGCGGGCTTCGCCTTCGCCTCGGGCCTCGCGGCGAGCGCGACGGTACTCGACCTGCTCGATTCGGGCGCCCACGTGGTCGCGATGGACGACCTCTACGGCGGCACCTACCGATTGTTCGCCAACGTGCGCGAGCGCTCGGCCGGGCTCGTCTTCAGCTTCGTCGATCTCTCCCGGCCCGGCGCGCTCGAAGACGCGCTCCGCCCCGAGACGGGCATGATCTGGGTCGAGGCGCCGACCAACCCGCTCCTCAAACTGGTCGATCTCGAAATCGTCGCCGCTGTCGCTCGCAAGCGCGGCATCCTGACGGTGATGGATAACACCTTCGCCAGCCCCTGGGTGCAGCGGCCGATCGAGTACGGCTTCGATCTGGTCATGCATTCGGCGACCAAGTACCTCAACGGTCACTCCGACATGGTCGGCGGCGTCGTCGTGGTCGGCGGCAACGATGCGCTCGCCGAAAAGCTCGCCTTTCTGCAGAACGCGGTCGGCGCGGTCGCGGGGCCATTCGATTCCTTCCTCGCCCTGCGCGGGCTCAAGACGCTCGCGCTGCGCATGGAGCGTCACTGCGCCAACGCGCTGCGCATCGCCGAATGGCTCGAGGCCCACCCGAAGGTCGCGCGCGTGCACTATCCGGGACTCGCGAGCCACCCGCAGCACGCGCTCGCCAGGCGGCAGATGAACGGCTTCGGCGGCATCGTCACCGCGATCCTCGCGGGCGGGCTCGACGAGACCCGCCGCTTCCTCGAACGCTGCACGCTGTTCGCGCTCGCCGAGAGCCTCGGCGGCGTCGAGAGCCTGGTCGAGCATCCCGCGATCATGACCCACGCCTCGATCCCGGCCGACATCCGCGCCGAACTCGGCATCAGCGACAGCCTCGTGCGCCTCTCGGTCGGCGTCGAGGACGTCGACGATCTGATCGCCGATCTCGCGCAGGCGCTTTCCTGAGCCGGCGGAACCGTCATCATCAAGCGGTTCGCGCCTGTCCTCTCCCGTCCCGGAGACTGGCGGACGGTCGTGACTTCCGCGATGTCATAAAATGAGCCCGAGCCACAACGGCATAGACCTGGCGACCGTCGAGGCGACCTTGAGAGAGGTTGGGTTCACGCCGCGCGGCGCTTTCCACCCGGCGCCCGAAGACGGGGCGCCGCCGCTCGACGACGGGCGTCCGACGGCAACGCTGGTGCTCGCCGGCAACGTCGGACCGGCGATGTGGCAAGCGTTCGCGCTCCGGCGGCGCGACGCGCCCGACCCGCTCGACCGCTGGACGCGACGGACGCTCGAGCCCCTCGCCGGTCGTCTCGACGCCCGCGCGCTGTTCCCCTTCGGCGGACCACCGCATCTGCCGTTCCAGCGCTGGGCGCGACGCGCCGAACCGGTATGGCCGTCGCCCATCGGCCCGCTGATCCATGCGGACTACGGCCTGTGGCACGCCTATCGCGGGGCGCTCGCCTTCGCCCAACGACTCGACCTTCCACCGTCCGGGACGCGCGCCAACCCCTGCGACGCTTGCGCGGAGAAGCCCTGCCTCGACGCCTGTCCGGTCGGCGCGTTCAAATCCGGCGTCTACGACATTTCCGCCTGCGCCGGCCATATCGCGACCACGGCCGGCGCCGACTGCATGGCGCTTTCCTGCCGCGCCCGGCGCGCCTGCCCGGTGGGCCGCGGCTACGCCTACGAGCCCGAGCAGGCGCGCTTCCACATGGCAGCGTTCCTGAAGGCAAGACGGGGAACGGCCTGACGCGGGTTATTCCACCCGCAGGCGGTCGCGCAGATGCTTGTAGTCGTTGAGCAGGGTGCGGAGCGGCGAACAGCCGGGCGGGGTTTCGGGGTCGCCCGCCTGGCAGGCGGGCGGCATTTGGGCAAGCTCGGCGGCGACCGCGGCCTGGAAGCGGGGCGGGTAGCCGATGACCAGCGCGGCGTCGTCAGAAACGCCCGTCGCGCAGGCTGTCAGCGACAGACCTGTCGCCAGGGCGAGGCACGCGAAGCTGCGCATCCTTCCTGTCCTTTGCCTTCTCAAGGGTGTCGCGTTCGGCCCGCAACCGGCCCCAGGCGCGCGAGGCGAAGACGAGCGCCGCAACAAGAAGCGCGATCGCGCCGGCGACGAGCAGGACGTTCATCCCCCGTCCTGCGCCTTGCCCGGGTTGTCGGGCACCTTCACGCCGAGGACGCTGAAGATCCTGTAGAGGACGCCGACCACGGCGTCGTCGGTCGTGGTCGGGGTGATGCGGGCGATGCGCTCGAAGCCGGCGACGAAGAACGCCGCGGCGCCGAGCCAAACGCCGTACTCGTTGATGAAGGATTCGATCCAGTCCATTGTCCGATCTCCGTTTGCTGTGGACGTTTCGGCGGTGTTTGCCGCGGGGTGCGCGCTGTCAGCCTTCGCGCAAGACGCCGAGGCCGGCGGCGAAGGCCTGCGCCTGCTCGTCGAGCTTGTCCTCGATCCGTTCGAGCCGGCGCACGACCTCCTTCTCGAAGGCGTCCTGCGCGGCATAGGTGACGTAGCGCTCGGCGACATGGGTCTTGTAGTCGGCGAGTTCGACGCGCAAGTCGGACTGCGCCTTGCGGGTATGGAGGACGAGCCCGAATAGCGTGCCCAGCGCCGGCGCGCCGATCAGGGCGACGACCTGCCAGGGGATTGCAACGTCGATCATGGCGTCCCGCGGCCGGGCTCAACGCTCGGCGGCGCGCAGCGTGAAGCTCCGGTCGTCGGTGCGCCCGTCGGTCGTGGTGATGCGATTGGTCACGACGTAGGTTTCGCCGGCGGTCCCGCCCGAAAGCGTCACCACCGCCACGTCGCCTTCGATCGCCTCGCCCACCTTGGTCAGGCCCGCAGGCACGATCCAGGCGCTGGCGGCGATCGAGTCGCCGGCGAGCCAGGCGGTCCAGTCGATGCGATAGGGCAGGACGGCGTCGGGATCCTTGGTCATTTTCCACGTCGACATGGTTCAGTTCACCCTGAATGTACGGTCCTCGACCGGAACGGCGAATGTCCCGTTCTCGGCGGCGACGACGAAGCGCCGCGTCTCGACCGGCACCAAGAACACGGCCCCCGCCGGCGTCGCGAAGGCATCGAGACGCACGCCGAGCGTGGCGGAAGCGGCCAGTGCCAAAAGCCCGGCCGATATTCGCGCCGCAGCAGGGACCATCGTTGCTGAGCCGGCCGGCGCGGCGGCGCACGAAGCTGTGCGCACCGCCGAAGACGCCAGTGTCGCTGCGGCGTTGGCACTGGCAGCTCCGGCAGCTGACGACACACCCGCTGGCGTCAGCCCGCCGGCGCCTGCGAGCGCCGCCGCGCCGAGCACTGTCGCGCCGCCCGTTGTGCACAGGAAATTGTCCCAGCGCACCCCGGCAGTGGCATTACCTCGAATGCCATGGCGGGTCGCCGTGGCGTTGAACGCCGACGTGAAGCTGACCGTCGAACCGCCGTTGACCGTGCCGGTGATCGAATTGCCCGACAGCACCGCCTGGAGCGCATAGAACACGCCGGTCGTATGGACGAATGACGCGCTGGCGCGCAGCGTGAACGTGCCGGCCTGCTTGTCGTAAAGCTGCAATTCGTCTACTGTGTCGAACGGGTTCAAGACAAGCAGCCAAAGATTATTGGTGTCGGAAAATCGGAATACAAAGCCGTTGGTTTGTTGATCTGCGGATGCAGGATGCTTGACATCGACATCGAGCGTGCAGTCGGCGACCCCGGCGTCGGCGGTCGCAACGTGAAGTTCCTGGATGACAGCATTGGCTTCGTTGCCCTGGATGTCGAAGTCGCCATTATGTTCCAGCCACCCAGCCCCGACGTCCATGGTGTGGAGATCGAGGCTGGTGCCGTTGGCGTCGGTGAAGGCGTCCTGGAGTTTGGTCGCCATATCAGATCGTGCGCCTCGCCACTGTCGCCAGCGGCCGGGTCCGCGCCCATGTTCTCAGCGCCGGGATCGCCTCGTCGGTGGTGCGCGCGCTATCCAGCGGCAGCGGCTCGCCCGCGAAGGTCGCGAGCGCGGCCTTGTCCACCGCCCGCATCATCCGGGCGCGCATCATCACGTGGTAGCGCGCGTCGGCCTTGAGCATCGTCAACTGATCGACGGTGATCTCGATCTCGGCCAGCATCAGGTTGGGGCTGCGCCGCCGCCCGGCCGGCAGCCGATCGCCGGTGATGTCGGTGCAGCGCGCGCATTTGTAGTCGCGGCTCACCTGCGGCCGGTGGGCGTCTTCGGCGCTGCGGCCAGAGCCGATCACCGGGGTCATGACGACGACGCGGGGCATCGCTCATCCCTCCTAATCGAGCGTGATGTCGAGCGCGCCGGCGGCGAACTTGAAGGTGTCGCCGTTCTGGATCAGCTTGGCGGTCGTCAGGTTGCCGTGAAAGAGGGCGTTGCCCGCGGTCAACGCGTCCATCACCGCGACCGCGGTGATCAGTCCCCAGTCGGCGGTCGCGGCGGTGAACGACCAGTCCTCGTTGTTGTCGGTCGCACCCGCCGCCGCGACCTTGAACTTGAGCGTCACGTCGTCGATCTTGAGCCGCGCGTAGGCCCCGCCCGACGGCTCCAAGAGCGTCGCCACCGGATCGTCGATGTCGAACTTGACTTTGGTGCCGAGCGGCTGCGTCACCGCCAGGTTCGAGTTCAGCGTGACGGTATAGGGCCCCGCCCCGGTCACGCTGACGACGGTATGTGCCTCCTCGTTCGCCCCGCCCGGATCGACCACCACCGGCAGTCCGGCGACGTTGGCGATCTGGTCGACCGTCACGATCACCGCCTGGGCGGCGAGCGCCTGGGCGTTCAACGTGGTCGCCTTGTGGAGCGCGATGTAGACGTCGGTCGGCGGGGTATAGGTCGCGCCCTTGAGGACGTGGTCCAAGAGTTCGTTTTCGAGGAAGTCGGAGAATGCGGTCATGAAACGGATCTCCTGGATTGGTTGGGTCGGCGGCGCCGGGTCAAAGTCCCTTCAGCCGCGCGACGAGCGCGCCCCGGTACTGGGCGCGCGTGACCGCCGCCCTGCCTTCGAGCGCGCGCAGTCGGTTCTCCTGGTCGAGGCTGATATCGAACAGGAGGCGCGCGGTGCGGCCTTCTTCGAAAGCCGGCGCGAAGTCGGCGTCGGCCTCGCGGTCGGCGCGGTCGGGCCGGTCCTGCCACGCGCCGGCGACGGGATTCCATACCTCGAGATCGGCGTGCTCGGGCGGCGCCGGCACCTCGACCGCCCCCGACGGGACGCGGGCAAGCGCATCGTCGCCATCGAACGCTCCGATATAGCTGTTTGATGCATCGACGAAATATCTGGTCACAGGACGGCGCTCCCTATTACTTTCCAGTTGGCGGGGGTGATCGGCGCAAAACCGCCGGTCGTCTTGTTGAGGATATTGACGCCGGCGGACGCGACGGCGAGGAAGATGTTGCTCGCATCTGCGGATATCTTGACGCCGCGCGGCGTGCCCGCCTCGCTCCAGGCGGCGATTTCCACGAGATCGTCGACGGCGTAACCGAGCTGCGCGATCTTGCAGACCAGAAACGCCGCGATATCCTTCGGCCGCGCGCCGAGACCGTGCGCGATCGTCAGGATCGAGCCAAAGGTGATGGTCTGCTCGGCGCTCACGAACTGGGCGCCGAAGGCCACCGGATTGTCCTGAAAGCCGGGCGCCGCGCCGGCGCCGTTCGACGTGAACACCTGACCGGCGGTGTTCGCAAGGACCGCCGTCGGCGCCCCCAAACCGTCGTAGGCGAGGACGCCCGCCTGCGCGTCGTGTGCAAGCTTCGCCAGCGTAACCTGGTTGTCGGCCAGCATCGCCGCGACCACGCCGCCCGCCGCGATGGCGAGCCCGGTGGCGTTCCTCGCGAGGCCCGACGCCGCCTGCAGCTTGACGCGCAGGTCGTCGGGCGCGCCGGCCGCGTTGGCAAGGATCTCGAGGCCGGCGTCGCTTGCCAGTTTGAGCTGCGCGAGCTGGCCGAGCGCGCCCTTGAGCTGGTTGAACTTGTCGATGACGCCCGCGAGATCGACGAGCAGCGCCTGCTTCGCCTGTTTCGAGCCGGCGTCGCTGTTCGCCTTGCTGGCGTCGGACGGCAGTGTCGTTGGCATTATCTACTCCTTCTTCGGCCCCTTGAGTTCGACGTCGATGAGCGCGTCGGCGAGGGCACCACTCGCGTCACGGACCTTGAATTCGGCCGCCGGCTGACCGTTCACCGCCTTCGATTTCGAGACCAGTTCCCACGACCAGCTTCCACCGACGTTCTGCAGCGCCCGGATCGTCGCGAACGAGACGCTCGACATCTTTCCGGACCTCGAGCCGATCTCGAAGTGCCCGGCGGCGATCCGGTTGAACCAGGGAGGCGTCGGATCCGACGTGTCGACGTCGTTGAATTCGTCGATCTGGGTCTCGGCGTCGAGGATCGTCGTCATCTGGGTAACCTTGGGATTCGTCCCCGCCACCTCGACGCGGGCGCGGGCGTAACGCGCCGTCACCGGATCGCCGGGGAGATCCTTGAAGACATGCGCGCCCCAGACCAAGAGGCCGTCGCTGCCGTTGCCGGCGAAGACGTCGCTGCCGGCGGCGTCGAGCAGCATGAAGCGCAGCTCGATTTCGTTCTCGCCGCCGGTAAGCGACGCGATGATCCAGACGAAGAACCATCCCGATCCGACATCCTCGACGCCTGAATCGTCGGGCGCCCCCGAGCTCGCGACCAGCGCGCCGTTGGAGAGATCGACATCGAGCGAATGGGTGCTCGATGGGACGTCGTCGACGTTGTCGCGAATCCGCACCCAAAGCCTGCCCTTGGTCAGCGCGCCGGCCCGGGCGTGAATGCCGAGGAAGTAGCGTTCGCCCGCGTCTCCGGCGGGGGCGATCGTCTGGGCGACGTAGTGCGAACCGGCGGTGCTGTCGGCGATCAGGCCGTCGGCCGTGCCCGGGCCGTCGGGCGCGGGCGCGGTATCCGCGGCCACCGACACGCCAACGTTGAGCCAGCCGCTTTGGGCGGCCCGGAACTCGTTCTCGCCGTTCAGCCGGTTGACGCCGCCCTCGGCCTGGGCGCCGACGTGGAGGATGATCGACGCCACCCCGTTGACGTCGGCGCCGATCACCGGCGTGAAGGTGACGTCCTCGCCCAGGTCGATCTCGTCGGTGATATAGACCAGCGGCGATTCGTTCGGCTGGATGACGTCGATCGCCGTCGCCCCGAATGAGTCGATCGGATTGGTTCCGAGACCGTCGATCGTCTGCGTACTCGCCGCGAGAAGCCGGTTCGCCGGCGAGGCGAACGAACGCAACCGGAGCCCGGGCCACGCCGGAGACATGGCGTGCTCGAACCGCTGGATCAGCACGTTCCTCAGCCGCGGATCGCCGAGCGTGGCGACGATGGTTTGCATGGCGGCCGATTCGTTCCCCGACGAATCGACCGCCTTGATGCCGAACAGGTAGGCGCCCGCGGCGAGCGCGTTGGTTTCGTAGGGCGCCGCCGTGAGCAGGCCGTCGTGCAGCGGCGTCATGGCCTCCCAGGCCGCAGCGGTGTCCGTCGAAAAGCGGATCCTGAAGCCGCCGCCGGCGCGCACGTCGGCGGGGAGATTGTCGAGCGACCAATCGAACCGCCGCGTCCCGTCGCCGAGGCGGACGACGTTGAACGCCGCAACGTCGGGCGGCGCCGCGGTCTTGCCCGTGACGACGTGGCCGGTGGACGCGACCCAGTCTCCCGCGACGCCCAGGCTGTTGTGCGAACGGATGCGCACGTCGTAGGACACGCCGTCGCGGACCGGCGTAATGAAGGTCGCGGTGTCGCCGCCGGCGACCGCGGGCTGCGGCGACCACCCGGCGTCGGCGGTTTCCTTCACCTGCACTTCGATGCGACCGCCGGATATGACGAAGATGTCGTCGGGCGCGGTCCACGACACCCGGATGCGGCTCACCACCGAACCCTCGCCGAGCGCGAGAAGCCGGGCGCCGCCGCTGTCGAGCGCAAGGCCGGTCGGCGGCGCGGGCGGGTCGAAGGGCCGCGGCAGATCGGTGTTGGGCGCGAGGTCGATGGTGGTCGCGTCGGCGTCCGGGTCCCAGGCGTAGACGGCGGCCGCCGTTTCCTTGAGCACCAGATCGACGCCCCCGTCCGCGGCGAGCGTCCAGCCGATGACTTCGAATTCCTTGCTGATCGCCACGGTCTCGCCGGCGCCGTGCGCATTCGCGAGCGCGCCGTCGAGGGTCAGCGTGTAAGGACCGCTTCCCGCGACATTATCGACGGTAAAGGTCTCTTCGCCCGCGCCGCCGGGATCGAGAGTGACGCGCGTGGCGACGCGGACCGCCGTGTCCACTTCGATCGTCTGGACGCCGCTCGACGCCGCCGAAGTGAGCGTCCGCGCGCCGCCGAATCCGAGTTGCGCGATTTCGAGCGCGACGGTGTCCATGACCGCAACGTCGAGCGCGGTGAGCTTGGCCGGGAAATCGACGATCATGGCCTGCCGATCGCGTTCGTTCGCCAGCTTGGCGAGCCGTTGGGCGCGGTATGTGTCGGTGACGTGCCTCAGTTCGACGTCCTTGAACAGGCGGTCGCCCCCGTCGGCCTGTTCGTAGGCCGCGTTGGTCACTGGCGGGAACTCGCTCGGCTGCCAGGCGTTGTCGCGGTCGGTGAAGGTACCGCGCACGGCGTTGTGCAAATCGCGCCGGCCCATGCGCGGACGCAACTTGACCTCGCCGCGCAGGTCTTTCTCGCTCAGCGTCGCCGTCGGCGGTCCCGTATAGGCGCCGGCGAACATGGCGTAGCGTCCCAGCGTGTAGGTCAGCGCACCGGTCATCGACTCGACCAGGCCGGAAACGATGTCGATCGGCCGGTCGTCGAGACCGAGCACGGCGTTGAGCGTATAGCGCGGCTGGTGGGTGCGCTGCGCCGTGTGGACGCCGCTGCCGGCGCCGGTGATGTCGAGGACCGTGCCGGCGCGCGCGTTGGCAAGACTGCCGGCCACCTTGAACGCGGTATCGCCGAGGGGCACGGCGTAGTAGGGCCCGCCTCCGTCGATGCCGGCGGGCAGGGTTCCGTTGGTGGCGAAGACGAGGCGGTCGCCACGGTGCAGCGGCTCGGGTTTCGCGCCCTCGGCCACGGTCTGGGTGAGGACGTCCGCAACCGGATCGGCGGTGAACGCGAAGCCCGTCAGGCTCGACGGCAGGGCGACGTCCTCGTCGCAGATGTCGGCCGCGAGTATGGCCCTGGCGTCGTCGAGTTCGTTCGCCGGGTCGGCGCTGAGGCCGAAGTCCGAGACCAGATAGTCGCGCAGGCAAAGCGCGGCGTTGTCGCTCCAGGCGGGCGGGTTGGCCGGATTGCGCGGATCGAGGATTTTGCGTCCCCTGACCAGCGCCTTGACGTTGGGAATGCCGGTCGGGAATACGTCGCGGTCGAAGGTGAGACGGACGTAGAGGTAGGCGATGCCGCGCAAGCGGTGCGCGTCGGTCCAGCTCGGCGCCTCGCCGACGAGATCGGCGTCGGCGAGCTGACCGGCGGCGCCGAGGTGCTTCTTGATCCGCACCGTGCCCGCGAAGCGGCCGGTCGTGACGTCGCCTGCCGCGTCGAGATCGCCGGCCGCCTCGTCGTTGAGAAAAACGTCGCCGATCGCCTCGACCTCGTGGCCGGCGAGCGCAATCACCAGATGGAGGAACCGGCGTCCCGGTCCGGTGACCTCGGCGAAAACCAGCGGCCCGCTGACCATGCGTTCGCCGTAGATGACGCGCTGCGCCTCGACCGAGGCGCGCACGAGCTGCGTGATGCCCTTCTCGCGCGCCGCGAAGTCGGCGAGGTTGGGGATCCTCGGCTTCGGCGTCAGCAGCTGACCGACGAACCCGAGGGCGAGGTTGGCCGCGCCGACGAAAAGGCCCAGACCGAGTCCCGACAGCGAAAATCCGGCGATCGCGATGCTCGCGCCGGAAGCGGCCGCGGTGATCCCGGCGATGGCCGCGGGAACGACCGGCGGCATCACACCCTCCAGGCCCGGCGGGGCGCCGATACTGGAACGAACGCCAGGCCGCGGGGCGAGGTGAAGGCGGCGCGCGCGCCGATGACGACCCCGAGCGCCGGGCCGTCGTCGGTGTCGAGCAGCACGATATCGCCCCGTTTCGCCGTCGCGACCGGAACCGGCGCGCCGAGGAGACGGGTGGCGAGCGCATCGAGCGTCGCCACGCCGGCGATTCGCCGAAGGGCGCGCGCCGCGCCGCGCGCGGTGCGATAGCGGCCACGGAACCGCGCGGCGGGATCGCACCCGGTCATCGCCAGGATGCAGTCGCAGACGAAGAGCGCGCAGTCGTGTCCGCCCCAGGCGAACCGGCGCCCTTGCGCCGCCCGCACGGTCCGGGCGAGACGCTCGGGCCAGTCGACGCGGCGCTTCATCGTCCGCCCCCCGTTTCGCGCGTTACCGTCGCAGCGTTGTTGCCTTCTCCGGCGGCTACCGGTCCGCCGCGCTTGCCTCCGGCGACGGCGCCGCCCCAAACGATCTCCTTCTCGACGGTCTCGTTGACGAACGCGAAGCCGAGATCGCCGGGGAAGCGTTCCTGCTGATCGGCGTCGGTGTAGCGGCGCACGCGCGCGCGCTCCCAGTCGACGAGACGGCTCTCGGCCGTCAGCGTCACCGTCGCGGTCTCGCCCAGGGTCACGTCCATGGTGTCGATGCGGCCGCGGAACACCAGCACCGGGTCGGCGATCAGACCGTGGTTCACATCGAGAAAGCCGACCCAAACCTGCGCCGGCCGCCCCTGCACGTCTTCGCCCAGCGCAATCGACAACGTCGCCGCGGGGATGCCCGAGAGTTCGAGCGACACGCCGAAGGCACGCTGTTCGACGCCTTCCTCGATGGCTCCGATGCGGCCCAGATCGCCGACGCCTTGGTAAGTCTCGCCGTTCCATGACAGCGCGCCGCGCCCCGACCAGACCAGCAGGTTGCCGGAGGCGAGCTCGAGCTTGACGATGACGACGGGACGGACGATGTCCGACTGCGATTCGGTCTTGACCGCGGCGGTCAGATCGCGCGCCATCAGAACACCTCGACGGCCGAGAAGCTGAGGCCCCGGACGACGGCGTTGAGATCGCCGTCCCACACCGCCTGCTCGTCGTCGGCAAGCATCATGGTCGTGCGCGGACCGATCAGCATGAGCGTCGATCCGTCGGTCGGGCTGGCGCGCAGCGCGGGCCTGAACGCGACGGTCGCCGCACCGGTTGCATCCGAATCGACCGGCTTGGTCGCCATCTTGAGTTCGCCGCCGATTTCGAGGTAGTCGCCGGGTAGCAACAGGCCGGCCACATTCGCGCGCCAGCCGTCGGTCGCCAGCGTCGATCCGGCCTGCGCAGGACCGGCAACGCGCGGATCGTCGCCCACCGGCGGCGTTCCCGCGACATAAGCGCCGCGCGGGGCGTGACCGTCGGGGTCGAAGGCGAAAAAGCGCCCCGCCGAACCCGAAAGGTCGACGAGAAAGGCCTGCCATGCGGCGGCCTCGGCGCGCGTCATGGGCGGCAGTTCGAAGGTCGCGAACCACAACGCGCCGGGGAGATCGAGCGTTTGCACCGCCCGGTTGAGCGGACTCGTGAAGCGCTGCGTGTTGGCGCGCAGGCCGAACCGCACCGCGCGGAAACCCGGCGCCGCAGGCATGTCGATCGTGGTCATGTCGGAGCGGAAATGTGCCCGCTACACGCCCGGCGTGAAGACGATCGCGCCCGAGCTTTCAAGGGTGACCGAGAAGTTCTCCTCGTTGTTGTAGTCGCCGCCGCGACCGTAGGACGTGATCATGAAGGCGCCCGCCCATTTGTCACCGCCGGCGTCGCCGCCCGAATAGATTTCGTAGTTGTTGACCGCATTGGCGGCGGCGTAGGAGCGCAGGGTCTCTTCCGCGGCCGAGTCGAGAAACACCCCGTTCGCCGAGAGCGACATCGACTGGACGCCGGCGCCCGCGAGCAGGGTGCGAAACCCGTTCGAATCCTTGTTGGTCACGTCGACTGCGTCGTTGTTGAGGGTGAAGCTGTTCGCGCGCAACCCGGCGACCGTGGTGAAACTTTCGGTCGGGGTCGCGCCGTCGCCGACCTTCAACAGGAACAACGCACCTTTCTGTGCAGCCATCGTCGTCTACTCCTTTCTGTCGTGCATGACTTTGATGCATGAAAAAGGGCGGCCCAAGCCGCTCCGCTGCTGCCACCGGCGCCCGAATCTCACCGAATGCGGGTAACGACGCGGTAGCGGGAGATACCGTGATAGGTGACGCCGTCCGGATCGAGCATGCTTCGCGACTGCTCGAAGCGCAGGTTGACGAGCGCGTGGCCGGTCACGGTGAGGTCCGCGTCGGCGAGAATAGCGTCAAGCCTGCGCACGTAATCGTTCGACCCTTGCGCGAAACGTTCCCGGACCGATAATGGACGTACGAACGTCAGGTGCGACGGAACGGGCAGTGCAAGCTCGATTGAAGGTCCTGATAGCCACCGCCTTGTGCGCGCTCTCGCTGAACAGCGTGGCGGCCCGGGCGCAGGCGAAATCGCCGCCCTACCCCGTGTGGTGGTCGCCCAGCCTCGAACTGGAAAGCCTCGATCGCATCGACGAACGGCTCGAACAAGAAATCTGGCCAGGCCGCGAGGGGTTCAGGATTCACCTCGGCCTAGGCAGCCAGCGGGAAACCAGGGTGGCCAAGAGTTGCGCCGATATTCGCCGGTTTGAGCGGGAGGCGACTGGCGCGATCGACTCCCCCGATATCTATCTCTGGCCGACCGTCTACAGGGAATGCGTCCCGATCGAACGCCTCAGGGAAGCCAAGCCGGCCCGAACAAGTCATGTAAGGAACTTCGTACTGGACGCTGGCGCCCTCGATTATTTGCCCGCGATGGTGATGCTAAGCCCGTCTTGCGACTGGTGGTGCCGGCTCTATGCCGCGAACAAGCGGCGGATACCCTTGAGCAAGTTTGAAGACGGACGGCTCCTCAAGACAAAACCCATCAACGACTACCAGCTCGAAGTCGAAACAGAGCTTGATATTATCGAAATTGAAATGCTGGGCCGCGGCGATTTTGACGATGACGGGTCGGAAGACTTGTTTATGAAGATCGACACCAAGTCAAAAGAGGGCCGGTGGGGCGATGATACGACGTTCTTGGCGACTCGCGATTCCCCGGATGGCGTCTTGTGGGTATTGGATGCCGACCGATATCTCTGCCGCAAATACAAATGCGCCGTCCACTATGACAAGCCGCCGGCCCTTCGCTGACAGCTCGCATGACGGTCCGAGTTGTTGCCATCGGCAAACACTCGGCGCCGTCAGTTGCGGGTTTCAATCTCCGCCAGCTGCCCGCCAATGTTCGTGAACGCTTGCACGTCCGACCGGCCGATCGCGAACAGGCCCGAGTTGTAATCCCAGCCTTCTCCGGGAGGAAGCCCGTTTGGGCCGAACATGCCCCGGAACGCCATCAATAGCAGCCGTTTTGCATCGCTTGCGCGTCCTTTTTTCAAGTGTTCCGCGGCAATTTCGCTGAGTGCGTTTGCACGTCCATCGGCCGTCGATATGGAACGGGCCGTTCTCAAGGCAAGGTCGAAAAACCCCGCAGCGCTTTCGGCCTTCGCGATCGCGACCATGGCCCGCGAATAACCCCACGCCAATTTGTCGATCTCGCCAGCAAATCGGTGGGCGTCCAGGAGCCACCCATTCTTGGCGAGCTCGGGGATGATCTTCCATTTGAGCAATCTATGGCGCGCAGGTTGCTCATCAATCGTCTCAAGCAAATCATTCAATCCCTCGATGTCGCCTGCCTTGGCCTGCGCGCGCGCGATCAGTTCGCGCACGTATGAATACGATTTGTCCGATAAGGGAATCAAACTCCAATCAGCCATCGCCCCAGCGATATCGCCCATGAGCGCCCGCACTCGGATGACTCGACCAAGATTGTAGCTGCGCTGTGTTGCCGATTCCATTTTGAGGGCTATTTCGCGCGCTTGGCGCAACGACTCCTTGGCGGCAGCAATATCCCCCATCTTGATCTTCGCCTCGGCATCGTAAAGCACATCGTCGATGGGGTTCCGGGTTTCGTCGATCTGGGCGGCCGTTTTTCGGAACTCGTCCTTAACCGCTCTTGCCGCGTCCGATATTTCGGCCTTCGAATACCAGTATCCAACGTATGGCACGTGATAGCGGTCGTACGGCTCGGAGATCGCGCGGGCGGCGGTGAAAGCCGCCGCGAGGGTCTCGCGCGCGCCGACAATGTTGTCGACGGTCAATTCTATCTCGGCGATCTTAAACAGCAGCTCGGCGCGTGCCTTGGCGTCGTCGACGGTCTCGGCGAGGGCGAGAGCCTCGGCAAAGAGCGCCGACGGGTCGTGCCCGCCTTGATCCAATGGGCTGACCCCGGCGAGTGTCGCCACCGCGAGGGAGCGGGCGCCGGCATCCCCGATCTGTGCAGCGACGCCCCGACCGTCGGCCACATATCCCTTCTCGGCCAGGGCTTGAACAATTGACGATAAGGCGACATCGCGGTCTCTGCGGCGGTACAAGCCTTTCGCCTTGGCAAGCGCCTCGTCAAGCTCGCCTCTCTTCACCATCGCAGCCATGATCGGCGGCAGAGCGTCACGAAACGGAAATGAGTGAATCGTCTCGATGCTTTCGAAGGCGCCTGAAATGTCGCCCGCCACGGCCTGTGCCTTGGAAATTTCAACCAAGAACTCGTCGGCCCCAACCACGTCGATGATGAGATGGACGTCGCGCGCGAATCGCAAGACGCAGGCCGCGGTGAATTCCTGTTCGCAGACCGCCTTGCCCGTGAGTAAGAGTTCGCGCTTCACATTGTCGTAAAGTGCCCTCTCTGTGGTCTCCTCATCCCCCAATCGGCGGGCGAGGTCGGTGCCGGAGAGCGATCTCCTGATCTGCCGCAGATAGGCACGGGCGGTCTCGTAGAATGTCCATCGCTCGTCAAGCGAGTCTGTCTGCCGCGCCTGTTCGATCAGCTCGACTGCCTCGGCGAAGGTTGCCTTCGCAACATCTTCGTTGGCGACGCCGGCCATCGGCGCAAGCAAAATCATGCAGGCGAAAACGACCGCGAGATATTTCCGAAAGCTGCGAATTCGCATGCGTCCTCGCCTTAGCGAACCAATCAACCTCCCGCCGACCATGTTAGGTCGGTTGGGACTTTGTGGTCACCCTATTGGATGATTCCGCCGCGGACTAGACCAACGAATGTCCGTTCGGCGCATGGAACCCCCAGCGCGCGGCGCTGGCGCTACCCAGCAATCATCGATAGTCGCTTCGGCGGGCAATCGGGATTGAGGAAGAAGGGCTCGTCCTTGATCGCTTCGAGGAACCACCCGCGGACAACCTTGTTGCGGTTCTGCATGCCTTCGTTGACCTTCCCTTCCTCGTTTACCTCCTCACGGTGCGACTGTTCGGCAACTTTGATCCAATTTCGAAACTTGAGAGCCTCTCGAAATACAGGGAACCCTGAAAAGAAACCTTCCGTTCCCATGTTGTAGGCGAGGTCGAGCATGCCGAGCTGCACCGATGCCGGGTAGGTTTCATAATCGGGGAACTTATTTGTAAGCAGAGGCAGAAACTGGTTCACATCGTCATCGAACAGGGTCTCGATAGCACCAAGATCGAGATCGATGTGGGTGAGTTCCTTGAAGACGGTGTGTTTGCTCCCGGTAAGGCCAGAGCTCAGCACCTTGAGATACGCGTTCTCGATATGCGCCGGATCAGCGCGGTTCGTCGTCCCACGCTCGAAGAACGGCAGTCGCTTTGCTTCCTCCGCGTCGCGCAGCAAATGTCCGAGTCCCACCGTCACCTTGCCCTTGCTGTCCAGATACATGTACGAGATGTTGTTCTCGAAGTCCGATACGTGTTTGCGGAACCGGTTGCGGTCGAACCTGATCGCTCTCGGAAATTGGACCTTCTCCGTGCGCGTGATGGGTGTGTCGTCGGCGGAGACGACCATGCAGCCGGTTCCACGTTCGACCAGGAGCGAGCCGGTCCCTGCCGGAACCAGTACGCGTCCGATCAGGCCCGGCCTTGAAACGTTGGCCCAACCGGCGCGTCTCATCCGGAGTAATCTCTCGATCTTTTGCGACGGCATTTCCATGACAAACCACCTATTCGGAAACGATTCGAATGCAGACGATTTTGCCCTAGGACCTCACGGCAGGTGGGTAACCGCGCTGTAGCGGGCGATCCCATGCTCCGTAATGCCGTCCGCATCGGGCAAATACTCTGCAAACCCGAACCTCAGGCTCACCAAGACATGGCCCGGCACCGTCAGATTGGTATCGTCGAGGACGCGGTGGATTTGGGCCATGATCTCCTTGACCTCCTTGCGTCCGCGCGCGCGGCTCCAGACGTGGAGCACGAGCGTCGCCTCGACGCCGTCGAGACCGGCGGCGCCCCACGCCCGCGCCGTCGCCTCGCCGATCGTGACGTAGGGAAAATTGGTGCCCTGCGGGACCCGGTCGAAGACGCCGGCGATCATGGCCATGAGCGTCGGATCGCCCGTAAGCGCGGCGAAAACGGCTTGTTGCAACGGCCAGGAACTGTCGGCGGACATCTGTCAAAACCCTTGTTTTCAGGTGCAATCAGCGTCCGGAGGGGAGATTGGCAAGGACCGCGCCGCCTCAGCTTCCGACGCCTTCCTCGCAAAGAAGTTCGAGCCGCTGGTTGCGCTCCCGCGGGTTGATGACGGCGCGGATGTCGAAGATTCGCGTCCCGAACTTCAGGCGCATCGCCGCCGTTACGCCGCCGCGATAGCGGATCGTCACCTTGTGGCTCACCGGGTTTTCGAGCCGTTGCGCGCGCAGGCGCTCGGTGCCTTTGAGCGGCTCGATCGCCGCCCAGACGGTGGCGACGTCGCTCCAGGCGACACCGAACCCGCCGCCGCCGTCGGCGGTCTCGACCGCCGATTGCAACGCCACCCGATGACGCAGCGCGCCGGCCCGCACGTCCATTACCGGGACAGGCTCCTAGAGCCCCAGCACGCGGAAAGGACGCCACAGCGCCGCGACGCCGGGCGGCAGCCCGGCCGCGGAACCCGCGGGATCCGCCGCTTCGCGGTGCTCGTAATAATGCGCGACGAGCGCAAGGATGCCCTGGCGAATCGCCTCGGGAACGTCGCTGGCTGCCCCGTAGCCGGCGACGAAGACGATCTCGACGCCGTTGGCAACGCGCGCGACCGTCGGCCAGGTCTTGCCCGCGCGCGGCACGATGCGCCCTGGCTCGCGGTCGGTGTCGGTGAAGTAGTCGGCCGCCGGCACGACCAACGCGGTGTCGGCGTCGTCGTAGACCGTAACCGATGTGACCGAAGCGAGCGGCGGGCGCGGCAGTTCGATACCGCCCGCGGGCTCGACGACAGCGGTGCCCTGACGCACGCCGTCCCACCAGGCAAACCGTCTGCCCGGAAAGCGATCGAGGGTAAGCCGCCAGCTCTGCGTCACCAGGGCGCGGCGCAGATGTTCCTCGGCGGCCTGGCGCCCGGCGACGATCAGGTCGGTGATGAGCGCGTCGTCGGCGTCGTCGTCGATGCGCAGGTGCGATTTCGTCTCGGCCAGCGTCACCGGTTCCGCCGCCGGCGGCGCGATCCGCGTCAAACCCTTCATGCCGTCACCGTCGCCACAGATCGAGGTCGAGAAAAGGGCAACCGGGAGCGGGAGGCCGGATGCGATGGCCCCGACCTCCGGCCCGCCGGCTCACGACGCCGGCCTACGCCACCGGCCGCCGGGCGGCGTTGCCGCGGATCACCACGGCCGCCGCTTGCGCCCCGATGGTGGCGCCGGAAACCGTGAGTTTGGCGCGGAGGTAGCGTTTTCCCCCGCGGTAGCCGACCCGCTGGTTGGTATTGCTCGCGAGATCGGCGAGCGCGCCGGACAGCGTCGCCGGCCCCCAGGTCGCGCCGTCGTCGCTGTCCTCGACCGCCGGCGTATGGGCGCCGTCGGTGACGGCGCCGACGACGAAGGCGACGGCCGCGCTTTCGAAACCGCGCAGATCGACGCCCGTGCCGTTCGTCGTGGCGGTGTAGGCGCCGGGATCGAGCGAGGTCTGCACGTCGATGTTGCCGGTGAGATCGCGTGTGGTCATGGTCTTCTCCTTGCCTCGGCTACGCCGCCAGTTTTTGCAGCTTGATCGCCTCGAAGTTCACCACGTCGCCGCCCACGCGTTTGGTGGTGTAGAACTTGACGTAGGGCTTGGCGGTGAAGGGATCGCGCAGCACCCGGATGCCGATGCGGTCGACGATCTGGTAGCCGCGGGCGAAATCGCCGAAAGCGATCGACAGGCTGCCGGCGGCCGGCGCGGGCATGTCGCTCGCCACGTGGATGGGCCTGCCGAGCAGTGTGTCCTGAACGCCCGCGCCGAGACCCGGTTGCCAGAGGTACTGGTTGTTGGCGTCCTTGAGCTTGCGCAGGTCCCTGAGCGTCAGGCGGTTGACGAGCCACACCGCGTTCGCGCCGTACTCCTCCTTGAGCGCGTGCGCGAGATCGACGGCGCCGTCGGCGGCCACCGCCCCCGGCGCGCCCGAGTTGATCTGCTCGATCTCGCCCCAGGCGACGCCGGCGGGGTAGGTGAGAAACCCGCGCGGCTGGCCGACGCCGGCGCCGTTGACGAAAGCGGTCGCCTCCATGCGGGCGAACTTCCCGGCCACCTTGCCGGCGAGCCAGGTCTCGACGTCGATGCTGGCGTCGTCGACCAGCTTTTGCGTCGCGCGCGGTTCGGCGTAGATCTCGTGGACCGGGATGTTGATCTTGGCGAGGTCGGGCGTCGCAGTTTCGGGCCGCGCCTCGGCTTCGGCGACCCAGCCGGCCGCCGCATCGTCCTTGTCGACCAGCATCTCGAGGCTGTCGGACGAGATGGTCTCGACCGCGGCGACCCGGCGCACCGGGCTGGTTTCGAACACCGTCCCGACGATGCGTTCGGACATGGCGGGCGTTACGAGATAGCCGCCTTCGGGATCGGCCCCGACCGAAAGCGCCTTGCGCTCGAGACCCGCGAGGGCCGAATCGTCGCCCTTGCACAGGTACGCCCGGAAGGCCGCCTTGTGTTCGGTCTCGCGCGGGCTCTCGACCGCCGCACCCGCCGCGCCCCGCGCCGGCCGGTTGAGGCTCGCACGGGCGCGGTCGAGATCGTCGCGCAGGCGTTCGATCTCGCCGTCGAGGCGCGCGAGCTTGGCCTCGGTCATCGCGTCGGCCGCGCCCTTGTCGGCCTTCTGGCGCAGCGCCTCGTCGTTGGCGCGCTTGAATTCCTCGAAGGCGGTGGCGAGTGCATCGACCGCGGCCTTTACGTCTCTGGTCTGCATGGTTCCCGTTCCCTAGCGGTTGGTGAGGATGGCGGCGGCGCGCTTCAAACGCGCCACCAGCTCGGCCGTCTCGCCGTCGATCTCGCGCCGGGCGAGCGCCTTGAAACCGCCGGCGGCGATCGCCCCGGCAGCCGCGCGTGAGTAGCCCCCCGTTTCGCGCAGGAAGCGCTCGAACGCGTGAATCGTGTCGATCCCGTCGCAAGGCCCGCCCTTGACCGCGCTCACCCGTGCGCCGGCGCAAGCCTGAAAGGTGACCAGACTGATCTCCCAGAGGTCGACCTCGATCAGCCTGCGCAGGCCGGTTGCGGGATCGCTTTGCGCCTCGACCGCGGAGTAGCCGATCGACAGCCCGTCGATCGCGCCCGCCTTGAGCAGCGCGTACGCCTCGGCGGCGCGACGCACATCGAGCAGCAGGCGGCCGCGCACGTAGAGCCCGCGCGCGTCCTCGGTCATCTCGTCGAAAGCACCGATGGGCTCGCGCGCGTCGTGCTGCCACAGCAGCTTGACCCCGCGTCCGCCGCGCTGGCGGGCGAGGCTGCGGGCGAAGGCGCCGGAAGCGACGATATCGTCGAAGCCGTCGACGATGCCGAACACGCTGGCGTAGCCTTCGAACGCGCCCCGGTCGTCGAGCGCCTTCACTGCGAAGGGCCGTTCGAGGCGTTGTCTGTGCATGTCGTCTCCAGATGAAAGCGCGCGCCGGGCAGGCGGACCGTGCGGCCCCCCGCGGTGTCGTGATCGGTGACGGGGACCGGAGAAAGCGGACGCCGGGCGGGCTCAGATGCGCGGCATGCGCGCGACCGCGCCGCCGCGGATGGCCGAGGTCACCACCGCTTCGACCGCCCAGCGCTGAATCTGGGGCTTGAGCCGCAGGATGGCGGCGCGCACCGCTTCGGGCACGCCGGGGCTTACATTCATGACGAACTTCTGGTTGATCACGCTCGGTCGGCCGCCCGGACCGGAAAGCCGCTCGTTGGGCAGGATCTCGCCTTGCCCGGGCGGAACGAAGAGCTCCGGTCCCGCTTCGCCTACCAGGATCGGCCGGCCTGCAGCGACCGGACCGCCCTTCGCGAAGCCGCCGATGCCGCCCGGCAGGCTGGTCCGCGTCGCCGCACTGTCGAGAAAACCGCCGCCGCCGAACAGGCTGCCGATGCCGCCGAGCAGGCTGAGGACCGGATTGAACGTCCCGCCGCCGAACAGCCCGCCGCCCGCACCCGAAAAAACCCCCGCCGCGTCGAGCTGAGCGCTCAGGATGTCGCGGATCGCGTCGAGCGCGGTGCGGGCGAGATCGCGCCACGCGAACTTGCCGGTCGCGAGCGCACCCGTCATGATCCGCTCGAGGCGCCCGAAGGTCGTGCCGGCGATGCGTTCGAGATCGTCGAACGAATCGCGGGCAACGAAGCGCAGACCCGAAAACGCATCGTTCGAGCGGGCGACGAAGCTCTCGACTGCGGCGAAAGGCGTCAGGAGCGCACCGATGTCGGCCAGGATCCCCGATTCGCGGTCGAGCGTCGCCCGAATTCGGCGGAGAACGTCGGGCGAAACCTGGCTTGCGGTCGTCATGACAGTCCTCACGGCGTTGTCCGACCCGGACGCGCAATCACCGCGTCCTTCGGATTTGCTCTTGAATGTCGAGTGTTCGGAGTGAATTCGGCGGTTCGAACCGTTGCGCCGTCACGTCTCCGACTGTAGGAAATATCCTACTTTATTGCGGGCAGAATGGTCAATGAAAATTTCCGAATAGACAAGCTCCATGCGGGTTCGAGAGGTGCGTCGCCGTTGCCCGACAACCATTGGGGGATTTATCCCCCTTACGCAATTCCGGACTGCGCGGATTCACTCACCCGTGACCGGCGGGCCACCGCGCCCGGGAGCCGGACCCTCGGGATTTGCTCCCCTCTTCCCGTCGGGAAAGCGCGCCATGAGATCCCGGAGTTCGGCGGGCGTGGCAGCCCCGCCTCTCGGGTCAAGCGGACTTTGCGCCTCGCGGCGACCGTCGAGCGCGGCGTGGAATTCGGCCGGCGTCATCTCCCAGAACTCACGGGAGCTGAGTCCGAGCATGCCGAGTCCGACCGCCATGTAGCGCCGCCAGGGGGTCAGACCGCGGTCCCGGGCGGCGGCGGTTTTTTTGGCGGCGCCTCCCGCGGCGGGGCGCCGATGCCGGCGAGCGCGGCGGCGAGGAAGGCGGCGGCGGTGGTCGCCAGCGCGTCGAAACGCCCGTCGCCGATCGCCGCCTCGACCGCGGCTCGCGCGGGCGCCGCATCGCCATGCGCGGCCGTCATGCCGGCGACCATGATCGCCGTCACCTCGCGCACGCCGAATTCGGCTTTCCGAAAGCGCTGGACGATGGCGGCGATCCCCATGCCGGTTTCGTCCTCGATCTCGCAGAGCGCCTGAAACGTGGGGCGGAGCGTGTAGGACGCGCCGTCGAACGTTACGTCGATCTCGCCGCGTTCGGCATTCGCCATGACGTTCGTTCCTCCTCGGTCGATAACTGGATTGGCCAACGCGCGCGAAAAGCGCGCTTCCGCCGCCGGCGTTCCGTCAGGCCGCGCGAGCGCTGGGCCGGGAATTGCCCGTGTTTTGGTCTCGCCTGCCCGCCGCGCGCGGTTCGGCCGCGTCGTCGTCCTGGCGCGCCGGCGTCCGGCTCCGCGGCCGGGCCAGCACATCGCCGCCCGCGATCGCGCCGTAGCCGGCGGCCGCCCGTTTCTCGTTGACGGTGAGGAAGTCGGCGCGGCCGAGTTTTTCCCACAACCGCTCGCGACGCAGACCGAGCGCCGGGATCTCGTCCGGATCGCCGGCGAGCTCGAGGCCGTCGCCGAAGCGGGGCGCGAGCCAGCAGTTGAGCTCGGCGGTGAGCTGACGGACCAGCGGCAGCACGGTGTCCTCCCACAGCGCGAGTCGCGCCTCGCGCATGTTCGAGTAGGTGTTGTCGCCGGGAATGCCGAGGAGCTGGGGCGGTACGCCGAAGGCGAGCGCAACGTCGCGCGCCGCGGTGTGCTTGGCGTTGATGAAATCCATGTCCTTCGGACTCAGACTCATCTCCTGCCAGGTAAGCCCGCCCTCGAGCAGCACCGGCCGGCCGGCGTTGCGCGCCCCGGTGTAGAGCTCGTCGATCTGGCCCTTGAGGCGCTCGAACTGCTCGTCGGAGAGCGTTCCGGCGGTTCCCTCTCCCGAACCCTGCACCATCAACGCGCCCGAGGGCCGGGCGCCGTTCTGCAGCAGCGCCTGGTTCCAGGCGCCCGCCTGGTTGTGCTGGTCGATGGCGAAGGCCGCAGCCTCGAGCGGACTCAATCCGAGCCAGTCGTCGAGCGGATGAAAGGCGCGCAGGTGCAGGATCGCCGAATGGCCCGTCACCTGATCGACCGGAAAGTCGCGGCTGCGTCCGCCGACGGTGTAGCGGTAGGCGGCGGGCAGCCCCGCCGCGCCCGCGATCACGCGCATGCGGTCGGGGCGCAACGCATAAAGCTCGACCGGAGGCCGGCCCTCGGGCGTCACGGCCTCGATGAAGGCGTTGCCGGCAATAAGCCGGAAAGCGTAAGCCGCTTCGAGCAAGGCGGGTCCCGCCTGCAGCGGGTTGGGCCGGACAAGGAGCCCGAGCAAGGGATGCTCGGCGATCTCGACGCACCGCCCGCCGGCGCGCCGGAACAGGCGCCAGGGCACGCTCGCTGCGGCCTGCGCCACCTCGCCCACCGCGCGGAAGGCGATCACGTTCTTGCGGTAGCCTTCGTCGGCGAAGGCGTCGAAGCGGCGCGGCGACCACACCGGCCGGCCGACCTGATCGAGGGCAATCAAGCGGCGCGCCGCGGAGGCCTTGCGGCCGTCCGGGGCGAGCGTGCGGAAAAGTGATTTCCAGTCCATCACAACCTCCTGAGGCGCGGGCGCGTCGATCGCCGGGATCCGACCCAGCGCAGAAACTGGCTGGTCATGTCGACCTGGTCGTCGTTGGCGCCGTTGGGAAAATTTGTCATCTCCATCTCGTAGTCGGCGAGCCAGGGGGCGTCCTCGGGCAGGAACAGGCGGCCCGCTTCGATCGCCGGGCTCGCCGTGCTCATGCGCGTCAGCTTGTCGGCCTCGGGCCGCACCGCGATCACCGGCAGCACGGTCTCGGCGCGCAGGTCCTGGATGAGCGACTGGCCGCTCGCCTTGTCCTCGATCAGCACGGCGTCGGGCCGCCACTTGGCGGCGAGGCTTTTCGCGGCGCGCTTGAGGTCGGGATACTCCATGCGCCGGCGTACGACGTCGAGCAGGTAATAGCCGGTTTCGGTCTCGGCCCAAGTCCCGCAGACGCTCGGATCGTTGAGCGCCGACGCCTTATGCGCGGTGTCCCACGACTGGACGATACGCCGCGGATTGGCCGGCGCCGCGCGGTAGCGGCGGAACCACGCCGCCTTGACGACGCCGCCGGCGAGCGGCGCCGGACGCTGCTGGTACTGGGCGGCGAAGGCGTAGGCACCGAGTTCGCGCTTGGCGCGGGCGATTTCGTCCGGACCTTCGCGCTCGCGATGCAGAAGATCGCCGGCGCCGCGCACCACGCGCATGCCGGCGAACGCGATGACCGTCCGGCGCTCGGCCTCGGCCGGCAGCGAGAGATGATGCCAGCCGCCCTTGGCGAGCAGGTGCCCGGTGAGATCGCGCTCGTGCAGGCGCTGCATGACGACCACGATGACGCCGCGGCGCTTGTCGTTGAGGCGGCTCGAAAAGGTCTGGTCGAACCAGTCGAGCGCCGCCTCGCGCGCCGTGTCGCTCATCGCCTGCCGCGGGTTGTGCGGATCGTCGACGATCAGCACGTCGGCGCCTTCGCCGGTCGCCGTGCCGCCGACCGAGGTGGCGATGCGATGACCGCGCGCGGTGGTCTGGAACTTGTGCTTTTCGTTCTGGTCGGAAGCGAGTTCGACGCCGGGAAAGATCCGCCGGTACCACGGAGCGGTCACGACGAGGCGACAGTCCTGCGCGTGCTTGACGCTGAGCGCCGCACTGTAGCTCGCCGCCATGGTCCGCTTCGCCGGGTCGTGACCGAGCAGCCAGGCGGGCCATGCGACCGAGACGCAGATCGACTTGAGATGGCGCGGCGGTACGTTGACGATCAGGCGCGTCAGTTCGCCGCGGGCGCAGGCCTCGAGATGCTCGCAGATCAGGCGCACATGCCAGTTGTCGAGGTATCGGGCGGCCGGGTCGACGGTGTGGAACGCCTTGGCGGTGAAGCTCGCCAGATCCTGGCGCAGCACCGCGTCGAACAGCAAGGCGTCGTCGATGCGCACGCCGTTCGCGCGCGCCGGGGAGGCGGCGGCGCGGCGGCGGACGGCGGCGCGGCTCCCGACCGCCCCCGGGGCGGGCTCAGCCCACCCCGTACCGGCGTTTGAAACGATCGAGGATGTCACGATCGTGCTCGCCGAGCTCGGCGGGCGTCGGCGGCTCGGCGCCGGCGACGCGCCGTTCGATGGCGACGATCTTCTCGTTGATCTGACAGAGTTTGAGGAGCAGCGCCGCCTGGCTTTCGCTCGTGGTCAGCGTCGCGCCGTTGCCCGACTCGCCTTCGATCGCCCGCTCGAGCCGCTCGCACAGCTTGCCGGCGAGCGCCCGCAGGCGAGCGAGTTCCTCCGTCGGTGCATGCGACGGCCCGCGCCCCGCACGGCGTTTTGGCGGCTTCCGTATCGGCGAAGTGGCCGCCCCGCCGGACGACTGAACGCGCCCCCCCTTGTCCGTCTCGCGCCGCCACGCCAGCCGACGCGCCCGCCTGTGGACGGTGCTGGCGGAAACGCCGTGACGGCGGGCGATGTCGCGGACCGCATGGCCGGCGCGATACGCGGCCTCGATGGCCGCCCAGTCGATCCTGCGGGCCGCACCCGGTCTCGCCGGTTTTCGCGCCAATTCTCATGCCGTACGCGGACGGCGCCGAACGCGACCGCCGATCCCGCGCGACAGGTCGCCTCGATGGTTGCCGGAACACCGCCCCGAAGCGGCTGAAAAGCAGGTATCGTCGGTCATGGGCAAAATTCCATTGCGAGATGTATCCTGCGGCGCGGCCCTCGGACTCAGGCCTCGTCCGCGGTGGGGTAGCGGCGTGCGTGGTTCTCGACCCGGCGGACGATCCGCCCGAAGATGGCGTCGAGTTCCTCGGCGAGGCCCGTGATCAACGTCTCGCCGACGACCCGGTCAACATCCGTCGCTTCGATCGTCGCCTGACGGGCAAGCGTCGAGACCTCGGCCGCCCAGCGCCGCGCTGCGCCTACCGGGTCGACGCATTGCGTCAGCGCAACCGCGTAGACGTTCTCGATCAGAAATTCGACGGCGCCGAGGCGCGCGAGCAACCGCACCTCGCGCGTGGCAAGGGTGTTTGACATGCGATCGCGGGCGCGCACCGGCGCCTCACCCGATCCCGACGCGGCGCGGGGAGACGTCCCTGGCGGCGCCGTTGAGCCGGGCGGTGATGTGATGCAGCGCGGCGAGATACCAGGCCCGGCAGGTGTTGGGCGACTTGCCGGCAAACACCGCGATGCGGCGCCAGGAGACGCCGTTCGCCCGGCCCCACAGGATGCGCTGCGCCGGATGCGACAGCCAGCGCAGCCAGGCAAGCGTCGCGTCGAGACGGTCGATGGCGCCGGGCGAAGCGGGCGCGAGCCGGACCCGCGACGTCTGGTAGCCGTAAGCCTCGCGGGCGGCGCGGACGAAATCCGGCCAGCGCGTCAGGTTGCGCCGAATGTCGGGAACGCGCACCCGCTTTAGGGTGTCCGCGGCCTCGACCAGGCGCCCTTCGACATCATCCATCGTCCAGTCGCCGGCGGATCGGGGACCCGTTGTGCCATCCCGTTGCGTCTTCGGTTCGTCCCGAGTCATCGCTTCCTCCACCGCAGTCTTCTCGTTTCGCATGCGCCGACCAACCGCCCAGCCGCACTGATGCCAGGCCGCCGTCACCGATCGCTCACGCGAACGCGCTGCCGAACGGTCCATCTTCGAGGCACGCGGGGCAGAGACGATTGCCGATGTGGCTGCTCGCGAACGGGCGGCCGCAGTAGAGGCAGCTGCGGCGCGCGCGGCGGGCGCGCGGCGCGGAGGCGGTGCGCCGCGCCGGCAACGCATAGCCGGCGGTGCGGAGCTTGCGCACCTTGCTGTCGATGGCGCGCGCGGTCACCCCGAGGCGCGCGCCGATTTCTGCCGTCGGCAGACCGGCCCGCCACAAACGGATGAGGGCCTCGGCGCTGCCCGCGGGCCAGCGCGGGGTCGGCGGAATCGGGGCAAGGCGGTCAGGATCGGACAGGTCGCGCATGAATTCGGATATTCCCGTTTTGTTCTTATAGCGCGCACCATCCAAGTTGAAATCGCCCCGAATGTCAATGGGATTTATCCTATTTTACAAACAATGTGCCGATGTGGGAGAAAGCGGTGGGAAACCGGCCGTCGCCGGAGGTGAGCATGGTCACCAAGCTGGTCCGAGAATTGCGCCGGCGGATGGAAACCGGCGGATTCAATCAGAAGTCGCTGGCCCGCGCGGCCGGCCTCAACGAAACCGCCGTGCGCGACATCCTCATCGGCAAGTCGAAACATCCCCGCCACGACACGATCGAGAAGCTCGCCGGCGCGCTCGGCTGCTCGTTGGTCGATCTGCTCGCGCCGGGGACCGGCGACAAGCCGCGACCCGCCGCGCCGGTCGAAGGAGAACTCGCCTTCGTCCCGACCTACGAAGTCTCGGCCGCCGCCGGCGGCGGAATCGTCATCGACGTCGAGCACGAAAGCGGCCATCTCGCCTTCCGCCACGACTGGCTTCGCAGCGTTACCGCCGCCCCCCTCGACCAGCTCGCCGTCATCACCGTGCGGGGCGATTCGATGTATCCGACGCTTGCCGACGGCGACACGATCCTCGTCGACCTCGCGCAGCGTACGCCGGCGCGCGACGGGATCTACGTCATCCGCTTCGGCGATTTCCTGCTCGTCAAGCGCCTCGCTCTCGATCCCGTCCGCCGCCTGGTCACGATTTCCTGTGACAACGAGAATTATCCCCCGCTCGCGCCCGTCGAACCCGCCGATGTCGAGGTCGCCGGCCGCGTCATCTGGGTCGGCCGCAGGCTTTAAGGACGGACTTCTCACCAAAGTCACGAGCGGCGTCGCGGGCGTGCGGCGGCGGCCCGCGAGGAGAGGTCCGAGGAGCGTAGCCGGGTCTACGGCTTCGACGACGCGGACGCCCCGCGCGGCGCGGCCGAAGGACGCGCTCTGGTCGATCGTTTTGGGAACTCGGAAGGCGCGGCGTGCTGTCGGGACGGGACCCGGTTCGCGGTTGCTACGCCGCGCGTCGGCGGCGACGCAAGAATGCAAAGCCGGCGAGGCCGAAGGCGAAGATCGCGAGGGTGTTGGGTTCGGCGACAACAAGCGGTGCGTCGACCACCGTGGTATACACCAGCCCGTCCAAAGCGTTGTAGCTCGAACCCGCGAAAGTGAAGACGGCCCTGTCGATGATTTCGAACTTGCCTAGTCCGTCGTCCCGCGGCAGGACGATCCCCATGAAGAAGGGGGAATAAAGCGGCGGCGGGGTGGTGCTCGGCGGAGTCATGGTGAATTCGAAGATCAGGTCACTCCCCTGAAATATGGACAACGTGACCGCATTGAGAGTCGAGACAAAGGCCCCCACCGCCTCGACGGTTCCGAATCCCTTGATTGACCCGCCATCCACATCCGAGGGGTCCAAACTGAGGCCTTCGGCGAAGTTGACTTCAACGAACTGGTTGGTGCCGGGGCCGAGGAGATTGGTGTTCGGCTCGGTCAGATCGTTCACGTTGGCGACGCCGATGAAATTCGTTCCCTGCTGTTTGACCACCAGGTTGTCCGGATCGAGGATGAGAGGGAAAAGCCCGACATCGCCACCGGTCTTGATGGCGAAGTAAGTCTGGCCCACGACAGTGATCACGCCGCGGTCCGTGCCCCCGAAGTCGGAAAGCAGAATCTCCGCACCGGGAAGAACCGCGTCGTCGAAGTAGATCTGTCGCACCGGCTCGCCGATGTCGGCATCCCAGGCTTCGTAGGCGAAGCTGCTCTTGCCGCCGTCGCCGGTCTGATTGCCGAAGAAAATGTCGACCGGTACCGGGCTGGTCTGGACCCGGCACTGGCCGAACGCTCCCACCGCACCGGGGTCGGTGACGACGCACGCGCCGGCGTGGGCGGGGGCGGTCAATTGCCAGAAGAGGCCGAGAACGCCGATAAAGAAAACCGCGGCGGATGAAGCTCTTGTCAGATCTTTCGGCATTTCAAACGCCCATCATCCCATAACTTCGTGATTCTCGACGCAAGCCCCATACCGTTTCACGGGCATTTGTTGAGATTCAATGGTTGATCCGCATCCGAGCCCGCCTGGCCGATCGACCATCCCGTTTACCCTCAGCCTTTCCGAGTCTTAACCTCGGGGTTTCCCGCCTTCCGCCGGCGACCCAGGAACGCGAACCCGGCAAGGCCGAAGCCGAACAGCGCCAAGCTGGCGGGTTCGGGAATGGGGTGGGCGGCGAACAGATAGTCGGACGTTCGCTCCCGGCCGCTGTCCGGGGCTTCCTCGACCCAGCCGGCACAGGTGAAAATGCCGGTCGTCGCGCGGTGATCCTTTTGGCAGAAGAACTGCTTGCCATTGACGCCATTGTTGGGAAATTCATCCCAAACCAGCGGCCCGGTGTAGGTATCGGTGCCATGGTCGAAGGCGAGCGTCAGATCGACCAGTTGGAAGTAGATGCGATCGAAGAGCGTGCTGAACGACGGGCTGTTGAGTGGCGTGTCGTCGGAGTTCGCGAGCAGATCGTCGAATATGCCGTCGTAGAGTGCGTTAGAAGGGTTGGGATCGAACCATGGGGTGGCATCGGGGTCCGTCAGCTGCACACTCTGAAAGGTCGCGGCGATGTTGTAGAAGCCGCCGGATATCGGGCCGCTTGAATCCCGGTTGTGCTGGATGATCCCGGTCATCGTCATCAGGTTGGCGTTTACCGCCGGGTCGAAACTCAGAACCGCCCCGGTTCCGGCGCTTTCGACCGTGAACGTATTGGGATGCGTGGCGTTGGTGCCGAGGCGAAGCATGTAGGACTGGCCCGGGCCATTGTTGAGCGCGCCGTTGGGATGGTCGTCCACGGCCCAGACCGTCGGGAGAGCCACCGCGGCGCCCGGCAAGCCGAGACACAGCACCGCCCCTGCCGCAAGCCCACGTAGCCAAGCGAAACGAAACCGATCGAACATCCTGCCTGCCCTACCCAAAGCTGCCAAAGCTATCCTCCAAACAACCATTCGGAGCAGTTTCCGGCTTTCGCGGCGTTCGCTCCGTGACGCGACCCAACCCTTTCATGGATTTCCACGCAAGTTCCATGCCAACTAAGGCGAATCGCGCTATTTCAATGGGTTGGCTTTGGCGGGCGACGGAAGCGCTTGAAAACTGTAAAGCGTACCGACACTTTTCCGGAGCCGTGGTGTGGCTTTTCAGGACCGATTTTTGACTTTTCTTTTTATTTCAGTCATTTAGGGAAATCGCGAGTGTAAGAAATTCCGACAGTTAATGAACGGAACCAAGGAGAATCAAAGGGTTGGCGGGGCCGCGCGCAACCGAAAAGCGGCCGACGCGCCCAACGCTACAACCCGGATGGCCGACCGCCGGTCAGGCCGCGCCGGGGTGGCGGACAACCTGCTGCTCGATGGCGCCGAAGACCGAGCGGCCTTGGGCGTCGCGCATGTCGATGCGCACGCGGTCGCCGAAGCGCAGGAACGGCGTCGTCGCCTGGCCATGTTCGGCGATTTCGACGGCGCGGCGCTCGAGGATGCAGCAGTAGCCGCGCGCGGCGTCGACGTTGGCCACGGTACCGGCGCCGATGATGGTGCCGGCGGCGAGCGGTCGCGTCCTGGCGGCGTGGGCGATCAGCGCCGGGAAATCGAACTGCATGTCCTCGCCCGCCTGCGGCGCGCCGAAGCAGGCCCCGTTGAGCTCGACGCGGAGCGGCAGATGCAGCCGCGCACCGTCCCACGCCGGTCCCAACTCCTCGGGGCTGACCGCCACCGGCGAGCAGGCGGAAGGCGGTTTGCCGTGGAGAAAACCGAAGCCCTTGGCGAGCTCCGCCGGGATCAGACGACGCAGCGAGACGTCGTTGAGGAGCATGACCAGCTTGACATGCGCGCCCGCCGCGTCGGCCGCGATTCCCGCCGGCGTGTCGTCGGTGACGACCGCGACCTCGGCCTCGAAGTCGATGCCCCAGTCCTCGCTCGCCGCGGCGACGGCGTCTCGCGGTCCGAGGAATCGGTGCGAACAGCCCTGGTACATCAGGGGATCGGTCTCGGCGTTCTCGGGCAGGCTCGCACCGCGCGCCCGGCGCACCCGCTCGGTATGGGCGAGATAGGCGCTGCCGTCGAGGAACTGATAGGCACGCGGCAGCGGCGCGCCGAGCGCGTCGATGTCGAGCGCGAAGGCGCGCGTCTGCTTGCCCTGGTTCAACAGCCGGTAGATCGAGGAGAGCTCGGGCGCGAGCGCGTGCCAGTCGTCGAGCGCGGCCTGGAGGGTTGGCGCGACATCGGGCACCGCGACCGCACGGGTGAGATCGCGGCTGACGACGACCAGGGCGCCGTCGCGCCCCCCCGCCTTGAGCGAGGCGAGCTTCAAGAACCGTCCCCCTTCCACGAATCGACGTAACCGGCCCACTCGATGCGCTCGGCCGGCTCGGCCACCTCGAGCGCGTCGCGGGTATCGATCATCACCGCCACCTCGTCGGTCTCCGCGCGCGCCGCCTTGGCGCCGGTCTCGAAGGCCTTGGGGTGCGGCCCGTGCGGCATGCCCGCCGGATGCAGGGTGATCATCCCCGGATGGATGTTGTCGCGCGAGAAGAAATCGCCGCGGTGATAGAAGATGACCTCGTCGTAGTCGTCGTTGGAGTGGAAGAACGGCACCTTGAGCGCCGCCGGGTCGCGCTCGATCGGGCGCGGGCAGAACGTGCAGACGACGAACCGCCCGGCGACGAAGGTGGTATGGGCCGAGGGCGGCAGGTGGTAGCGGTGGCTCGTCAGCGGCCGGATGTCGCGCCAGTTGACCCGAACCGGCGCGAGCGTGCCGTGCCAGCCGACGGCGTCGAGCGGATTGTGCGGAAAGGTGACGACGCTGAGGGTGTCGCGCCGCTTGACCCTGACCCGCCATTTGCGCCGCTCGCGTTGCGTCCGGAACGCCTTGTCGATCGCCGGGGCGTCGAGCACCGCCTCGTCGAAGATCGCGTGCGCGCCCACGAGACCCTTCTCGGGCAGGCGGTACGAATCGCCGGTCGCCTCGATGAGCAGCAGATCGAGCGGCTCGGCGGTCTCGATCCGCCACATGGTGCCGCGCGGCAGCACGAGGTAGTCGCCGTCGCGAAAGGCGAGATGGCCGTAATCGCAATAGAGATCGCCGGACCCGGCGTGAACGAAGACGAGCTCATCGCCGTCGGCGTTGCGCACCAGATGGTCCATCGATTTCGCGAGACGCCAAGCGCGGAGCCGGACGCGCGCATTGCCCATCAACGCCGACGCCTCCCAGGGCGACGGCGCCGCCGCATCGAGGCGCGTGGTGTCAAAGGCGCGCGGCCTGAGCGGCCCTTCGATCGTCGTCCAGCCGGTCGGCGGATGGCGGTGGTACATCTGGGTGGACGGCCCGTAGAAGCCTTCCCGCCCAAGCTCGCGTTCGTAGGTGCCCTTGGGCAGGCCGACATGGGCCTGGCGCGACGAGCGGCCGGCCATGCGCGGCAGCGATATCCATTTACGCATCGCCGAGGACACCGCGGGCGATCTGGTCGCGCTCCATGGCCTCGAAGAGCGCCTGGAAGTTGCCTTCGCCGAAGCCCTCCTCGCCCTTGCGCTGGATGATTTCGAAGAATATCGGCCCGATCACGGTCTCGGTGAAGATCTGGAGCAGCAGACGGCCTTCGTCCGAGGCGCCGTCGATCAGGATCCGGTTGCGCCTGAGGCGCGCGACATCCTCGCCGTGACCCGGCAGGCGCTCGGCGAGGGCGTCGTAGTAGGCGTCGGGGACCGACATGAAACCGACGCCGCGATCGCGGAGCGTCTCGACCGTGCCGTAGATATCGTCGGTCGCAAGCGCGATATGCTGGATTCCCTCGCCCCTGTAGGCGGCGAGGTATTCCTCGATCTGCGACTTGTCGTCGGACGATTCGTTGATCGGAATGCGGATTTTCCCGCACGGGCTCGACATCGCCCGCGAATGCAGGCCGGTCGCCTTTCCCTTGATGTCGAAAAAGCGGATCTCGTGGAAATTGAACAGCCGCTCGTAGAACTCGGCCCAATGATCCATGCGGCCGCGGTGAACATTGTGGGTAAGATGATCGATGTCGCCGAGTCCGACGCTGCGGCCCCCTTCCCCGGCGCCGGCGAGCGGCACGAAGTCGACATCGTAGATCGTGTGCCCGTCGTAGCGGTCGACGAGGTAGATCAGGCTGTCGCCGATCCCGCGGATGGCGGGGATGTTGAGCTCCATCGGCCCGACCGGGCCACGATACGGCAGCGCGCCGAGGTCGATGGTGCGCTCGAAGGTGAAGGCCGCATCGCGCACGCGGAAGGCGATGGCGCAGACCGACGGTCCGTGGACCCGGGCAAACGACTGGGCGAAACTATCGGACTCGGCGTTGATGATGAAGTTGATGCCGCCCTGGCGATACAGGGTGACGTCCTTTGAACGGTGGCGGGCGACCGCGGTAAAGCCGAGACTCTCGAACAGCGCGGCGAGTGCGGCAGGGTCCGGAGCGGCGTATTCGACGAACTCGAACCCGTCGGTGCCCATCACATTTTCGCGGGGCTCTGACATGCCGGAATATCCCTCGATGTGGACAAGGGCCGGACCGCGAGGGAGGGGTCGGCCCTCGGCTATCGCTGATGTGGTTACGGGCCATTCGCATTCCAAGGGCGGGCCGCAAAGGAGGACGGGGCCGTTGCACGTCGACCGTCGCATGCTATAAGGAAGCCGTTGCGCAGTCTGGAGCCGGCGAACGACGGCAATGGATCCCGTCATTCTGATTCTCAACGGGCCCAACCTCAATCAGTTGGGGTCACGCGAGCCCGAAATCTACGGCGACGAAACGCTCGAGGACATCAAAGAGCTTTGCCTGGCGAGAGGCGGAGCACTCGGTCTCGAGATCGACTTTCGTCAGTCGAACCACGAGGGCGAACTGGTCGACTGGATACAGGAGGCGCGGGATCGCGCCGCCGGAATTGTCGTCAACGCTGGCGCGTTGACCCATACCTCGGTCGCCATTCTCGACGCCCTGCGCGCGGTCGGAATTCCGGTCATCGAGGTGCATCTTTCGAACATTCACCGGCGCGAGGCGTTCCGCCGGCACTCTTACGTATCGCAGACCGCCGATGGCGTGATCTGCGGGTTCGGCAGCCACGGCTACGAACTCGCGATCGAAGCGATAACCCGGCTGATAACAGGGCGGAGCAGCGAATGAAGGCGAAGTTCGACATCGACGCCGATCTCATCCGCCGGCTCGCCGGGCTTCTCGAGGAAACCGGCCTGAGCGAGATCGAGATCGGCGAGGGCGAGCGACGCGTCCGTGTCGTGCGCGGCGGCAATTCGACGGCGGCGAGCACGGCACAACCGGCGCCCGAGCCCGCTGCGCCGCCGTCCGCCGACGAAGCCCCTCCGGGTGCGATAGCCTCGCCCATGGTGGGTACGGTCTACGTCGCGCCCGAGCCCGGAGCGCCGCCCTTCGTTCAGGTCGGGGACAACGTGGCCCACGGCCAGACGTTGCTTATCATCGAGGCGATGAAGGTGATGAATCCGATTCGCGCGCCCCGCGATGGGCGGGTGACCGCCATCTTCGTCAGCAACGGCGACCCCGTCGAGTTCGGCGAATCGCTGCTGATCCTCGAGTAAGTTCCCCGGGCAACGATGTTCGACAAGGTCCTCATCGCCAATCGCGGTGAGATCGCCATGCGGGTGCACCGCGCCTGTCGCGAGATGGGCATTCGGACCGTCGCCGTGCATTCGACCGCCGACGCCGCGGCGATGCACGTGCGGCTCGCCGACGAAAGTGTCTGTATCGGCCCGCCGGCGGCGACGGAGAGCTATCTCAACATCCCGGCGATCATTTCGGCGGCCGAGATCACCAACACCGACGCCATTCACCCCGGTTACGGCTTCCTCTCGGAAAACGCCGGGTTCGCCGAGATCGTCGAAGAGCACGGCTTCACCTTCATCGGCCCCCGGCCCGAGCATATCCGCCTCATGGGCAACAAGATCGAGGCCAAGGCGACGATGCGCAAGCTCGGCGTTCCGGTGGTGCCGGGAACGGAGGGCATGCTAGCCGACGTCGAGGAGGCGGCGCGGCGCGGCGGCGAGATCGGCTACCCGGTGTTGCTCAAGGCGGTCGCCGGCGGCGGCGGCACGGGGTTGAAGGCGGTACGGTCGGAGGAGCGCATGGCCGAAGCCTTCTCCGCGGCGCGCGCCGAGGCGGCCGCCGCCTTCGGCGACGGATCGCTTTATATCGAAAAATTTCTCGCCCACCCGCGCCATATCGAGATCCAGATCATCGCCGACGAGCACGGCAGCGTGGTCCACCTTGGCGAGCGCGACTGCTCGCTGCAACGGCGCCACCAGAAGCTTGTCGAGGAAGCGCCTTCGCCGGCGCTCAACGAGGACGAACGCCGGGATATCGGGGAACGGGTGGTCGAGGCGATCGCCCGGCTCGGCTATCGCGGCGTCGGAACCGTCGAGTTCCTTTACGAGGACGGCGATTTTCATTTCCTCGAAATGAACACCCGCCTTCAGGTCGAACACCCGGTCACCGAGATGATCACCGGCATCGACCTGGTGCGTGAGCAAATCCGCATCGCCGCCGGCGCACCGCTCGGATACGCACAGCAGGATGTGCGGCTCGAAGGCCATGCCATCGAGTGCCGGATCAACGCGGAAAATCCGGTGACCTTCCTGCCTTCCCCCGGGCATATCGGCAACTACCATGCGCCGGGCGGGCTCGGGGTGCGCGTCGATTCGGGGGTCTACGCGGGCTATGGCATCCCGCCCCATTACGACAGTCTGATCGCCAAGGTGATCGTTCACGGCGGCAGCCGCAACGAGTGCCTGATGCGGCTCCGCCGCGCGCTCGAGGAGTACGTCATCGACGGGATCGAGACGACCATTCCGCTTCACTTGCGGTTGATCGGCGAGGCCGACTTCGTCAACGGCGCCTACGACATCGCCTGGCTCGAGGAGTTTCTCGGCGTCGAGCGGTGAGCACGACCATGTTCGAGTTGACGCCCGAGCTGGTGCTGCGCGGGTACGCCTGCGGCATCTTCCCGATGGCCGAATCGCGCGACGATCCCGAGCTTTTCTGGGTCGACCCCGAGATGCGCGGCATCATCCCCTTCGACCGTTTCCACGTGCCGCGCAAGCTGGCGCGCCGGGTGCGCAGCGGCGTCTTCGAGGTGCGCTGCGACACGGCGTTCGCCGACGTCATCGCCGGCTGCGCCGAAACCGGCAAGGGCCGCCGGGAAACCTGGATCAACGACCAGATCGTTACGCTCTACACCGCGCTCCATCGCAAGGGCCACGTCCACAGCATCGAATGCTGGCGCGACGGACGACTCGCCGGCGGTCTTTACGGCGTGGTTCTGGGCGGAGCCTTCTTCGGCGAGAGCATGTTCAGCCGCGAGACCGACGCCAGCAAGGTGGCGCTGGTCCATCTCGTCGACCGGCTCCGGCGCGGGGGCTTCAGGCTGCTCGATACCCAGTTCGTCACCCCACATCTGCGAATCTTTGGCGCGATCGAGGTGCCGCGCACCCGCTATCACGAGCTGTTGCGCGATGCGATCGAGGCCAACGCCAATTTCTACCCGGACGACGGGCCGGGCGGTGGCGGCGCGGTCGGGGCGGCGGGCACTCCGGACGCGGGTTCTCCCTGACAGTCGAGCACCCAGATGTCGTAGACCGGATGCTCGAGCGCCGAAAGTCCCGGACTCGAGGCAAACATCCAGCCGACGAACAGTTCGACCGGCGTCTCGCCCGGCTTGACGTCGCGAATTTCGAGGAAGGCGGCGCTCTCGGGAGGCTCCTCCGGCGGCGCCTTGTCGCAGACGCGAACGGTGATTTCCAGGGTGCCGAAGCGCACCGTCCGGTCGACCGGCGCCTCGATCTTCGAGACCCGGGCGGTGACCTTGTTGAGGCCCTGCAACACGGCGAGCGATTGGGGCGTCGCGAGCGCCGACGCGGAGCCGGCGACCATCGCCCCGGCCACGACGGCCGCGAACACGATGCCGGCGGGGCGCGGGTTGCTCAATCTTCGAACGGCGGGGCGAGGTCGTCGACGAGCCGGTGCAGGACCTCGCGCACCTGGGCCTCGTCGCACCCCATGAGAACGCCGTCCTCGAGCGCCTCCTGGGCCATGGCCCGAATCTCTTCGATGTTCTCGTCGAGCATCTTGAGCTTCTCGACACAGGAAACCGGCGTACCGTCGGGGGCGCGCCAGACCATTTTGCCGCGCCGGCGGGTCGCCTTTTTCATTCCGGCCCCGGAAGTCCGGCGACCACGCGCAGACGCACGTAATCGAGCGTCCAGCGTCCGTCGGCGTCGCAAAGTTCCGGTCGCAGCGCGGCGGTGACATCGGCCTTGAGAGTTGCCCGTCCGGCGGCAGGCACGGCAGCGAGGAAGCTCTCGGCGAAGGTATCGAGCCAGTCGCCGAGAGCGCCCGGAATCGGGGTCGGCCGGGGAAAGAGAGAAATGTCGGCGATTTCGAACCCGGCCGCGTTCAGCTTGTCGCGGTACGCGTCAACGCCCGGGAAATACCACGGCCAGTACCGCCGCGCATCGATGTCGCGTGCGGCGAGCGCCGCGACGAGCGGTTTGATCACCCGGGCGATGTTGCCCTCGCCGCCGAACTCGGCGACGAAGCGGCCGCCGGGCTTCAGCGCCCGGCGCACACCGGCGATCACGGCCTCGGGCCGACGCATCCAGTGCAGCGCCGCGTTGGAGAAGACGGCGTCGAATTCGGTGTCGAAGTCCAGCGCCTCGCCGTCCATGACGCGCGCATCGATCCCTCGCTCCCGCGCCGCGGCAACCATGTCGGGCGCCGCATCGACGCCGACCACGCACGCCCCGCGCGCCGCGATCTCCAGGCCGAGTACGCCGTCGCCGCAGCCGAGATCGAGGACGCGTTCGCCGGGCCGGGGGGCGAGCAGGTCAATCAATGGCGCGCCGAACTCGGAGACGAATCGGGCGTTCTTCGCGTAGCGTCCGGCCCGCCACGCCTGCCGTGCCGCCCCGGCGCCCATTTCGCTCTAATCGCCGCCCTTGGAACCGCCGCCGACGCTGTAGATCACCTTGCCCAGGAGACCTTCGAGGTTGACCGAGGACTGGGTAAGCTTGATTTCGCCACCCGGCGGGATCAGCTCGTCGGCACCGCCGGGATCGAGCGCGACGTACTTCCCGCCCAGCAGGCCCGCGCTCACGACCGCGGCGGTCGTATCCTCGGGCAGTTCGATCTTCGGATCGATATTCATGTGCACGACGGCGCGGTAGAACTTGGGATCGAGAGTCTGGTCGGTGACCGAGCCGACCTTGATTCCGCTGATCCGTACGTCGTCGCCGGTCTTGAGTCCGTCGACCGCCGAGAACTGCGCGAAGATCTCGTATCCCGACACGGTCGAGACGTCGGCGCGAGTGTACGCGAAGACAATGAAGATCCCGGCGACCCCCAGCACCACGGCGCCCATCAGAGTTTCAAGCAGCGTCTTGCCCATCTAACGGTCTCCTCTTCTTGCGCCGGTCACGGCCGCCATGGTTGGTACGGCGGCGGCATGCCCTCGGGCCGCTTCCCCGCCAGATCGCCGGGCGGGCGATAGGCCGCCGTCGTCCCGGTGAGGTTGGGAAGGTGCGGTTTCTGCCACGGCCGCCGCCCGGACGCCGCCTCGTCAGGCGGTGCATCGCTCATGTGGTGCAGCCAGGCGTGCCAGCCGGGCGGCACCTTCGAAGCCTCGTCCTCGCCCCGGTAGACGACCCAGCGACGCCAGCGCATACCCGGAGCGGGCGTCGCGCGCTCCCGGTAGTACCGGTTGCCGAACTCGTCCTCGCCGACGAGTTCGCCCTTCCTCCAGGTGAACAAGCGGGTGACCATCGTGGTCATGCGGCGACCTCCAGTACAAATTGCGCGCAGAATATGGCACCGCGAACGCGCCCCGTCCAGTTTCCCCGTGAAAAAGCGGATTCATCGCGTTCACCCCGTCATATAGTGTGACTCATGCCCGATTTCTGGCGCCATTCCGGCTATCGCCTCTCGGCGCGCGGCGAGGGTGTCCTTGCGCTTCACCGTTCCATGTAGTACGTTCTTGCCGTGATCGGATCGTGGCGAAACGCGGCGAGCCGCAAGGTTTGGGAAGGCGGACGCCCGAACCGGTTTCGCGGGCTCGACTTCGCCGCCGCCATCGACCTGCTTCTGGCGCTGAACGCCGCGACCTCGCTTCGCGACCTGAGCCCGCTGGCCGGCGTCGGGTTGCACAAGCTCAAGGGCGACCGGCGAGGTCAATGGGCGATGATCGTGAACGGTCCGTGGCGCATCTGCTTCGAGTTCCGAAAGCGCCACGCGTACAACGTCGAGATCGTCGATTACCATAAGGGATGACCATAGCGGATGACCGAAATGACCCCGATTTCGCACCCCGGCAGTCTCCTCCGTCGCGAACTTAGGAGCCGCAAGTTGAGCGCCAACCGGCTGGCGCTCGACATCGGCGTGCCGTCGGGGCGGATCACCGACATCCTCAACGGGCGTCGGTCGATCACCGCCGACACCGCCGTGCGGCTTGGACGGTACTTCGGCAACAGCCCCACGTTCTGGCTCAATCTCCAGAGCCAGTACGACATCGCCGTCGTCGAACGCGACCGTGGCCAAGAGATTGAACGCCGGGTGCGGCGCCCCACCGCTGCAGCATAGCCGGCCCGCCCGTCGCGTGGCGGCGACATCGCCGAACGCCCCGCCCTATACTCACCTCATGACCGATTTCTGGCGACACTCCGGATACCACCTGCTGACGCGCCGCGCCGACGGCAGGCTCGCGGTTACCGACGATTTCCTGCGGGCCTATCTGGAGCGGCCCGAGATGCGGCCGGTGCCTGAGTCGTGCGACGCCGAGCGGGCGCTGCACGCGGCCCTGATGGCGAACCCGCGCGAGGCGGTATCGCCCGCGCGGCTCGCCCGCCTCGCCGATGCGGAAGCGCGCGAGAACTACCGGGTGCTGCTCGCCTTCCGCGACCGGCTGATCGCCGCCGATACGGTGGAGGACGGCTACCTCGGTCTGTTCCGCGAGGCCCGGGTCGAGATCCCGCCGATGTTCGTCGACCACCTCGTGCACGTCGTCGTGCGCGGCATGCTCGAGGGGGCCGATGCGCTCAGGGCGCGGGCGGGCGAGTTTCTGTTCCGTGCGCAGAAAATGACGATCCACGAAGGCCGCGTCATGGCCGCCGACCTGGAAACGGTGGAGATGTACGCCGCCAGCGGCGGCTTCGGCGATCTCGGCCGGTTGCTCATTGAAACCGGAACGGCGCCGCGCCGCGTCGACCTCGACGTGCTGGGCGAGGCCAACGCCGACGACTACTGGCGGCGCGACGAACGCCACGACACCGTGCTCGACGTCACGTTCGCGGCGCCCGGACTCGACGCGCTGGCGCGCGTTCTCGAAACCTGGATCCGGCACTTCACCGACGCCGACACGTCGATCCAGCCGGTGGCGTCGATCCGCGACGAGCGCTGGGTGTGGCACGTCGGGCTCGACGCCGAAGCGACCGCCATCCTCAACGACCTCTATAACGGCGCCGACGTGGACGAAGAGCGGCTCGCACGCCTGCTCGCACTGTTCCGTCTCG
>JBHHZM010000008.1:0-41543 GCA_046758065.1 Alphaproteobacteria bacterium | reverse complement strand
GGCCTATCGTCCGAAAGCGGTCGTCGTTCCGGCATCGCCATGGAGACGGGGATTAGGCAGCAACGGGAAGTTCAGTGATGTTAGGGATTTGCCAGTTCTGTATCAGAATTCCCAGCCTTCGGTTTCCATAAAACCTTCAAGCGTCATGCACGGGATGCCGAAGTGGTCGCAGATATTAGGAATTTTCACGGCATTTGGTCGCCATTGTTCCATTGTTACTACAGTACGGTTGGCCACGGCTGCCTTGGCTATCACGAAGGGGTCGGCGATCCTGCCGCCCTTCAATATCTTTTGACGCTCTATGTTCTGCTGAAAGTGTTGAACAGCATATATTCGTGCGACAAACGCTCCTTCTTCGGCGTTCGGCATTGTGAAAAGTTCACCGTTCTGCGCGGCCCACTCTCGCAGGCTTTCATCCGGCCCGTCTTCTATTTCGCGACGGACTTCACGGGTTGAGACAATGTCGCCATTATCGACTAATTCATCGAAATGTTGCCAAAGGGTAGGAAACCGGCGGCGATAGTAGTTTCTAAATAGTGTAGACAGTGGGGAATTGTCAAACACATAGGTCATGTGTCCCCCCGCGAGAAATACTCTTCCAAAGTCCCAACGTGCCGAGGCTTTGAATCGAGGTATTCAGCTAGCTGGTTCTGATCTATGCGGTTTTGATGATATTCACTCAAAGCGAGCTGAATGTATTCTCGTCCTAAGTAGGAAATTTTGGTCCAATAGAAGTCTCCCCCGGGTCCTCCTGGAACTCGTTGAGCTGCCCAACGATCTGCGGCCTCGATGTAGGCCTCTTGCGTTATCATTCCTTGATCGAGGAATTTTCGGTAGACGAATTCACGGCTCACATGAAAGCGGGCAGCCAAAAGTTCCGCAGTCTCTTCACTCGCATCGTTTCCGGCAAAGGCTGCCCTAAAAGCCGCTTCCGGCACCAAGAATTGTGCGGCAAAGCGGTTGCAAAGTATTTCAATGCGCCGTGCGGGAGCGGGTAGGGCAGGGATGTACTCATCTTCGATCGTATCAATCCCGCTTGTGTGAAACAGCAGATGCGCAAGCTCGTGAAAGAACGTAAAAATTTGGCGCGTTTTAGCGGCGCTGTTGTTCACATAGATAACCGGGAAGACCTCATCATAGAGGCAGAAGCCGGAAAATTCAGGCACGCGAAAAGCGTCTTTGAACACAAACACGCCTACATCTGACAGCGCTTGTCGCCAATTCTTAAGTGCATCGTCATCCGTGCTCCATGCACATTGCTCTTCAAGTGAGACACCAACGTAAGCACGCACTTCACGAGCCATTACTTCAAGCTGAACGTTGTCCGCGAATTCAAGGTCGCGCGTAATCAAACGCTCAGCCGGGTTCTGCGCGCGACAAATCTCAGATAGATTAAGTTGTAGGGCTTGTGCTTTCCTCAGGAGGAATCTCACCCGCCGAGGAATTTGCTCAAACTCTCTCGCTGGGAGGGTACGGAATGACTCGCTGATCGGTGGTAAATCGGGTGGCTCGGGAAAGAAGAAAACTGCTATCGGCAGTTTGAATTTATCGGCAAGCCGTTCGAGCTGCGGGTAAGTTGGGAATGCTTCTCCATCCTCATCCTCCCATGCTGCGATCTTCGCAAAATTCTCCGCAACCTCTTCCACGGAGAACCCGGCGCGCTTACGCGCCCAGGTAATTATGCTCCGCGTGACGGGAATTTGTTCTCTAGGCATGCGTCACACCGTGGAGGTTGCTTCTGACTTTCTTAATCGACCGCTCGACGATCTTGCGATCGAATGCGAAAAACGAGGCCCTGCTTCTTTTTGCCCTAGCATTATTGCCCTAGTTCAGCTCTTTGTGAATGGGTGGCTTAGTGATCCCCAAGAAAGCGGGGCAATCAAGGAGCCCTTTTGTCGCCTATGCTACCGCTACCCACTCCCTCTTCGGATCAAAATCGGCTGTGGCGGTGACCGTGTGCCAAGTTCCGCCGCTGGGCGCGAAGCGGGCGTGATCTGCTGAAAAGCCGACGGTCCGGGCGGTGTTTCGACCGGATGCAAACCGGGGTGCGACCCGCGCTCGTGATGCCCGATCCGCCGGAAAACCGCGGTGATCCGTCGGGCGATCCGCCGGGCGCGCCGTCGCGGGCCGGCCGGGTCGGTCCTGATTTGTCGGAATTCTTTACACCCGGGCGCGCCGGGCCGCTGCGGCCAGGGCCTTGGAATCCCCGCGTAATTTCGCGAATTCGGGTTAACGATCGGCGCGCGGACCTCCCGCGCGGCGCCCCGGCGCGCCGGTTAACCGTCGGGATTCTTTACAGAATCGAGCGGACCGCCGCCGGCTGGCCGGGAAGAAACGAACCAAGTCCTTGAAAAGAAAGCAAAGCGGCGGCGCTGGCACGATTCTTGCTGTGTCTTGGGCAAGCCCGAACGCTGGCGCGAGTGCGCCTACCAGCGGAGGATCAAACGGCCGTTTTGGACCCGGTATCCCTCGAGCCGATTGAGAAAGCTCATGCCGAGCAGCGACATCCGCAGCGGCGCCGCCATGACCGTGGCGCGGACGTCGTCGCGGCGCAGGGCGCCGATGCGGATCGAATCGAGCGTCACGGGCGCGCCGCGCACGTCGCCGCCGGGGGTCCGGTAACGCTCGCTGAAGGCGGACCGCGCCGGGTGGAGGCCGAGGCGGCGCGCGTCGCCGGGCGTGAGCGCGACGGTCGAGGCCCCGGTATCGACCAGAAAACGGACCCGGGTGCCGTTGACGCGCGCGTCGACCACGAAATGCCCGCCGGGTCCGGCGCGGATCGCGAGTTGGCGTCCTTCCGGGTCATCGGCGCCGTCGTCGAACGCGGCCCCGTCGGTTGCGGCGCCCGCCGCTCCGTCCGGCGCCGCTTGGCCGGCGGTGCGGTCGATGGCGTTCCACACCCTGGTGCTGCCGCTCAGGAAATGGGCGGCGACCAGACTTCCCAGCACCAAGAGGGCGGCGTTGCGGACGTTCCGCCCCAGGTTGCCGCCCGCTGCGGAACTCGCCGAACGGTGGTTCTCGCTCTCGCCGGTCTCGAACATCGCGCGGCCGCTCCTTCGCCCCAGGCCCGGGTCTCCGCCTGTCGCCGGTCCCGATCGTACGCGGCAGTGGATAATCGATCGCTAACGGGGGCGCGCCCGCCCGGGCCGATGGTTTTGTGATGAGAAAGGACGGCGTTTACACTATGTTAGGAATGATGAAATCGTTCTTGCCGGGATCGACGGCGGCGCTCGCGCTGATGGTCGCGGCGCTCGGCGCAACGCCGGCGGCGCGCGCGGATGCGCCGACGGGCGTCCTCGTCCTCGCGGCACTTCAGGACGGCGCGGACGGTCCGTCCCTCGCCACCGTCGATGGCGCGCGAGGCGCGCTGGTGCGGCGCGTTCAGCGGCGGCTCCGGGAACTCGGCCTCTATCGCGGCATGCTCGACGCCCGCCTGACGCCCGAGACCAAAGCGGCGATTCGCAACTATCAGCGCCAGGCCGGCCTGCCGGTCGACGGGACGCCGAGTCCCGCCCTGCTCGAGCACCTGGAATCGGCGGCGAGCGACGCCCGGCGGCTGCTCAACCGGATCGAGACCCTGCGCGCCGAGCAGATCGAGACCGCGCGGCGGGCGCTCGACGCCCACGAGAGCGCGCGCCGACTGGTCGCGGTCGCCGCCGGGGCGCGCCCCCCGCGTCCGTCGGAGGACGAGACCGCCGCCTGCTTCGCCGCGCCCACGCCCGCCTGCCTGCTCGACGAGGCGCGCGCTGCCGCGGCCTCGGTCGATCGGGTCGAGCTGCGCGATTGGGCGTTCGGCGAACTCGCCGCGGCCTTCGCCGGCGCCGGCGACGGCGCCGCCGCGCGGGCCACCGCCGGTCGCATGGCCGATCCGCGTCTGGTCATTTCGACGCTCGGCAAGATCGCCGTCGCCCAGGCGGGGGCGGGGGACTATCGGGGCGCGCGCACCACGGCGCGGGCCATCCCCGACACCCGGCTCCGGGCCCGGGCGCTCAACGCGGTCGCCGCGGCGCAGGCCGTCGCCGGCGATGCCGGCGCGACCCGGCTCAGCCTCGCCGAGGCGCTGGCCGCAACCGGCACGGTCGCCGATCCCGGACGGCGGGCGCTGCTGCTCAGCGAGATCGCCGGGATCGAGGCCAAGCTCGGCGACCGCACCGGCGCGGCCGCGCATCTCGACGAGGCGGCGGCGGGCGCGCGCCGCGCCGCAACGGCGGACGAGCGGGGCCGGCTGCTCGGCCGCATCGCCGCCTCGCAGGCCGACGCCGGTCTGCCCGCGGAGGCGCTCGCCACCACCGACCGGATCGCCGAGCCGCGCCACCGCGCGCCGGCACTGATCCGGGTCGCCGTGGCCCAGGCCGAACGCGGTGCGATCGCCCGGGCGTTCGCGACCGCGGCGACGATCGACGACCCGCACGCCCGCGCGCTCGCGTTGCTCGAACTGGCGCTGATCCAGGACAAGGCGGGCGATCCCGCGGCGGCGCGCGCGACGCTCGGCAAGGCGCGCGCCGTGGCCGAAGCCATCGCCTTCGCCTACACCCGTGCCTATGCGCTCGGCCGCATCGCCCGCGCCCAGGCCGAGACCGGCGCGCCCGGGGACGCCTTCGAGACCGCGCGCGCGATCGACCACCCGACGGTGCGGGCGCGCGCCTTCTGGATGCTCGCCGTCGCGCAGGCGGCCAGCGGCGACTGGGCGGCGGCGCGCCGCAGCGAGGCCCTCGCCGACGCCGCCTCGGCCGAGATCCGCGACCCCCTCGAACGGGTCTGGCTGCTCGGCGACGTCGCCGTCGCCCGGCTCGCGGGCGGCGACGCAACCGGCGCCGAGGCGGTGCTGGAGCGGGCGCTCGACTACGCCGGCTCGCTCGCCAGCGCCTGGCTGAGGGCGCGGGCGCTGGCCCGGCTCGCCACCACCCTGGTCGATCTCCGGCGCAGCCGGCCGGATCTCGCATCCGGCCGTCCCTGACTCGCTCTATCCTTCGGTTGACAGGCCGGATGCCGATGCGTAGGGTGCGCCCTCCCGCGACGGCCCCCGGTTGATCGAGACCCGTCATGAAGGTTCGCAACTCGCTGAAGTCATCGAAGAAGCGGCACAAGGACTGTCGGGTCGTGCGCCGCAAGGGACGGGTCTACCTGATCAACAAGACCAACCCGCGCTTCAAGGTCCGCCAGGGCTGAAACGCCGCGCCGCGCCGCGTCATCTCGTCGAGGTGCCGATCGAGGCGCCGCGCCATCTGATCCTCAAGGATCCCGGCCAGCGCCTGCCGCCCCGATCGGCGGTAGTCGTCGCCCCAATCGTAATCCCGGTTCTCCATCTCCTTGATGATCGCAAAGGCCTGAGGCAAGCCCCTGATCGTTACGCTCCGTGACATCGGGGGCGCTTCTTCCTGGTTGCCGTCAAAACAACCAAGGAGTGCCCCTCTCACTTCACTGACACAAACATCCGTACATCACCACCGCGGGCCTCACGTTGACGCCGCCGGTTACCGTCGCCATACTTTATTTCGCAGTTGCGAAACGAGAACCGGCGAGCGCCGCGATGGCCGATTTTCCGAAGAAAACCCTCAAGGACTGGGCCGCCCTTGCCGCCAAGGAGCTCAACGGCGGCGACCCCGAGAGTCTCGCCTGGGAGACGCCCGAGGGCATCCGCGTCAAGCCGCTTTACACCGCGGACGACCTCGAAGGGCTCGATCATCTCGACACGCTCCCCGGCTTCGCGCCTTACCTGCGCGGTCCGCGCGCCACCATGTACGCCGGCCGGCGCTGGACGATTCGTCAGTACGGCGGCTTCTCGACCGCCGAGGAGTCGAACGCCTTCTATCGGCGGGCGCTGGCGGAAGGCCAGAAGGGGCTTTCGGTCGCGTTCGACCTCGCCACCCACCGGGGCTTCGATTCGGACGATCCGCAGGCGGTCGCCGACGTCGGCATGGCCGGCGTGGCGATCGATTCGGTCGAGGACATGAAGGTGCTGTTCGACGGCATCCCGCTCGATCGCATGACCGTCTCGATGACCATGAACGGCGCGGTACTGCCGGTGCTCGCGGGCTTCATCGTCGCCGGCGAGGAGCAGGGCGTCGCGCCGGAAAAGCTCGCGGGCACGATCCAGAACGACATCCTCAAGGAGTTCATGGTCCGCAACACCTTCATCTACCCGCCCGCGCCGAGCATGCGCATCGTCGCCGACATCATCGAATACACGGCCCGGCGCATGCCGCGCTTCAATTCGATCTCGATCTCGGGCTATCACATGCAGGAGGCTGGCGCGACCGTGGTGCAGGAGCTCGCCTTCACCCTCGCCGACGGTCTCGAATACGTGCGCGCGGCGCGCGCCCGCGGCCTCGACATCGACGCCTTCGCGCCGCGGCTGTCGTTCTTCTTCTGCGTCGGCATGAACTTCTTCATGGAGATCGCCAAGCTGCGCGCCGCGCGGCTCCTGTGGGCGCGGATGATGAACCAATTCTCGCCCGCGAACCCGATGTCGCTGGCGCTCAGGACCCACTGCCAGACCTCGGGCGTTTCGCTCACCGAGCAGGAGCCCTATAACAACGTCGTGCGCACCGCCTACGAAGCGCTCGCCGCGGTGCTCGGCGGCACCCAGAGCCTGCACACCAACGCCTTCGACGAGGCGCTCGCGCTGCCCAGCGACACGGCGGCGCGCATCGCCCGCAACACCCAGCTCATCCTCGCCGAGGAGACCGGAACCGCGCGCGTCGTCGACCCGCTCGCCGGCAGCTACTACGTCGAGAGCCTGACCGCGAGTGTCGCCCACCACGCCTGGGCGCTGATCGAGGAGGTCGAGGCGCTGGGCGGCATGACCAGGGCGATCGAGGCCGGCATGCCGAAGCTCAGAATCGAGGAGAGCGCGGCGCGCCGTCAGGCGCGCATCGATCGCGGCGAGGAGACGATCGTCGGCGTCAACAAATACGCGGTCGACGGGACCAACCCGATCGCGGTGCGCAGCATCGACAACCACGCCGTGCGCGAGGCGCAGATTAACCGTCTCGCGGCGCTGCGCGCGGGACGCGACGAGGCCGCTTGCCAGGCCGCGCTCGCGGCGCTGACGCGCGCCGCCGAAAGCGACGCGGACAACCTGCTGGCGCTTTCGGTCGAGGCGTGCCGGGTGCGCGCCTCGCTCGGCGAGATCACCGCCGCGCTCGAGCGCGTTTTCGGCCGCTATCGCCCCGACACGCGCACCATCTCGGGGGTCTACGGCGGGGCATTCGCGGGTGATGCGGCGTTCGACCGCATCCAGGCCGAGACCGCGGCTTTCGCCGCCAAGGAAGGCCGCCGGCCGAGGATGCTGGTGGTCAAGCTCGGTCAGGACGGCCACGACCGCGGCGCCAAGGTGATCGCCACCGCGTTCGCCGACATCGGCTTCGACGTCGATCTCGGCCCGCTGTTCCAGACCCCCGGCCAGGCCGCCCGGCAGGCGATCGAGAACGACGTCCACGTCATCGGCGTTTCGTCCCAGGCGGGGGCACACCGTACCCTGGTGCCCGACCTGATCGCCGCGCTCGCCGCCGAGGGGGGCGACGATATCGTGGTGGTCTGCGGCGGCGTCATCCCGCCCCAGGACCACGACGCTCTGCGCGCCGCCGGGGTCGCCGCGATCTTCGGTCCCGGCACCAACGTTCCCGCCGCGGCGGCCGAGGTCATGACGCTGATCGCCGAGCGGCGCAAGGCCGCGTAAGCCGGCTTTCGCCTGCTTGCTAACGCGCTTCGGCCGCCGCATCGGTTGCGTCGTCGGCGGCGTGACGTCCGGAAAGGCGCATGATCGCCTTGCGGCCGAGATGCGCGACGAGCAGATGCGGCGGCATGCGCAGCCAGTGCGAACGGACGTAGAGCAGGAACGCGGCGCGCCGTTTGGCGGCGTCCGGCCGCTCGGGATGGTCGGGCACGAGCGCGCGCGGCGCCAGCCGGTCCATCAGCGCCCGCGCCGGACCCGCCGGCGCACCGGCGCGCGCGGCGGCCAGGACTTCCGCCGGCACCGGGGTTTCCAGGAGCCGCGTGGTGTAGCGCAGCGCGTAGTAGAGCGGCCGCATGAGCCCGAGCGCACGCGCGCGCGGCAACAGCGCGCGCCAGAATGTCTCGTCCGTCCCGAAGTGGCAGAGAAGACCGTGCAGGTCGACGAGGTCGCGCAACGAATCGGCAATCTCGCCGTCGTGGAACAGATGGGCGGCGCAGTGCAGCAGCATGTCGGCGGGCGCGAGCACATGGAGCGGCGGCCGTTCGAGCGGCAGGGCCGCGCGCAACAGCGCCTCGCCGTCGGGCTTGAGCCGGCTCGACGGCGGCAGGATGGTGTGATGCACGTCGATCACGGTGAGTCGCTCGCGGTGCCTGAGCGGCGGCAGTTCGTGCATCCAGGTGCGGTAATAGCGCTGGTCGTAGGGCTCGAGCTTCATCGGCTCCCAGCCGTGGCGGACGAGCGTCGCCTCGGCCCGGTCGAGCGCGCTTCGGGGCACCATGATATCGACGTCGCTGACCAGCCGGCCGCGCGCCATGGCGAGGCCCGTGGCGACGTAGGCCGCGCCCTTGAGCAGCACGACGGGGACGCCGAGGCCGCCGAGGGCGCGGGCGATGCGGTTGATTTCCCAGCGGATGGTGCGGTCCTGATCGGCGGCCACCGCGCGCGCCCCGGCGAAGTGCTGACGCACCTTTTCGGGCAACCGCCCGTCGAGCCCGCAATCGTCGGCCTGAAAGGCGAGATGGGGGACGAGGGCGCCCGATCGCGCCTGGGCGAGCATCAGGTCCCATTCGCCTGCGGCGAGCTCCGCCATGCGCTGCGGCTGGCCCAGAACGGCCAGCAGAATCCCGGCGCCGGCGACGTCCCGCGCCATCACCGCGCGACCGGCGTGGTGGCGGGCGCGAAGCCGTTGAGCAGCGCGACCGCCTGGTCGAGCGACGCGTAGGCGAGATCGTGGCAGCTGCAGGTCTCGATCAGCCGCGAGACCGACTCGAAACCGGCGGCGCCCAAGATGTGGTAGTTGAACGACTGATCGGCGATACGGAAGAAGGCGCGCGCCCGCGATACCGGTTCGAGCCGGGTTTCGGCGCCGGCGCGGTAGCGCGGAAACAGAATCCAGGCAGGCGTCGCCGGATCGTCGGCGCGGTTCACGCTGTCGGTGGGCGGCTTCATATGGGCGACCGCGCCCTTGTGGGTGTCGCTGCATTCGGGGCCGATCGTGGCATCGGGCGCGAAGGCGCGGATGATCCCGATCGATTCGTTCTTGAGCGATACCGGCCGGGCGATGGGCAGCAACCGGCCGTCTTGGGGGCGGACGAGCGCGAACTCGTCCGACAGCAGGCGCCAGCCGCGGTTGACCAGCGCGGCGCAAAGCGTGCTCTTTCCGGCGCCCGGCTCGCCCGCCATGACCACGGCGAGACCGTCCCGTTCCGCGACCGCGGCATGGAATATGAGGAACTGGTTCGCGTTCCGGAAGATACAGGAGTTGAGGCCCCACTCGAACATCGCCAATGCCATGCGCCGCGGCGCGGGCAGAAACCGCGCTTGCCCGTCGACCAGGAAACGCACGCTGGGGCGCCAGCGGCGTCGGAGCCACGAGGTTGGCGCAATCCGCAGGTGGAAGTCGGCGATGCCGCCGTCGTCGCAGGGAAAGTCGGCGTAGAGACAGTGCAGCGGCGCAGCGAGTTCGCCGAGCGGCGCAGCGAGATGCGTGACGAACGGTCCGGTCCTGAAGACCACGCCGTTACCCGCAAGTCGCCGCCCGAACGTCTCGACGGAAAGGTCGCCGACCTTCACGGCGAATCGGGATCGGCCAGGCCCAGGTTGTCGAACCGGCCGCAGATCGTGGTGATGCGCGACCTAAGGGCCTCGTCGATCGCCAGGTCGAAACGCTCGGCCAGCCGGCGGGAAAGTTCATCCACGGTCGCCGGCCCCCGTTCGAGGGCGTCGAGAATGGCCGCCGAAACGCCGTCGAGCAAATGGGTCTGGCCCGACAGCGTGTTGAAGACGACGAACTCGTCGTCCCATGCTCGCCACACCAGTCGCACGCCTTCCGGCAGGCGCCAGCGCGCACGTTCCGACATCGGGCGCTCGGCGCCGAAATTTCCCGTCTCTGTCACGAAGCGTTCCCGCCGGCGGCAATTTCGTAACGACGACCCTAACTTACCGCATTCGCCGCGGGACTGCGAACCTCATGCGGCGACGTCGCCTTCATACCGGGCGGAGCGAACCCGGCGAAACCTGTCGGTTCACCCCTAGGCGTGCGACATATGGCCCGGCGACATCATGTCCGAAGGATTCTGTGCCCGCGCCGGGCCGCTCTTCAGCGTCAGAATAAGCGGTGCAGCGCCCAGTGCCGCCTTGATGATGCGCCGCCGGGATTCGCCGCTTGAGCCTGCAGGCGTGTCAGAAGCTTCGATTTGGCTGCTTTCGGGCGTCTCCAAACGCGACCCGGGCTCGTCGCGAACCGTGTCCCCCACCACAAGTCTCCTGTACGAGATCCGACCGGAACTATACCACTTCGAATACCTGATTACCAGTGATGGTCGTCACAGTTTACCCCTCGATCGGGTAAAATGTATTAACCATGTTGAGGCAGACGGAAACCCTCGACGCCGGTCCGCCGCCACCGGCCTCGCGATTGCGGTTGTGCCCGGCGCATGGACGGGTAGGCTGACGATATGACGATGCCAACCGGTTTCCCGATGGGCCAGTGACGCGATCCGACGACGACCTCGCCGCCGCCGTGCGTGCCGGAGACCGGCGGGCGCTGGCGCGCGCCATCACCCTCATCGAGTCGACCCGCGCCGCCGACCGGAACCGGGCCGAGTCGCTGCTCGCGGCGTTGCTGCCCAAGGCGGGGGGCGCGGTGCGCGTCGGCGTCTCGGGGGCGCCCGGGGTCGGCAAATCGACCTTCATCGAAACTTTCGGTCTGCAACTCATCGGCGAGGGTCATCGCGTTGCGGTGCTCGCGGTCGATCCCTCGAGCCGGCGCGGCGGCGGCGCGCTGCTCGCCGACAAGACACGCATGAGTCGCCTCGCGCGCAGCCCGGCGGCCTTCATCCGGCCGTCGCCCGCGGGCGAGACGCTGGGCGGCGTGGCGCGGCGCACGCGCGAGGCGATGCTCGCCTGCGAGGCCGCGGGATTCGACATCGCCGTGGTCGAAACCGTCGGCGTCGGTCAGTCGGAGACCGCGGTCGCCGACATGGTCGACGTCTTCCTGCTGCTGCTCGCCCCCGGCGCCGGCGACGAGCTTCAGGGGCTCAAGCGCGGCATCGTCGAGCTCGCCGACCTCATCGTCGTCAACAAGGCCGACGGCGATCTCGCCGCCGCCGCCCGCCGGGTGCAGGCCGAGTACCATGCGGCGCTGGGTCTCCTGCGCCCGGCGAATCCGGCATGGACGCCGCGGGTGCTGGTCTGCTCGGCGCGCGACGGCGAGGGCGTCGCCGAAGTCTGGCAGGCGATCGAAGCCTATCGCGAGACGCTCGGGCCGTCGGACGGCATTGCCGCGCGCCGCGCGCGCCAGGCGCGGGCCTGGATGTGGAACGAAATCGACGAGGGACTGAGGGCGGCGTTTCGGGCGCACGGGGCGGTGATCGCCCGCGCCGCGGATCTCGAGGAGCGTGTCGCCCGCGGCGAGGTATCGCCGCACGCCGCCGCCCGCCGGCTGCTCGCCGCCTTCCTCGGGGACCCGGATTCGGCTTGACGCCGCCGGTACGGCGGCCTAAATATTCCCGCCTGTCGAACGGCGCGACAGCGAGTCGCGTCTTTCTTGTGCTAGAGGACGGAACGATGGCCCGACGCTGCGAGCTGACGGGGAAGGGGGTACAGGCCGGCAACAACGTGAGCCACGCTCACAACAAGACGCGCCGGCGTTTCCTGCCCAACCTGCAGCGGATGTCGTTGATGAGCGACGCGCTCGGCAAGCCCGTCCGCCTCAGGCTGACGCCGCACGCGCTGCGTACGGTCGACCGTCATGGCGGGCTCGATGCCTACCTGCTCGCCACCAAGGACGAGAAGCTGTCGCCTGCGGCGCGTCAGCTCAAGCGCCGCATCCGCAAGGCCGCCGCTACCGGCTGAGCCCGTCCCGGACGCGCCGCCGTTAGTCCGAGAGCGACAGCGGGTTGAAGCGCGTGTCGTAATCGTAGACGTCCAATCCCTCGCGACGCTTGAGAAAACCGACGACGCCATAGGTCAGCGGCGTGGCGAGGGCCTCGTAGGCCGACTTTGCGATCCATTGGGTGACGATGACGGTGCCGAGGACCGAAGCCGGCATGGCGCCGGCGAACGCGACCGCGATGAAGACCAGTGAATCGAGCCCCTGGCCGACGATGGTCGAGCCGATGGTGCGGGTCCACAACCAGCGTCCGCGCGTGACGATCTTCATCCGGGCGAGCACGAAGGCGTTGGTGAACTCGCCCACCAGATAGGCGAGGAACGACGCCAGAAGGATACGCGGCGTGTAGCCGAGAATGCGCTCGAACGCGGCCTGGCCGTCCCAGAACGAGGCCGCCGGCAGGACCTGCGCCGCCCAGATCGCGGCGACGGCGACCAGGTTGCACAGAAAACCGAGCCAGATGACGCGCCGCGCCTGCCGATAGCCGTAGACCTCGGTGAGAACGTCGCCGATGATATAACTGACCGGGAAGATGATGATCGCCGCAGGCAGCACCACCTGCCCGGCGCCGAACGGGTTCAGCGCGATCAGCTTGACGGCGATGATGTTCGCCGTAATCAGCGCGGTCACGAAGACGGCGACGATGACCACGAACCAGGGGGAGTTGCGCATCGCCGGGTCGTCCTCCGTCACATCCATGTCCGGGCGCGTGCCGGCGTCGCTGTCAGCCGCCGCCGCGCGTCGTTCAACCCCCAAACCGCCGTTTCACTCGATCAGCCGGAACATCATCAGCAGTGTGCGCTGGATCGTACTGTAGTTGTCGTCGGAGACGAGGTAAACGAGAACGCCGCCGTTGGCGTCCCGGCGCAGCGCGAGCCCTTCCATGTTGTCGACGGTGAGCGGCGCGGCAAGGCTCGCGACCAGCCGCCCTTCGAGCACCGCTCCCGCAACGATCGTTGCGCGCGGGATGCGCAGCAGCCGGGCGCCGGGGCCCGAGACCAGGGTGAAGCGGCGTTCGAGCGCGAGCACGTCGCCGTTGGGCAAAGTCGCAAACGCGGTGGGATGGAAATCCGCCGCCACGGCGTAGGCGAGCGGGCGTTGGGCGGCGAAGTCGGCCGAGATCAACCAGCCGCGCAGCACGCCTTCGGCGAGATAGCTTTTCTCGGTCACCGCGAGGAACGCGCCATCGGCGAGCCGGGCGAGCGCTTCGACGCCGCCGTTCGCCGGCACTTGGGCAAGGCCGGGCGGCGACCATAGGGCGCGGGCGCGGGCCGTGGCGGGGTCGTCGCCGTAGATCCAGATGCGATGGATGTGCTCGAAGGCCACGAGACGTCTGCCGTCGCCGAACGGGGCGATCTCCTCGGCGTCGTTCCAGGGTTGCGCGAGGGGACGCCCGGTCTCGTCGCGCAGGGCATGGATCGCGCCGTCGGCGACGCCTGCGAGCCGGCCGTCGGCGTCGTAGTCGAGCGACGCCTCGATCCAGTAGCCGCGGTCCGACACGGCGGTCATACGGGCGCCGTCGGCGCTGACCTCGAGCCCGGAAAGCCCGCCGAAACGGGAGTCGCCCGCGCGCAGGACGAGGCCGCCGCGGTATTCGAGCCCGCCGATCAGCGTGCGCGACGGGTGGTTGGGATCGAGCGGAACGCTGCGGGCGTGCAGCGCGAGCGGGTCGGCGACCGCGGGGGCGACCAACCAGAGAACCGCACACGCGATTGTGACGCGCGTGATGATCGTCCGCGGCTTGGCCAATCGGAAACTCGAAGTTACACTTGCCCGTTCCCGCGGTTGCCTTGTGCGCCGCGGAACCCACGACAGGAGGCTACGGCAGACATGTTTGCCCGCCGCACCGTTCTCAAGAACCTTGGAAGCGGCCTTGCCGGCTTGCCGCTCGCCGTCGTGCTCGCCGATCCGCGGCTCGCCCGCGCCGCGGCGGCGACGCTTCAAACCGTGTCGCTGACGACGCCCGGCGGCGGGACGGTCCGCGCCGCCCTCGCGCTTCCCGAGACGCAGCCGGCGCCGGCGGTGCTGCTGGTGCACGAGTGGTGGGGTCTCAACGACCAGATCAAGTCGGTCGCCGCCGAATTCGCGCGGCAAGGCTACATCGCGCTCGCCATCGATCTCTACGGCGGGCACGTCGCGACCACGCGCGAGGCGGCGCGCAGCTACGCGGCATCGGTCGAGCCGGCCGAGGCGGACGAGACGCTCGCCGCCTGGATCGACTGGCTCAGGAAAGATCCGCGAACGACCGGCAAGCTGGGAACCGTCGGCTGGTGCTTCGGCGGCGGCTGGTCGCTCAACGCCTCGCTGCTGCGTCCGGTCGAGGCGACGGTCGTCTACTACGGCCGGGTCAACAAAACCGCCGCCGAGCTGGCGCCGCTCGCCGGTCCCGTCCTCGGCCACTTCGCCAGCCGCGACCGTTGGATCAACCGGGCGATGGTTGCGGGCTTCGAGAAGGCGATGAAGGCCGCGGGCAAGCGGTATGAAGTCCACTGGTACGAGGCCGATCACGCCTTCGCCAACCCGACGGGCGCGCGCTACGACGCCGAGGACGCAGCCTTGGCGTGGCGCCGCACGCTCGCGTTCTTCAGGGCGCACCTTGACTAGCTGACGTAATCCCGGTCGCGTCAGGGCTCAATGAACCCGCACCGGGCGCCGCGAGTCCCGGCTCGACGCGCTTTCCGGCTGATCGTCGAACAGTTCGGCGAGTTTCTCGAGCATCGCGCCGCCGAGCTGCTCGGCGTCGACGATGGTCACCGCGCGGCGATAGTAGCGCGTCACGTCGTGGCCGATGCCGATGGCGACGATCTCGACCGGCGAGCGCGCCTCGATCCAGCCGATCACATCGCGCAGGTGGCGTTCGAGATAATTGCCGTTGTTGACCGAAAGCGTCGAGTCGTCGACCGGCGCGCCGTCGGAGATGGCCATCAGGATGCGGCGCTGCTCGGGGCGGCCGAGCAGCCGTTCGTGCGCCCATAACAGCGCCTCGCCGTCGATGTTTTCCTTGAGCAGTCCCTCGCGCAGCATCAGGCCGAGACTCTTGCGCGCCCGTCGCCACGGTTCTTCGGCGTCCTTGTAGACGATGTGGCGCAAGTCGTTGAGGCGGCCCGGGTTGACCGGTTTGCCGTCGGCCAGCCAGCGCTCGCGCGACTGCCCGCCTTTCCACGCCCGGGTGGTGAAGCCCAGAATCTCGACCTTGACGCCGCAGCGCTCCAGGGTGCGCGCGAGGATGTCGGCGCTCATCGCCGCGACCGTGATGGGACGGCCGCGCATCGAGCCCGAATTGTCGATCAACAGGCTGACCACGGTGTCGCGGAACTCGCTCTCCTTTTCCTGCTTGTAGGAAAGCGGCGTCATCGGGTTGGCGACGACGCGGGCGAGTCGGGCGGAATCGAGCAGTCCCTCGTCGAGGTCGAATTCCCAGCCGCGCGACTGCTTGGCGAGAAGCCGGCGCTGCAACCGGTTGGCGAGCTTGGCGGTGACTCCCTGAAGATTGGCGAGCTGGAGGTCGAGCTGGGTGCGCAGGCGGTTCAACTCGCCGGCTTCGCACAGCGTCTCGGCATCGACCACCTCGTCGAAGGCGGCGGTATAGACGCGATAGGCCGGCTCGCCGCGATCGTTGAGCTGCGACCATTCGGGACGCCAGGGGCGCTCGGCGTGCCCCGCCTCCTCCGAGCCGCTGCCGGCGGCCTGCTCCTCGGTCTCGCCTATCTGCGTCGCCTCCTCGCCGCTTTCGTCGTCCTCGCCCGTCGAGGCGAAGGCGTCGAGGCCCTCGGTGTCGCCGCCCTCGCCTTCGCCGTCGCCGCTTTGCTCGTTGGCGTCTTCGCCGGCGTTCCGGGCTTCGGCGTCGTCGGCGTCGTCGCGGTCGTCGTCGAGCTCGGCGAAGTCGAGGTCGGCGAGCAGGCGACGCAGCGCCTGGCCGAAACGCTTCTGGTCCTCGACGGCGCGGCTCAGGGCGGCCAGGCTCTCGCTTGCCTTGGCGGTGATCCAGGGGCGGCACATTTCGACCATGCGGCGCGCGGCGTGCGGCGACGGCGTATCGGTCAGACGTTCGCGAACCAGGAAGCCGATCGCCTCGGCCAGGGGGACGTCGTGGAAATCGGTGATACGGTCGTAGCCGCGCATCCGGCAGCGCTGGTCGAGCATGGCGTAGAGATTGCCGGCCACCCCCTTGAGACGGCGCGCGCCGAGCGACTCGACGCGCGACTGCTCGACCGAATCGTAGATCGCCTGGGCCATTTCGCCGCTTGGCCGGCGGCGCGCGTGGAGCGCCGGATCGTGATAGCGCAGGCGCATCGCCAGCGCATCGCCGGAGCCGCGGATACGGGCGATTTCCTTGGCTTCGAGCTCGCGCGCCGGCTGCGGCAGGTTGGCCTCGTGGCCGCTGACGCCCGTCGCCTCGCCGCTGAAGTTGACGGTGAGCTCGCGGTCCTCCGAAAGGGCCCGCATGGCCGCGGTGACGGCCCGCTTGAACGGTTCGACCGGGCTCTCGGTCTCGGTCATGCGACGGCTTTCAGCTAACCGTCGCGTAGGCGGCGGACTCGGGCAGCTCGGCGCCGAAACAACGCTGGTAGTATTCAGCGACGCTGGCGCGCTCGAGCTCGTCGCATTTGTTGACGAAGGTGACGCGGAAGGCGAAGCCGACGTCGCCGAAGATCTCCGCGTTTTCCGCCCAGGTGATGACCGTGCGCGGTGACATCACCGTCGAGATGTCGCCGGCGATGAAGCCGGCGCGCGTCAGTTCGGCCACCTTGATCATGGTGCCGATGAGTTCCCGTCCCGCTTCGTCGCCGAGCGCCGGCATTTTCGCGAGGACGATTTTCATCTCGTCGTCGTGCGGCAGGTAGTTGAGGGTCGCGACGATGTTCCAGCGATCCATCTGGCCCTGGTTGATCTGCTGGGTGCCGTGATAGAGCCCGGTGGTGTCGCCGAGGCCGACGGTGTTGGTGGTCGCGAACAGGCGGAACGCGTCGTGCGGACGCAGCACGCGGTTCTGGTCGAGAAGCGTCAACTTGCCCTGGGCCTCGAGGATGCGCTGGATAACGAACATGACGTCGGGCCGGCCGGCGTCGTACTCGTCGAACACCAGCGCCGTAGGGTTCTGCACCGCCCAGGGCAGCATGCCTTCACGGAATTCGGTGACCTGCTTGCCGTCGCGCAGCACGATGGCGTCCTTGCCGATCAGGTCGATTCGGCTGATATGGCTGTCGAGATTGATGCGGATGCACGGCCAGTTGAGCCGCGCCGCCACCTGCTCGATATGCGTCGATTTTCCGGTGCCGTGATAGCCCTGGATCATCACCCGCCGGTTATGGGCAAAACCGGCGAGGATGGCGAGAGTCGTGTCGTGATCGAAGTGGTAAGCGTCGTCGACGTTGGGCACATGCTCGCTGAACTGCGAAAACCCCGGCGCTTCCATGTCGCTATCAATGCCGAAGACCTGGCGCACGGAGATCCGAATGTCCGGGCCGTTCGGCGGCATCGCGAGAAACTCGTTATGCAGGTCTGTAGAGGTCATCGCCAAACCGTTCATCGTTAATCAACAAAAAGAGGATCCGATAGGGCGACCGGTGGCGTGCCAAGGGACACCCTATCGGTCGCGATCCGCTCGAACCCGTCGCTCGCCGGACAGGCACATATTCGTCCGCATGCCGCGCACCACCTAGCATGAGTGGGGCTCGTACTCAAGATTGGTTCGCAGAGCGCCGGCCACAAGCCCGTTAGGCGGACCGTCGCTGGATCAGGAGGCGGTAGGCTTCGATGATCGCCTTGAGGCGCTCTTCCGACGCCTTGTCGCCGCCGTTGACGTCGGGATGGTAGCGCTTCGCCAACTCCTTGAAACGTGTCTTGATGTCCGCGAGAGTCGCCGCGTATCCGAGGTTGAGCATCGCCAGCGCATCGCGCTCGCAGGCCGGCATCGCCTGCGACGAATCGCCGGACTCCGCGCTTTCCCGGCCGAACAGTCCGAACAGATCGCGCAAGCCCTCGCCGTCCCACAGGCGGAGGAGACGGGCGCGGACGCCGACCGGCCAGGTGGGCCGGTGCCCCGTGACGTCGGCCTCGCGGAAGGCTTCGATTTCGTCCTGGTTCATTCCGGCAAAGAAATCCCAGTGCGCGTTGTAGCTGCGCACGTGTTCGAGGCAGAACCAGTAATGGCTGTCGAGCATGTCGGGCGAACGCGGAGCGCGATAGAGCCCTTCGTCTTGGCAGCCCGGATGGTCGCAGACGCGAGGGGCGTCCGCCGGCGCGCCGTCTTCCGCTGCGGTCGGCCGGAGTCTGGGCGGTAACATGGCCCGAGTATGTCCGCTTCGCCGGGGACTGGCAAGCGAGCCTCCCGGGGTGCCGGATCGCGGTCGGGTCGGTTGGCGAGGTGTGCTGCCCGCTCGGCAGGGAAAATCCCGGAATCCCGCAGGTTACGGCCTGGTTCGCTTACGCGTGATACATACTTTAGAGAGATTTATTATTAACTTTTACATCCGATAGATGTATTCTCACGAACCGATCCGTTAACCATAACGGCCGGCCGATGCGAGCAAGGAGTAACCGTCGCCATGAACAGTTCGTTGGTCAATCGCAACGTCGTCGTCAACGGTCGCCGGACGAGCGTGCGGCTCGAACCCCAGATGTGGGATGCGCTCCGCGAGATCGCCCGGCGCGAAGGGCGAACCATGCATGACGTCTGCTCGGAGGTCGAAGCGACACGGCGCACATCGACGCTTACCGCCGGTCTCCGCGTCTTCATCCTGTCCTACTTTCGCGAAGCGGCGACGACCGAAGGCCATGTCCGCGCCGGCCACGGGGACCGCCTTTGGATCGAGGAAGCGCACGCCTGACAACGCCGGGGCCTGCCCGCCGGCGTCTGCGGTCTCAGTCTCCGGATTCGACGGCTTCTCCGCTGTACCACTCGGGGTAGTGCTCGCGGACGACCTCGCCGTCGCTGCGCAGGGCGTGGCAACTGTCGAGATAGATCGGTTTCCGCCGGCGCTCCGCCGCATCGGCGCCTCTGCCGCGCGCGGTCCAGATCGTCTGGTACGCGACCGTTGCGACGGGCCGCAGCAATTCGACCAGGTGGGTGCAGCCGTTGACGCCGCCGAGAAGCTTGCGCACCTTGCGCATCCAGCCCGGCCGGATGGCGATTCCCTTGAGCCCGGCGAAGCGTGGCGTGATCGCCGGACAGAGCGCAAACGGACCGGCGTCGGTCGCCGCCTCGGCGTCCTGGATGACGAAATCACCGTCGATCGTCAGCCTGAGCCACATGTCGTGCAAGGGTTCGCCGGGCGCGATGTCGCCGCGGTTGGCGTTGCTGAAGGTGTAGGTTTTCGTGTCGGTCAGGTGGGCCTCGATGTCCCACAGGCCGTCGCTGCGGCGATAACCCCGGCAGACGATCTCGCGGTGATGGAGCGCCTCGCGCGGCGCAGGCTCCGATAGCGGCATGGCGACCTCACAGGTGGCGGCGCCGCCCGGATATGCTGACGGCACCGTCCGGATATAAAGCGGCGGAGCCGAATTGCAAGCGACTTCGACCGGCTTTAGCTCGCCGGCGTGTGTTCGGTATCGCGGGGCGGGGTCACGCGCAGCGAGGTGATCTGGTTGCGCTGGCGGGCGAGCACCTCGAAGCGAAATCCGTAAAATACGAAGGTCTGACCGACCTCGGGGATTTGCTGCGCTTCGTGAATGACGAGGCCCGCGACGGTGGTCGCCTCCTCATCGGGCAGCTGCCATTCGAACTCGCGGTTGAGGTCGCGGATGGTGACCGTCCCGCTCACCGTGAACGAGCCGTTCGCGTTGGCGCGGACGCCGGTCACCGCGATGTCGTGCTCGTCGGCGATGTCGCCGACGATCTCCTCGAGGATGTCCTCGAGAGTGACCATGCCCATCAGCGCGCCGTACTCGTCGACGACGAAAGCGAGGTGGACGCGGCGTCGGCGGAACGCCTGGAGCTGCTGGCGCAGCGTCGTGGTTTCGGGGATGAACCAGGGCTCCGACGCCATGGCGGCGACGTCGAGGGCGTCGAGATCGCCCTCGTGCACCCGCACCGCGCGCAACAGGTCCTTGGCGTGGAGCACGCCGATGATGTTGTCGGACTCGCCGCGCCACAGGGGAAAACGGCTGTAGGGGTTGGCGACGACCGTGTCGACGATCGCCGAGGGCGACTCGGCGGCGTCGACCATCACCATGTTCTTGCGGTGAATCATGACCTCGCGCACCTCGACGTCGGCGAGGTCGAGGACCCCGCCGAGCATGTCGCGTTCGTGCTTGATCACCGCGCCTTCGCGGACATGGAGATCGATGACGCCGCGCAGTTCGTCCTGCGGCGAGGTCAGCGGCGCGCCCTTGGCGATGTCGATGCCGAAGGATCGCAGCGTGAGCCTCACGATGCCCTGCACGACGGCGGTGATCGGCGACAGCGCGAAGACGATAGCGCGCATCACCGGCGCCACCGCGAGCGCGACGCGGTCGGGGCGGCTGAGCGCATAGGTCTTGGGCAGGACCTCGGCGAAGATCAGCACCAGCAGCGTCATGCCGAGCGTCGCGTAGGCGATGCCCGCCTCGCCGAATTGGCCGATGAGCACGCTGGTGGCGAGCGCCGAAGCGAAAATGTTGACCGCGTTGTTGCCGAGCAGGATGGCGCCGATCAGGCGGTCCTTGCGCTCCGTCAGTCGGTTGACCAGGCGGGCGCGGCGGTCGCCTTCGCGTTCGAGGTGGTGCAGGCGCGGCCGGGACGCAGCGGTCAGGGCCGTCTCGGAGCCCGAGAAGAAGGCCGAGACGACGAGCAGTCCCGCGATCGCCAGAAGAGAGAGGAGAAGCGCCGTTTCCATAGCCTAGATGTGCATTCCATGAGGGTTGTTCATCCGGGCTGAACCTTGGAAGCTGATTGGTGAGGACCACTCGGCGATCGAGCGAGCACCGGATGAACAGTCACAAGAATGCGCAACGACGCCGCACAGTCGAGCCCTGATGGTTCGCCGTGTTTTGGTGGAAGGCCGCTCGCCGATCAGCCCGGCGTGACTGAGTTGCGAGAGGTGGAACGACAGCGCCGAGACGGTGTCTTTTTCTTCCATAGTTCTATAATTAATGAATTATAGAAAAGGTTCAAACGGCGAAACCAGCGCTCCCGTTTTTCAAGCGAAGTTTCAGGAGAGGTAACGCGCTTCGAGGTGCGCCTTGAAGACGGCGGCGTCGAGCGGGCGGCCGGTGGCCTGCGCGACGAGTTCGTCGGTCGTCAGCGAACTTCCGAGACCGTGGACGTTGGCGCGCAGCCAGCGGAACAGCGGGACGAAATCGCCGCGCCCGATGGCCGGCAGAATGTCCGCATCGGCGCGCCTGGCCGCCGCGAAAAGCTGGGCGGCGATCATCGCCCCCAGCGTATAGGTCGGGAAGTAACCGAACAAACCGCCGAACCAGTGGACGTCCTGTAGGCAGCCGTCGCGGTCGTCGAGAGGCGTGACGCCGAGGAGTTCCGCCATGCCTTCGTGCCACGCGTCGGGCAGGTCGCGGACTTCGAGGTCGCCGGCGATCAGGGCTTTTTCGAGACGGTAGCGCAGCAGGATATGCGCCGGGTAGGTGACCTCGTCGGCGTCGACCCGGATGAGGCTCGCCTCGACCCGGGTGCTGAGGCGCAGCAGGTTGTCGGCCTGCCATGCCGTGCCGTCGCGGCCGAACGCCTCACGCATCAAGGGAGCGGCGAAGGCGATGAACTCGCGGCTGCGGCAGGCCTGCATTTCAAGCAGCAGCGACTGGCTCTCGTGCAGGCTCATGCCGGCCGCCTGACCGACCGGCTGGCGGCGCCACTCGGACGGTAGGCCGCGTTCGTACATGGCGTGTCCGGTCTCATGCAGCACCGCCATCATCGCCTTGGTGAAGTCGTCCTCGCGGTAGCGCGTGGTGATGCGCACGTCGTCGGGGGTGCCGCCGCAGAACGGGTGATCGCTCACGTCGAGGCGCCCGTGTTCGAATTCGAAACCGACGACCGCCATCAGGCGGCGGCCCAGCGCGCGCTGCGCCGCAACCGGAAACGGGCCGTCGAGACGCCGCGGCGCGGGCTTGCCCGCCTGATGCTCCAGCGCCTGCGCGATGAAGCCGGGCAGGTAGGCGGCGAGGTCGGCAAACAGGGCGTCGATCCGGGCGCTGCGGCCGCCGGGTTCGTATTCGTCGAGCAGCGCATCGTAAGGCGCGCAGCCGAGCGCTTCGCCCCTCGCCGCCGCGCTCTCGCGGGTGAGCGCCACGACCTCCTCGAACGACGGTCGCAGCCCGGCGAAGTCGTCGTCGGGACGCGCCGTGCGCCAGCGCATCTCGCAGGCCGAGGTCGCCTTGCTCAGCGCTTCGACGAGCCGCGCCTCGGTCGCGGCGGCGTGGATCCAGCGGCGCCGCATCTCGGCAAGGTTCGCCGCACGCCAGGGATCGAGTCCCGCCGCCTCGTCGGCTTCGGCGCGGTCGAGCAGTTCGGCGAGCGTCGGGTCCGTGAGCAGTTCGTGGCCGACCAGCGCCAGCGCCGCGCTTTGTTCGGCGCGCGTCTCCGCCCCGCCCTTGGGCATCATGGTCTGGCTGTCCCAGTCGAGCACGGCGCCGGCGCCGTCGAGCGCGTTGAGCCGCGCGAAACGGCGTTCGAGTTCGGCGTAGGCTGCGGCTTCAGTCATCGTCCGGGCCGCGTCGTTGCGACAGCACGTAAATCACCGCGAGCGCCACGGCGAGCATGTACCAGGTGATCGCGTAAGAGAGGTGATCGTTGGGGAGATCGACGCGGTAGTCGCGGCCGATCGGCAGGCCGCCCGGGTTCTTCGCCGGGCCGGCCTCGAGGAGGAGCGCCGGCGCCTCGACACCGGCGACCCGCGCCATCGCGCCGAGATCGCGCCAGAACCAGTAGTTGCGCTCGGGGTCGTTGTCGGGGGTGAACCAGCCGGCCCGGCCCGGCCCGCGCAGCACCCCTTCGACCGTCACCTCGCCCGTCGTCTGACCCGCCGCACGCGCCGCCGGATCGCGCGCCTCTGGCGGCACCCAGCCGCGGTCAACCAGGACGACGGCGCCGTCCGCCCGCCGGAGCGGTGTGATCACGTCGAAACCGAAGTGGCTCCGGCGCGTCGCCGCGAGGTAGAGCTCGCGCCCGTGCAGGAAAACGCCGGAGATTCGCGCCCGACGGTAATCGAGCGTCGCGAGCGCCTTTTCGGCCTCGACGAGGTCGGCGGGGAGTGCGACCGGCACCGCCGCGAGCTGGGATTGGCGAAAAGAGATGAGCTGGGTCTTCCACGCCAGCCGGTAAAGCTGCCAGGTGCCGAGACCGACGAGCAGGAGAAAAGCCAACACGGCCGCGACCGTCGCCCCGGGCCGGGGCCGGAAGCGTCGTGGCTCAACCTGGCTCGTCGTCACTGTCGAACTGCACCCGATGCCGGTACTGGAGCGCGACCAGCGTCGCCTTGAAAGGGCGCAGGAGCCCGATCGAGCCGCCGAGGATGAGAGGAAACCACAGCAACAGATGAAGCCACAGGGGAGGCGAAAAGTTGACCTCGACCACGAGCGCGAGACCGACGATGACGAAGCCGAGAATCAGGATGACGAAGACTGCCGGTCCGTCGCCGCTGTCCTGCCGCGTCAAATCGAGCCCGCAAACCGCGCAGGTCTCGGCGATATCGAGGAATCCTTTGAACAGCCGACCGCGACCGCAACGCGGACAACGGCAGCCAAAGCCGGCTCTGAACGGCGAAACGTCACCGTAGAACGCCTCGTTCATCCGCCGCTCAGCGACCGCCCCACCAGTAGACGCTACTGAACAGGAACAGCCACACCACGTCGACAAAGTGCCAGTACCACGCCGCGGCTTCGAAACCGAAATGGTGGTCGGGTTTGAAGTGTCCCTGATACAGACGCCACAGGCAGACCGACAGGAAGCAGGTGCCGATGATGACGTGAAAGCCGTGGAAGCCGGTCGCCATGAAGAAGGTCGAGCCGTAAATGCCGCCGTCGATCGTGAACGGCGCATTGATGTACTCAAACGCCTGAAGCGCGGTAAACGATACGCCGAGCGCGATTGTCAGCCACAGCGCGAGGATCGCTTTCTGCCGCCGGTCGGAGCGAATTTCGTGATGCGCCCAGGTCACCGTCGCGCCCGAAGTGAGCAGGATGATCGTGTTGAGGAACGGAATCGACCAGGCGTCGAAGACTTCGATGTTCTCGGGCGGCCAGACGCCGCCGGTGTAAGCGCCGCGCCCGATCAGTTCTTCGCTTCCCGGTCCTCCGGGAAACAGGCTTGCGTCGAAAAAGGCCCAGAAGAAGGCGGCGAAGAACATCACCTCGGAGGCGATGAACAGCGCCATGCCGTAGCGCAGGCCGAGCTGCACCACCGGGGTGTGGTAGTCGCCGAACTCGCCTTCGCGGATGACGTCGCGCCACCAGCCGAACATCGTGAACAGCATCAGCAGGATGCCCAGGTAGAACACCCAGTTGGTGATCTCGTGCATGAGCATGATGCCGCCGGTGGCGAGAACCAGAGCGGAAGCGGCGCCGACCGCCGGCCACGGGCTCGGGTCGACGAGGTGGTAATCGTGTTTCCGGACGTGCGTCTCGGCCATGGCCTCAGGTTCCCTTGGAATCGGTCGTTGATTTTAGATCGTCGCCGCTCGTCAGAGCAGGAGCACTGTCCCGCGCTGCGAAGAAGGTATACGACAGGGTTATCGTCGTGACTTCCTTGAGCTTGGGGTCGTCGGCCATCTCGGGGTCGACGAAAAACGTCACCGGCATTTCGGCGACCTGACCCGGCGCCAGCGTCTGCTCGTCGAAGCAGAAGCAGGCGATCTTCGAGAAATAAGGCCCCGCCTTGTAGGGCGTGACGTTGAAGGTGGCGTTGCCGACGATCGTGTGGTCCGACAGATTCTCGGCGGTGAAGTAGGCCAGCGCCACCTCGCCGAGATGGACCCGGATCTCGCGCTGTTCGGGACGGAACCGCCACGGCAGGCCGGCCGCGGTGTCGGCGTTGAATCGCACCGTAACGATGCGGTCGTCGACGCGCGCTGGCGTTTCCTCGGCGACCTGCGTCGTGCCGCCGAAGCCGGTGACCTGACAGAACAGGCGGTAGAGCGGCACCGCGGCGAAGCTGAGACCCACCATGCCGACGGCCACCCCGGCGAGTACGAACAGCGTCGCCGAATTGCGCCTGCCGCGCCCGGCCATTTTCACGACCCGCCGCCCAGCTTGACGATGGTGATGGCGAAGAACAGCAGCACCAGCGCAAACAGCGCCCCGGCGAGGGCGAAGTTCTTGCTCCGCTGGCGTTTGTGAAGTTCGGTCACCGCCATGTCAGATCCCCAGACCCCGGTCGACGATCAGGAACGCGAAGATCGCGAACAGGTAAAGGATCGAAAAGCCGAACATCCGTCGCGCTGCACGCTCCGTCGTGTCGGTCTGGATGCGGATCGCGCAGATCACGAACAGCGCACCGAGCGCGCCGGCGATCACGCCGTACGTCGCGCTCGCCAAGCCGAAGAACGCCGGCATCACGGCGAGCGGAGCGAGCGCGAGGGTGTACCACAGGATCTGGCGCCGGGTATGTTCGGGTCCCGCCACCACCGGCAGCATGGGCACGCCGGCGCGCGCGTACTCGTCCGAGCGGTAGAGCGCCAGCGCCCAGAAATGCGGGGGCGTCCAGACGAAGATTATGGCGAACAGCAAAAGCCCGGAAAGGCTCACGTCGCCGGTCACCGCCGCCCATCCGATCAGCGGCGGAAAGGCGCCCGCAGCGCCGCCGATGACGATGTTCTGCGGCGTCCGGCGCTTGAGCCAGACGGTATAGACGAAGACGTAGAAGGCGATGGTGAGCGCGAGCAGCGCCGCCGCGGTCCAGTTGACGGCGAGCATCATCATCACCACCGAACCTACCGCGAGCGTCGCGCCGAAACCGAGCGCCGCGCCCGGCTCGATCCGTCCGGCCGGGATCGGCCGTTCGCGGGTGCGCGCCATGCGGGCGTCGATGTCGCGGTCGTACCACATGTTGATCGCGCCCGCCGCCCCGGCGCCGACGGCGATGCACAGCACGGCGGTCAGCGCCAGCACCGGATGGAGCGCGCCGGGCGCGAGGTAGAGCCCGGCGAAGCCGGTGAACACCACGAGCGACATCACCCGCGGTTTGAGAAGCGCCAGGTAGTCGGCGAGTTCGGGGACCGCCGCGACGGCCTCCGGCGCCGGATTGCAGATGATACCGCGGTCGGTCACGCGCGTTTCCCCGTCGCCCCGCCGCCGCTAGCGGACCTGCGGGATTTCTTCATAGCTGTGGAACGGCGGCGGCGACGACAGCGTCCACTCGAGCGTCGTCGCGCCCTCGCCCCACGGGTTGTCGGCGCATTTCTCGCCGGCGGCGAAGGTGCGCCAGAGGATGTAGAGGAAGAAGATCGCGCCGGCGAACGAGATGTACGAGCCGATCGAGGCGACCATGTTCCAGCCGGCGAAGGCGTCCGGGTAATCGGGAATGCGCCGCGGCATGCCCGCCACGCCGAGGAAGTGCATGGGGAAGAACGTCAGGTTGACGCCGATGAAGGTGATCCAGAAATGGATCTTGCCCAGCGTTTCCGGATACTGCCTGCCGCTCATCTTGCCGATCCAGTAGTAGAAGGCGGCAAAGACCAGGAACAGGGCGCCCATCGACATGGTGTAGTGGAAGTGACCGACCACGTAGTAGGTGTCGTGAAGCGCGACGTCGAGGCCGGCGTTGGAGAGCACCACGCCGGTCACACCGCCGAGCGTGAACAGCACGATGAAGCCGATGGCCCACAGCATCGGCGTCTTGAACTCGATCGAGCCGCCCCACATGGTCGCGATCCAACTGAAGATCTTGATGCCCGTGGGTACGGCGATGACCATCGTCGCGGCGACGAAATAGGCGCGGGTATCGACGTCCATGCCCACCGTGTACATGTGGTGCGCCCAGACGATGAAGCCGATCGCGCCGATCGCCACCATGGCGTAGACCATCCCGAGATAGCCGAATATCGGCTTCTTCGAGAACGTCGAAATCACCTGACTCGCGACGCCGAAGCCCGGCACGATCAGGATGTAGACCTCGGGGTGCCCGAAGAACCAGAACAGGTGCTGGTAAAGCACCGGATCGCCGCCGCCCGCCGGGTCGAAGAAGGCGGTGCCGAAGTTGCGGTCGGTCAGCAGCATGGTGATGCCGCCCGCCAGCACCGGCAGCGCCAGCAGCAGCAGGAAGGAGGTCACCAGAACCGACCAGCAGAACAACGGCATCTTGTGCAGCGTCATGCCTGGCGCACGCATGTTCAGAATCGTGGTGATGAAGTTGATGGCACCGAGGATCGACGAAGCGCCGGCGAGGTGAAGGCCGAGGATGATCATGTCGACCGCCGCTCCCGGATGTCCCGAGGTGCTGAGCGGCGGGTACGCCGTCCAGCCGATTCCGGGACCGTCGCCGACGAACAGCGAGCCGACCCAGAGGATCGCCGCGGGAACGAGCAGCCAGAAGCTGATGTTGTTCATGCGCGGGAAGGCCATGTCGGGCGCGCCGATCATCAGCGGCACCATCCAGTTGCCGAACCCGCCCATGAACCCCGGCATGACCATGAAAAACACCATGATCAGTCCGTGGGCGCTGATCAGCACGTTGAAGAGCTGATAGTTGCCGCCGAAGATGTCGTCGCCGGGCGTCGCGAGCTCCATGCGGAGCAGCAGCGACAGAATGCCGCCGACGATGCCGAGGATGATGGCGAAGGTCAGGTACATCGTCCCGATGTCCTTGTGGTTGGTCGAATACAACCAACGCTTCAGGCCGGTGGGATGATGCGCATGGGCGCCGTGCGCTTCGACCGTGGCTCCGCCTGGATTGCTCATCTCGCCTTCCCCTCCGCTAGCGCCTTAGCACCTTGTCCGGTCCGACTTCCGCCACCCTGGTGGGGGCGGGCTGGTCGTCGCGCGCAAACTCTTCCTTCGCCCTTTCGACCCAGGCGGCGAAGGCCTGTTTCGACACCGCCTCGACGGTGATCGGCATGAATCCGTGGTTGACGCCGCAAAGCTCGGAGCACTGGCCGTAGTAGACGCCTTCGCGCTCGATCCGCACCCAGGTCTCGTTGAGCCGTCCGGGGGTGGCGTCGATCTTGATGCCGAACGCCGGCACCGCCCAGGAATGGATCACGTCGTCCGCGGTCGCGAGGATGCGGATCGTGGTATCGACGGGCAGGACGACGCGGTTGTCGGTCTCCAGAAGCCGTACCTGCCCGTCGCCGATCTCGTCGTCTTCGAGCATTACCGCATCGAAAGTGAAGTCGCCGTTGTCGGGGTACTCGTACGACCAGTACCATTGATGCCCGATCGCCTTCACCGTCATCTCGGCGTCCTGGGCCCGATCCATGAAGTAGAGCAGCTTGAACGACGGGATGGCGATGACGACGAGGATCATGACCGGTATCACCGTCCAGAGCACCTCGATCATCGTGTTGTGCGAGGTCTTCGACGGCTCGGGGTTCCGCTTCGCGCTGAATCGCCAAAGGACGTAGAGCAGCAGCGCGACAACGAATAAGACGATCGCCGTGATGATCACAAACATGAGATCGTTGAAGGCGACGATTCGCTCCATCACCGGCGAGGCCGCCGACTGGAAACCGGTCTCCCAGGGCTGCGGCTGGTCGGCGCTCGCCGTACCGGCGACGAGCACCATGAACCCTGCGGCCGTAGCGAAGCCGCACAAACGCTTGCTAAGCGACATCTCCTCGCGCTCCTCCCGGATCGGATGGATGGCGATATAACGCCATCTGCCGGTGCGGTACGCCGACGGCAACCCCCATGTTGAGGCCCGGGGTATGGGATCCGTCGGCACCGGTCCGAAGGCGCTTTGCCGCGGGGAAACTACAACAGCGAAAGGGGAATCACAAGCCCGTGAACGGCGCTCGCGACGGGGGTTCGCGGCGTAGCGGACGCGGCCTTTTCTTTCAGCGGGTCGGGTCGGCGAATTCCGCCGCTACGACTTGCCGACCACCCGTTTGAGCCGGCGGGGCGGCGGCGGGTTGGACGGTCGGAGAGGTCGCCCCATATATGAAAGACCGAAGCCGCGCAACGCCCGTACCGCTATGGTTGCCGATCCTGCGCGCGGCCAATTTTCACGGAGAGTGTCCATGAACGACCGTCTCGGGACCGACGCGCTTTTTTTCACCCGGACCGGGCTCGACCGCGGCCGCGTCGAGCGGCTCGTCGGCGAGGCGCTCGCTGGCTGCGACGACGGCGAACTGTTCTTCGAATACCGCCAGTCGGAGAGTTTTTCGTTCGACGACGGCCGGCTCAAGAACGCGAGCTTCGATACGGCCCAGGGCTTCGGACTGCGCGCGGTCTGCGGCGAGGCGACCGGCTACGCCCACGCTACCGAGCTGAGCGAGGCGGCGCTGGAACGTGCGGCGCAGACCGTCCGGGCGGTGCGCACCGGGCACGACGGCGCCGTCACCGCGCCGCCGCAGGGCACCAACCGGACGCTTTATCCCGATCTCAACCCGTTAGGCGAGGTCGCCTTCGCGGACAAGGTCGAACTGCTCGCCGGGATCGACGCTTATGCGCGGGCGCAGGATCCGCGCGTACGCCAGGTCATGGCTTCGCTTTCGGGCGAATGGCAGGCGGTCGAGATCGTCCGCGCCGACCAGGCGCGAATCGCCGATATCCGCCCGCTGGTGCGTCTCAACGTCGCCATCGTGGTCGAGGCCGACGGGCGCATGGAGTCGGGCTCCTACGGCGTCGGCGGGCGCGGCGCTTACGCGCCCTACCTCGAACCCGACAAATGGCGCGCGCAGGTCGACGAGGCCTTGCGCCAGGCGCTCGTCAACCTCGAGGCGGCGCCCGCGCCGGCCGGCGAGATGCAAGTGGTGCTGGGACCCGGCTGGCCCGGCATCCTGCTGCACGAGGCCATCGGTCACGGGCTCGAAGGCGATTTCAACCGCAAGAAGACCTCGGCCTTCGCCGGCCTGATGGGCGAGCGCGTCGCCGCCCCCGGCGTCACCGTGGTCGACGACGGCACGCTGGCCGGACGCCGCGGGTCGCTCACCGTCGACGACGAGGGCACGCCGACGCGCCGCACCGTGCTGATCGAGGACGGCGTCCTCGTCGGCTATCTGCACGACCGGCAGAACGCGCGCTTGATGGGTATGGCCCCGACCGGCAACGGCCGGCGCGAGAGCTTCGCCCATGCCCCCATGCCGCGCATGACCAACACCCTGATGGAGGCGGGGACGCAGGATCCGCAGGACATCGTCGCCGCGGTGAAGAAGGGGCTCTACGCGGCCAACTTCGGCGGCGGCCAGGTCGATATCACTTCGGGCAAGTTCGTGTTTTCGGCCTCGGAAGCCTATCTCATCGAGGACGGCAGGCTGACCCGCCCGGTCAAGGGCGCCTCGCTGATCGGCAACGGTCCCGACGTGCTCACCCGCGTCAAGGCGGTGGGCAGCGACCTCGCGCTCGATCCCGGCATCGGCACCTGCGGCAAGAACGGGCAGGGCGTGCCGGTCGGCGTCGGACAGCCGACGCTCCTGATCGACGGCCTTACCGTCGGCGGCACTGCGGCGTAATATAGCGCTCCGATCACGACCGCTGTTTCGGGCGCATGACCCGAGCCGACGGGGACGCCGCCATGGACCAGGTCTTTCTCGACAAGCTCTCGGAAGATACCGAAAACCTGCGCGCATCGGGTCTCTACAAGGACGAGCGCGTCATCGCCAGCCCGCAGGGCGCCGCCATCGAAGTCGCCGGCGGCCGCGAGGTGCTCAATTTCTGCGCCAACAACTATCTCGGCCTGTCGAACCACCCGGCGCTGATCGAGGCGGCGCGGAGGGCGCTCGCGACCTACGGCTTCGGCATGTCGTCGGTGCGCTTCATCTGCGGCACGCAGACCGTCCACAAGCAGCTCGAAGCGCGGCTTTCCACTTTCCTCGGCGTCGCGGACGCGATCCTCTATTCGTCGTGCTTCGACGCCAATACCGGCCTGTTCGAGACCCTGCTCGGCGCCGACGACGCAGTGATCAGCGACGCTCTCAACCACGCCAGCATCATCGACGGCGTCCGCCTCTGCAAGGCGCGCCGGCTGCGCTACGCCAACAACGACATGGCCGATCTCGAACGCCGTCTCAAGGAGACCGCCGACTGCCGCTTCCGCCTCGTCGCCACCGACGGGGTGTTCTCGATGGACGGGATCATCGCCGAGTTACCCGGCATCTGCGATCTGGCCGAAAAATACGGCGCCATGGTGATGGTCGACGATTCGCACGCGGTTGGCTTCATGGGCGCGCACGGCCGCGGCACGCCCGAGCACTGCGGCGTCGAGGGCCGGGTCGACATCGTCACCGGCACGCTCGGCAAGGCGCTCGGCGGCGCCTCGGGCGGTTACGTCGCGGGCCGCAAGGAAATCGTCGCTTGGCTGCGCCAACGCTCGCGCCCCTATCTGTTCTCGAATTCGCTCGCGCCGATGATCGCTGCGGCATCGCTGGCGGCGCTCGACCTGGTCGCGGCGGACGACGGCCTGCGGCGCCGGCTGCACGACAACGGGCGACACTTCCGCGCCGGACTCGAAGCGCTCGGCTTTACCCTTGTTCCCGGCGATCACCCGATCATCCCGGTGATGCTCGGCGACGCCAAGCGCGCCGCCGGGATGGCCGAGCGCCTGCTGGGCGAGGGTATTTACGTGACCGGCTTTTCCTATCCCGTGGTGCCGCGCGGCGCGGCGCGCATCCGCACCCAGATGTCGGCGGCGCATACCCGCGAGCACCTCGACCGCGCGCTCGCCGCGTTCGCCCGTGTCGGCCGCGACCTCGGGGTGATCGCGTAGGTCGGCGCGCGGACCGGGGAGTGGAGAAATGAAGGCGCTGGTCAAAGCCAAGCCCGAGCCGGGCATCTGGATGGAGGACGTGGCCGAACCCCGGGTCGGCCACAACGACGTGCTGATCAGGATCGCCAAGACCGCGATCTGCGGCACCGACCTCCACATCTACAACTGGGACGACTGGTCGCGGCGCACCATTCCGGTGCCGATGACGATCGGTCACGAGTTCTGCGGCGAGGTCGTCGAGGTCGGCGGCGAGGTCGCGGGCTTCAAGCCCGGTGACCGGGTTTCGGGCGAAGGCCACATCACCTGTGGCCACTGCCGCAACTGCCGCGCCGGCCGGCGGCACCTGTGCCGCAACACGGTCGGCGTCGGCGTCAACCGGTCGGGCTGCTTCGCCGAATACCTGGCGATTCCCGCGGCCAACGCCTTCCACCTCCCCGACCAGATCGGCGACGACATCGCCGCCATCCTCGATCCCCTCGGCAACGCCACCCATTCGGCGCTGTCGTTCGACCTGGTCGGCGAGGACGTGCTGATCACCGGCGCCGGGCCGATCGGCATTCTGGCGACGGCGATCTGCCGCCACGTCGGCGCGCGGTTCGTGGCGGTGACCGACGTCAACGACTACCGGCTCGACCTCGCGCGCGCGCTGGGCGCGACGCGCGCGCTCAACGTCGCCCGCGAGACGCTCGACGACGTCATGGCCGAACTCGGCATGGCGGAAGGCTTCGATGTCGGGCTCGAAATGTCGGGCAACCCGGGGGCCTTCCGCGACCTGCTGCGGGTCATGAACCACGGCGGGCGGGTCGCCGTTCTCGGCATTCCGCCCGAGAGCGCGCCGACCGACTGGACCCGGGTCATTTTCAAGGGCCTGACGCTCAAGGGCATCTACGGCCGCGAGATGTTCGAGACCTGGTACAAGATGTCGGCGATGCTGCAAAGCGGGCTCGACGTGTCGCCGATCCTGACCCACCGGTTCCCGGTCGGCGATTTTCAGGCCGGCTTCGACGTCATGCGCTCGGGCAACTCGGGCAAGGTGATCCTCGACTGGACGTGAGGCGGCGCCGTGATCCTGCGCGCCCGGTGCGAAGCGCGCGCGGCGTCAGGCAACGTTGGCCGATTTCGTAACGATGCGCCCGGGCGGAAAGCGGGCGGTGACGGTGGTGCCCTCGCCGGGCGTGCTTTCGATCGTCAGCGTGCCGCCGTGCAATCCCGTCAGCGCCTTGCTCAGCGGCAGCCCTAGCCCGGTGCCGTCGTACTTGCGGTTGAGCTTGCCGTCGACCTGCTCGAAGCTCGACATCACCTTCGGGAGATCCTCGGGCGCGATGCCGATGCCGGTATCGGCGACCGCGATCGCCACCCCGGCCTGCGCGTCGGCGCGCGCGCGCAGCGCGACGCTGCCGCCCCGCGGCGTGAACTTGACGGCGTTCGACAGCAGGTTGAGCATGATCTGCTTGACCATGCGCTCGTCGGCCCGAAGCGGCGGCAGATCGTCGGGAACGTCGCATTCGAGGCGCAGACCGCTGCTTTGCGCCCGCTGCTTGACGAGGATCAGGCAGGCCTCGGCGACGCGCCGGATATCGACGTCTTCCTCGTACATTTCGGCCTTGCCGGCTTCGATCTTTGAGAGGTCGAGGATGTCGTTGATGATTTCGAGCAAATGCTGGCCGGACATGTGGATGTCTCTTGCGTACTCGACGTATTTGGGGTTGCCGACGGGCCCGAAGGCGCCCTCGGAAATGATCTGCGAGAAGCCGATGATGGCGTTCAGGGGGGTGCGCAGCTCGTGGCTCATGTTGGCGAGGAACTCGGACTTGGTCCGGTTGGCGAGCTCGGCCTCCTCCTTGGCGTCGAGCAGCGCCTGTTCGGCCCGCTTGCGCTCGGTGATGTCGGTCCCGGTGCCGCGGTAGCCCGTGAACGCGCCGGCTTCGTCGAAGCAGGGCATGCCGTTGATCGACAGATAGATCTTCTCACCGTCGGGGAGTGTGCGGGGGAAGACGAAATTGCGGAACGGCCGGTGGGCGGCGAGGTCGTCGAGGTGCCGGCGGAACGCGCCCTCGTCGACGCCGGCGATGCCGGCTTCCTCGCGCGTCTTGCCGAGCAGGGCTTCGGCCGGCACGCCGGTGATCTCGGTGCAGCGCCTGGAGAAGTAGGAAAAGCTCAGGTTCTCGTCCATCTCCCAGAACCAGTCGGAGGCGGCGTCCGCGAAGTCCTTGAAGCGCTGCTCGCTCGCGTGCAGCCGCGAACGATGCGTCCGCGACACCCGCCGGAGGAGTTCGTTGAGCGCCGTGACCATGTCGCCGAGCTCGTCGTTGCGGCGCCGTTCGAGCACGTAGCGGTCGGCGTTCGCGGGGTCGTTCCATGCCGCCACCAGCTTGCCGCGCAGCTCGAGGACCGGCCGCAGTATCAGGCGGTGGAGCACCAGCATGATGGTGCCGGAAACGAAAAACGAAATCAGCAGGACGAGGCCGGTAATGCGCCAAACGAAGGCGGCGAGTTCGCTCTTCACCCAGTGCGTATCCATGCGGCCGACGACGAAAACGGGCAGCCCGGTCTCGTCGGGCGACCACATGACCTCGTAGCGGTCTCCATCGGTGCGCCGCACCTTTTCGATCCCGGTTTTCCATGCCGCGTCGGGCGTCAGTTCCGGCTTCTCGCCGGCGGCCGACATCAACACGCCGTCCAGATTATAGGCCGCGGCGCCGCTGAGCGCCGGCGTGCGGGCGATCATCGCATCGGTGATCAGCAGCTCCCACGGCGATACCGCGCCGCCCATCTGAAAACCGGCGCGCACCGCGGTCAGTCCCATCCGTTCGACCCGCACCAGCAGATCGCGCTCGTAGTTCCGGTACGAAGGAACCAGGATCACCGCCTCGACTGTCAGAATGCTCAAAAATGCGGCGAGCGCGATATGCCGGCACAGCCGGCAGCCGAGCAGCGCGCGGATCGTCGGACGGTCGTTCCTGGTGTCGATCATGGGTCCGGGGTCAGGGGCCATCGCATCGGACATCAACGGGACGCCGGATACCCCCCGGAACTCTCTCGGCGTCGATCGGCAATCGTCTCGTCTTTACCTTCGATCCCGAACCTAACGAGGAGAAACTGTAAAAAGGGTTAACCGAAAACCGGCGTTCGCCACTTTCCGGCCCGCGACGTAGGATTGCGCACGGTTTGTTGGACCGGGGATGTTTTAGGGGCGGGCCGCGGATCGGCTCAGGGCGCCCGTCGGGTCGGCAGCCAGCCGCGCCGCTCGACGAGCGCGTCGGTGAGGCGCGCGACGGTTGCGCCGTCGGCGCCTGCCGCGCGCCAGGCGCCGCGCTGCGCCGCCGCTTCGTCGGTCCGGGCGCCCCATTCGGGGCCGAACGCCGCCTCGAGATAGCGCTTGATCCGCGCGGCGAGCCCCGGGCTCCGGCCATCGGTCGAGATCGCCAGCGTGAGCGCGCCGCGGCGCATCACCGCGGGCAGGTGAAAGTCGCACCACGCCCTGCGGTCCTCGACGTTGACCAGGACGCCGGCGGCGCGGGCGGTGGCGGCGAGTTGCGCGGCCGCCGCATCGTCGAGCCCGGCGACCAGCAGCAGGCCGACGCCGGCGAGATCGGCGGGGTCCGGCAGGCGGCATTCGAGGCGGACGCCCGCGGCGGCCGCGAGCGCGGCGTCCGGGGTGGGCGAAAAGACCCGCAACCTTCTTGCCCCCGCAGCGTCGAGAGCGGCGAGACGACGGTGCAGCGGGGCGCCCGCGCCGGCCAGCGCAACGGCGACGCGGCCGAGGTCGAGGCTGACGGGAAACATCATTCGGCCGCGGTCCGTCCGCCGATCAGTTCGAGCACCGTCGCGTCGAAGTCCCCGAGGCGCGACAGGTCGATAGCGACGGGCGCGGCAGGCTTGCCGGCGAGTTCGGCGGCGGCGTCGATGAGCACGGCGAGCGCTTCGCGCCAGGCGTCCAATCCGCCGCCGGCCCGCGCCGCCGCCTCGCCGGCCGCGGCGTCGTCGAGCGCCGCCGTGACCGTATCGTCGTCGGCATAGGCCGCGCGCGTGCGGGCGACGAGTACCGCCGGATCCTCGTCCTCGTCGATCGTCTGCCCGAGCCGCAGCAGCAGGCGGCGGGCGGCGTTGACCAGCCCGGCCCGGCCGCCTTCGAGGGCGGCCTCGCGCGCGTCCGAGAGGATCGCCCGGTCGAGCCGGATCAGGCCGTCGTCGGCGAGGTCCTTGTAGAGACTGTCGAGGGCGAAGCCGGCGGCGCATTCGCCGTGGGTGATCGACGGCGGCTCGAAGGTTTCGGAATCGCCCCAATCGACGTAGATGCGTTTGTCGTCGCCGGTCCTCAGCGCCTCGATCGGGGCGAGCAGCGCGGCGAGACCTTTCTTGTCGAGCCGGAGCGCCCAATCGCGGACGCTCTCGCCGTTCTCGCGCCCTTGGGCGTAGCCGTCGAGCAGCAGCTCGAGCGCGCGTTTGGCGTGGAGCGCCGGCACGATCGGTCCGGCGAGACCGATCTCCCCCAAGTTCCGCCCGTTGCCGCCGATGTAGATCTGGTAGTGCGGCGCGTGCCGGCCGTCGATCTTCTTGCCCATGCCGCGGAAGCCGAAATCGCCGATCTGGTGCAGGCCGCAGGCGTTCTGGCAGCCCGATATGCGCACCCGCACCGCGGGAAGCGGCGCGTAGTTCCGGACCGCTTCGTGGATCTCGCGCCCGAAGTTCTGTGAATTGGTGATGCCGAGGCGGCAGGTCGTGGTGCCGGGGCAGGAGACCACGTCGGGCGTATCGCCGACGGTCTCCTCGACCGTCAGCCCGATCGCCCTGACGGCATCGACGACCTCCCGGACCACTTCGGGCTCGATGCCGAGGATGGCGATGTTCTGCTCGCGGGTGGTGCGCAGGCCGTCGAAGGCGTAGCGCTCGGCGATGTCGGCGAGGCCGTCGAGTTGATCGGCAGACAGCAGGCCCAACGACAGGCTGACGACCACGCTCATCCGCCCGTCGTGCTGCCATACCACGCCGCCGGGCGAGACCGGTTCGGGCGCATCGATCGGCTCGCGCCAGTCGAGCGCTTCCCACGGGCGCTGCGGCAGCGTTCTGGCGCGCGCGAACTCCTCGCGAAAGAGCGCGCGGAACCTGTCCTCGCCGAAACGCTTGACCAGAAACTTGATGCGCGCCGCGTTGCGGTTCTTGCGGTTCGAATAACGCTGATGAAGCCGAACCAGCGCCTCGATCACCGCGGGCAGGTCTTGCTCGACGACGAAATCGCTCAGCAGGACGGCGGTACGCGGAACCCCGCCCAGGCCGCCGCCGCCGTAAACGCGGAAGCCCGGCTCGCCGTTCTTCACGGTCGCGACCAGTCCGAGATCGTGGATCGACGACGCCCCGCAGTCGGTCGCGCAGCCCGAGACCGAGACCTTGAACTTGCGCGGCATGTGCTGGACCAGCGGATGGCGGATCCAGCTTCGCGCCAGCCGCTCGGCGACCTTGCCGGCGTCGACGCGTTCGCGCGGGCAGACGCCGGCGAGCGCGCAGGCGCTCATGTTGCGCAGGGTGTTGCCGCAGGCCTCGCGCGTCGTCACGCCGCTCTCGCCGAGCGTCGCGAGAAGGTCCGGGGTGGCGTCGAGCGGCACGAAGTAGATCTGGAAGTCCTGGCGCGTGGTGACGTGCACGTCACCCCTGGCGTAGCGCCGTGCCGCGCCCGCGACCGCGTGCGCCCAGGCGGTGGGCAGGACGCCGCCGGGGACCTTGATGCGCACCATCTGCACGCCGGGCTGGCGCTGGCCGTAGACGCCGAAGCGCAGGCGAAAGGCGGTCCAGCGTTCGTCGTCCCACTCGCCCGCCGTGTAGCGGGTGAAAGCGGAACGGTATTCGTCGATGTCTGACGCGCGCGAGAGCGGTTCGGACGCGACGTTGCCGGCGATGGCGGAAAAGGCAGTCATGGCTCGACCTCCGTGGTTCCGCAACGTTTTGGGCCCACGGAGATCGCTCTCCGTGGCGCTTTAGCGTTTGGTCTCGCGGCGCAAGCTGCCCGTCAAATCCCGCGGGTCCCGCGCGCCCCTGGCGCGCTCACGGCCGGACCGGGCCGATAAAAAAACCGCCGCAGCCAAGCTGGGCGGAATGCTCATCGCTTTAGCTGCACTTGTCACGCGCCCGCAAGCTGATCGCTCAAATCGGCGCTATGTACCCACGATACCTACTCGCCGGTTTCTGTCAATCCCTGAATCGACGCCCCTGAACCGCGCTCAGAGCGCCGCGAAGCCGCGCGCGAGGTCGTCCTTCAGGTCGTCGATGTCCTCGAGGCCGAGCGATAGCCGAACCAAGCCGTCGCCGATGCCGATGGCCGCCCTTTCGGCGGGCTTGAGCCGCTGGTGCGTCGTCGTCGCCGGGTGGGTGACCAGCGACTTGGCGTCGCCCAGGTTGTTCGAGATGTCGATCAGTTCGAGCGCGTCGAGGAAACGCATGGCCGCCGCCCCGCCGCCTGGCAGCTCGAACGAGACCACGCTGCCGCCCAGCGTCATCTGCGCCGTCGCCAGCGCGTGCTGGGGATGACTCGCGAGCTGCGGGTAGAGGACGCGTGCGACCTCGTCCCGGCCTTCGAGATGGCGAGCGATTTCGAGCGCGGTCGCGCACATGCGCTCGACCCTGATTTCGAGGGTTTCGAGCCCCTTGAGCATCACCCAGGCGTTGAACGGGCTGAGGCTCGGCCCGGTGTGGCGCATGAACGGCATCAGCTCGTCGCGATAGAAGCGCTCGTCGCTCAGGATGGCGCCGCCGAGGCAGCGCCCCTGACCGTCGATGTGCTTGGTCGCCGAATAGACGACGATATCGACGCCGGCGTCGATCGTGCGCTGCAGAAGCGGGGTCGCGAAAACGTTGTCGAGCACGACCCGCGCGCCCGCCGCGTGGGCGATGTCGGCGACGGCGGCGATGTCGATCAGTTCGAGCGTCGGGTTGGCCGGGGTCTCGAAGAAGATGCAGCGCGTCCCGGGGCGCATCGCCGCGCGCCAGCCATCGAGGTCGGGGCCGTCGACGAAGGTCGTTGCGATGCCGTAGCGCGGCAGCAGCTCGGCGATGATGTACTGGCACGAGCCGAACAGCGCGCGCGCGGCGACGACGTGATCGCCCGCCTTGAGCTGGCACATGAGCGCGGCGAACACCGCGGCCATGCCGGTCGCCGTGGCGAAGCAGGCCTCGCAGCCTTCGAGCAGCGCGAGGCGGCGTTCGAGCATGGTGACCGTCGGGTTGCCGTAGCGCGAGTACATGTAGCCCGGCTCGTCGCCCTTGAACCGCGCCTCGGCCTGCTCCGCCGTGTCGTAGACGAAGCCCGAGTTGAGGAAGATCGCCTCGCTGGTCTCGCCGAAGGCCGAGCGGCGGGTGCCGCCGCGCACCAGCCGGGTGCGCCGCCGCCAGCGTTCCTCGCGTGCTTCCGCGTCGTCTGCCATGTGGTCCTCCGCTGGCCCGCCCGCTCACGGCGCCCGCTTCGGCGACAAACAAGAAAAGCCGCCACGGCCAAGCCGGGCGGACAAACGCTCGCTTTAGCCGCACTTTTAACGCGCCCGCAAGCTGAAGCTCAAATCGGCGCCGAGATGCGACTATAAGCGCGCGTCGCGCCCTGTCAAGCGCACGGCGGCGGACCCGCGATGGCAGGCGCCCCGGAAGCCGTTCAAAACAGCCCGACGATCCTGCCGTCGCCGTCGACCGAGATGCTGTTGGCGGCGGGCACCCGCGGCAGGCCGGGCATGGTCATGACGTCGCCGCAGATGGCGACCAGGAACTCGGCGCCGGCCGAGACGCGGACTTCGCGAATCGGCACGGTGAAGTTGCCCGGCGCGCCCTTGAGCGTGGGGTCGGCCGACAGGCTATATTGGGTTTTCGCCATGCACACTGGGTAGTGTCCGAAGCCGGTTTCCTGCAAGGTCCCGATCTGGTCGCGCACGCGCTTCTCGGCGGCGACGACATCGGCGCCGTAGACGCTTTCCGCGATAGTCCTGATCTTGTCCCACAGCGGCATGTCGTCGGGGTAGAGGAAGCGGAAGTTTGACGGTTTTTCCTCAATGGTGCGCAGCACGGCGTCGGTCAGGTCGAGCGCGCCGGCGCCGCCTTCCGCCCAGTGGTCAGATTGGATCGCCTCGACGCCCAGCGTCTTGCAGCGCTCCGAGACCAGATCGAGCTCGGCCTGGGTGTCGGCGCTGAAGGTGTTGATCGCCACCACCGCCGGGACGCCGAACCTGGCGATGTTCTCGAGATGGCGTTCGAGGTTCGCGATACCCTTGCCCAGCGCTTCGAGGTTTTCCTCCTTGAGCGCGTCGCGGGCGACGCCGCCGTGCATCTTGAGCGCGCGCACGGTCGCCACGATGACGACGCAGTCGGGTTTGAGCCCCGCCTTGCGGCACTTGATGTCGAAGAACTTCTCGGCGCCCAGGTCGGCGCCGAATCCGGCCTCGGTGACGACGTAGTCGACCAGCTTGAGCGCCGTGGTCGTCGCCAGCACCGAGTTGCAGCCGTGCGCGATGTTGGCGAACGGGCCGCCGTGGATGAACGCCGGATTGTGCTCGAGCGTCTGCACCAGATTGGGCGCCAGCGCGTCCTTGAGCAACGCCGCCATCGGACCCTGGGCCTTGAGTTCGCCGGCGCGGACGGGCTTGCGGTCGCGGGTATAGCCGACGATGATGTTGCCCAGCCGGGTCTGCAGATCGCCGAGATCGCGCGCCAGGCAGAAGATCGCCATCACTTCCGAGGCGACCGTGATGTCGAAGCCGTCCTCGCGCGGGAAGCCGTTGCCCACGCCGCCGAGCGAATTGGTGATCTGGCGCAGCGCGCGTTCGTTCATGTCCATCGCCCGGCGCCAGGCGACGCGGCGCGAATCGAGTCCGAGCGCGTTGCCCCAGTAGATGTGATTGTCGATCAGCGCGGCGAGCAGGTTGTTGGCCGTGCCGATGGCGTGGATGTCGCCGGTGAAATGGAGGTTGATGTCCTCCATCGGCACCACCTGCGAGTAGCCGCCGCCGGCGGCCCCGCCCTTGACGCCGAAGCATGGTCCGAGACTGGGTTCGCGCAGGCAGATCATCGCCCGCTTGCCGCGCGCGTTGAGACTGTCGCCGAGGCCCACCGTGGTCGTCGTCTTGCCTTCGCCGGCGGGCGTCGGCGTAATCGCGGTGACCAGGATGAGCTTGCCGTCGGGCCGTTCGGCGAGCGACTTGACGTGGTTGAGTGAAATCTTCGCCTTGTAATGGCCGTAAGGTTCGAGGTGTTCTGGCTCGATGCCCAGCTTGTCGCGGGCGACCTCGCCGATGGGATGCATCTCGGCGGCCTGGGCGATCTCGATGTCGGACTTGGGATTGGTGTGCTGTGAGCTCGGCATGCCTTGGGTCTTCCTCAATTTTGGTTTCTCTTTATCGCACTCGTTTTCTCGCTCACCCCCCGATGCCCCGTCGCGGCCTGCGGTGTCGCGCGGCCCCGCAGCCTAGCGCCTGTCCCCGGGTTGTCCGCCCCGCAGGCGACATTTCACGTCGCATTCGGCACAGCGTCGACGCTGCCGGCGCCACGCCTTCTGGACCGCGCAAAGGCCGCGGAACCCTACCCGGCGGTTGAATGTCGGGCAACAAATTTTCAGCCGGTTCGCTTGCAAGCCCACGCCGCATCCGCGGCTTCGTCAATCGCCGCCGCGATCTCGTCGAGGCCGGCGTCGAGCGCGCCGTTGGGCACCAGCA
>JBHHZM010000007.1:0-42666 GCA_046758065.1 Alphaproteobacteria bacterium | reverse complement strand
CCGTCGACAGCCGATTAGGCCATCTCAGCATGAGGACCAGGATATTGGAATCGCGCCATCCTCATCCTGAGCTCCTCATCCCGAACCTGTCGAGGGACGAAGGATGAGGGAACCCGGGCGAGTTTTTCAGCGGTCTGTTAGGATAGACTTGAGCGTTTTCGTACGGAGATACCGAACGTGTCCCGCACCGCCCGTGTCATCATCGCCGAACCCGCGAGCATCCGCCGCGGCGCGGCGCATTTGCGCGCCGGCGAACTCGTCGCCTTCCCGACCGAAACGGTCTACGGCCTCGGCGCCGATGCCACCAGCGAGCGCGCAGTCGCGGCGCTGTATGCCGCCAAGGGCAGGCCCGCGAACAATCCGCTGATCGTCCATCTACCCGACCGCGAAACCGCCGCGCGCGAGGGCGAGATGGACTCCCGTGCGCTTCACCTTGCCGCGCGCTTCTGGCCCGGCCCGCTGACCCTCGTTCTTCGCCGCCGCGCCGACAGCCGGCTCGCGCCGCAGCTCAGCGCCGGCCTCGACACGGTGGCGCTGCGGGTGCCGCGTCATGCCGTCGCCCTGGCGCTGCTGATCGAGACCGCGCGCCCGGTCGCGGCGCCGAGCGCCAATCCCTCAGGCCGGCTGAGCCCGACCCGCGCCGCGCACGTCGCCGAAGCATTGGGCGACAAGGTCGCGATGATCCTCGACGGCGGCCCCTGCCCGGTCGGGGTCGAATCGACCGTCATCGACCTGAGCACACCCGGCCCGGCACGCCTGCTGCGCCCAGGCGGGGTATCGCAAGCCGCGATCGAGGAGCAAACCGGCCCGCTCGCTGATGCCGGAGAAGGACCGGTCCGCGCCCCGGGGATGCTGGCGAGCCACTATGCGCCGCGCCTGCCGCTCCGTCTCGGCGCCCGCTCCGTTCACCGCGACGAAGCCCTGCTCGCCTTCGGCCCGGACGCGCCTGAAGGTGCGGCGGAAACGCTTAACCTCAGCCCCGTGGGTAATCTGGAAGAGGCCGCCGCCAACCTGTTCGCCATGCTGCACGCGCTCGACCGCAGCGAATTCACGGCGATCGCGGTAACCCCGATTCCCGAAACCGGTCTGGGGGCTGCGATCAACGATCGTCTGCACCGCGCCGCGGCGCCGCGTGGCGCCGCAGACGAGAACGCGGCCTGAATGGACGGGCGGGCAAACAACGCTCGGGCGGCAAGCGAAGCGCTCGACCGCATCAAGTCGGCGGTCGGCCCGAACGGCTGGATTTCCGACGAACGCGACATGGCGCCCTACCTCGTCGAGCCGCGCGGGCGTTATCGTGGCCATGCCGCGCTCGTGGTGCGCCCGGCCAACCGCGAGGAGGTCGCCGAGGTGGTGCGCCTCGCGGCCGAGGCCGGCATCGCCGTGGTCCCGCAGAGCGGCAACACCGGGCTGGTCGGCGGTTCGATCCCGTTCGAGCGCGGTGACGAGGTGGTGCTCAGCCTCGGGCGCATGAACCGGGTTCGCGCCCTCGACCCCGAAAATTACACCATCACCGTCGAAGCCGGCTGCGTGCTTGCCGACGTGCAGGCCGCCGCCGCACGCGCCGACCGCCTGTTCCCGTTGAGTCTCGGGGCGGAAGGGAGCTGCATGATCGGCGGCAACCTGTCGACCAACGCCGGCGGCACCGCGGTGCTGCGTTACGGCAACGCGCGCGACCTCGTGCTCGGTCTCGAAGTGGTGCTGCCTGACGGCACGGTGTGGGACGGCCTCAGAAGCCTGCGCAAGGACAACACCGGCTACGACCTCAAGCACATTTTCCTCGGCGCCGAGGGCACGCTCGGCGTCATCACCGCCGCGGTGCTGAAGCTGTTCCCGCGCCCGCGCGAAGTCGAGACCGCGTTCGCCGGCGTTGCCGACGTACACAAGGCGGTGGCGCTGTTCACCCGCGCGCGCGAGGCCAACGGCGATGCCGTGAGCGCCTGCGAGATCGTGCCGCGCATCGGTCTCGAGTTCGTGCTGAGCCATCTCGACGGCGCGCGCGATCCGCTGGCGGCGCCCCACGCCTACTACGTTCTGCTCGAACTCTCGGGCTTCGGCGCGACGGGCGGCCTGCGGGACACGCTCGAAACCCTGCTCGGCGAGGCGGCGGAGGCCGGCATTCTCGACGACGCGACGATCGCGGCCAACGCCGAACAGGCGGAAAGCTTCTGGCGCCTGCGCGAGGGCCTCTCCGAAGTCCAGCGCCACGAGGGCGGTAGCATCAAGCACGACATCGCTGTGCCGCTCTCGCGCGTCGCCGATTTCATCGTCGCGGCCGATGCGGCGGTCATGGCGGCGTTGCCCGGCGTGCGGCCGGTCACCTTCGGCCATCTCGGCGACGGCAACATCCATTACAACCTGAGCCAGCCGGTCGGCGCCGACACCGAGGCCTATCTCGCCCGCTGGGACGAGTTCAACCGCATCGTCAACGACATCGCCGTCGGCATGGGCGGCAGCTTCAGCGCCGAGCACGGCATCGGCCGCATGCGCCGCGGCGAACTCGAACGCTACAAGTCCCCGGTCGAGATCGCGCTGATGCGAAGGCTCAAGGCGGCATTCGACCCCAAGAACATCATGAACCCGGGCAAGGTGGTGTGAAGGAATCGCCATGACCGATTACGCTGCCCCGCTGGCGGATATGCGTTTCGTGCTGCACGAACTTCTCGACCTCGAAGCGATGGCGAGGCTGTCCGGCTCCGAAGACCTGACGCGCGACCTGGTCGATCAGGTGCTCGACGAGGCGGCGCGTTTCGCGACCGGGGTGCTGGCACCGCTCAACGCAACCGGCGACCGTCAGGGCTCGCGGATCGAGAATGGCGTGGTGCGCACGCCCGACGGCTTCGCCGACGCCTATCGCCGGTTCGTCGAAGCGGGCTGGAACGGCCTCTGCTGTGACCCGGCATACGGCGGCCAGGGACTGCCTCAGGCGCTCGCCACCACGGTGGTCGAAATGTGGACCTCGGCGAACATGGCGTTCGCCCTCTGCCCACTGCTGACGCAAGGCGCGATCAAGCTGCTCGCCGCCCACGGCAGCGAGGAACAGAAAACGCGCTATCTCGAAAAGCTCGTCAGCGGCGAATGGACCGGCACCATGTGCATGACCGAGCCCCAGGCGGGCTCGGACGTCGGCGCCCTCAAGACCCGCGCCGTGCGCGACGGCGATCATTACCGCATCCGCGGCACCAAGGTGTTCATCACCTATGGCGAGCACGACATGGCCGACAACATCGTCCACATGGTGCTCGCCCGCACGCCCGGGGCGCCCGACGGGGTACGCGGCGTCTCGCTTTTCCTCGTCCCCAAGCTGCTGCCCGGCGAAGGCGGCCTGCCCGGCCCGCGCAACGACCTCAAGGCGCTGTCGATCGAGCACAAGCTCGGCATCAACGCGAGCCCGACCTGCGTCATGGCGTTCGGCGAAGAGGACGGCGCGATCGGTTATCTGATCGGCGAAGAGAACCGCGGCATCGCGTGCATGTTCACGATGATGAACAGCGCCCGCATCGACGTCGGCCTCCAGGGGATCGCGGTCGCCGAACGCGCCTATCAGCGGGCGCTCGCCTATGCCCGCGACCGGCATCAGGGCCGGCGCCTCGCGGACGGCGCTCCGGCGCGCATTATCGATCACGCCGATGTCCGCCGCATGCTGTTCGTCATGCGCGCACAGGTCGAGGTGATGCGCGCTCTCGCCTTAGGCCTCGCCGCCGACATGGACATGGCCCGCCGCCACCCCGATCCCGACGAACGCGCCCTGCGCCAGCGCCGCGTCGATCTGCTGACGCCGGTGGTCAAGGCCTATTGCAGCGATGTCGGCTTCGAAGCGGCGTCGCTCGGTCTTCAAGTCCACGGCGGCATGGGCTACATCGAGGAAACCGGCGCGGCGCAGGATTTGCGCGACGTACGCATCGCGATGATATACGAAGGCGCCAACGGTATTCAGGCGCTCGATCTCGCGCGCCGCAAGCTGACGGGCGACGACGGCCGCGCGGTGCATGAATACCTCGCCGGCCTGCGCCGACTCGACAGTCGTCTGGCGAGTGCGGGCGAGGCGTTGGCGCCGCTGCGCGCGCCGCTCGCCGCAGCGGCCGGCGCGCTCGACGCGGCGACCTCCTGGTTGCTCGACGCCTGGCCGCGCGAGCCTGACGCCGCGGCCGCCGGGGCGAGTGAATATCTGCGCTTGTTCGGTCTCACGGCCTGCGGCGAGACGATGGCCGAGGCGGCGATCAAATCCGCCGAAGCGCTGGCCGCGGGCGAAGGCGATGCGGCGTTCTATCGCGGCAAACTGGCGAGCGCGCGATTCTTCGCCGAACGGCTGCTGCCGCAGGCGCCGGCGCTAGTTGCCGCACTGACCAGCGGCGCCGAAACGCTCGGCGCAATCGACGGCAATTAGTCCACTTGCCTCAGCCCGGCGCAGCGACGATCTCGGCAACCGCTTCGCGGCGGCGCCAGGCTTGGCTGCGGCGCTGCAGTCCGCGCGTCGCCAAGGCGTAAAGAACGCGCACGCCGGCCGAGGTGTAAACGATCATCATCGCCATTGCCGCAGCCGGCGCAATGTCGCCCTGGTCGTCCATGTTGAGCACCGCGACCGAGGCGAGATGGGTCTGGGGACCCCAGATAAAGACGACCGCCGACACGGTGGTCATGGCATTGACGAACAGGTAGATCGAGATGTCGAGGATCGCCGGCAGGCAGACGGGAAATGTAACCCGCGTAAACGTCTTGTAGAACGCCACCTTGAGCGAGGCGGAGACGGCTTCGAACTCGGCGTCGAGCTGCTTCAGCGCCGTAAGCGCGGTCAGGTGCGGCACCGTGTAGTAGTGCACGATGGTGCAGATCACCAGGATCCCCATCGTGGCGTAGAGGAAACTGAAGGGATTGGCCAGCTCGATGCCGGTAAACGGAATCGTGAAGGTCGTCGGGTTGAAGAAGAAGATGTAGGCGAGCCCGAGCACCATGCCGGGTACCGCGAGCGGAACGATGGCGAGGAACTGCAAGACCGAGCGGAACTTCGTAAAGCGCCGCGACTTCTCGATGAAGTAGGCGCCGGTGAAGATGATCAAGGTCCCTAGCACCGCCGTCCATATCGCCATCACGACGCTGTTCTTGTAGGCGTCCCAGCCGCCGCCGTCCATGTAGTCGAACTGGTAGTTATCGAGCACGAAGCTCAAGTCGTAGGGCCAGAACTTGATGAGCGACGCGTATGCCGCCACCGCCAGCATGCCCACGAGAATGAAGGTGATGACAAGGCAGTAAGCGAGCATGATGAGGTCGAAGCGCCGGTGCGGCTGCGGCTCGAGCGGCACCGAACGCGCCGAGATCTGCGCCACTTGCCGGCGCTGCACGAGGCGGTCGGCAATGAAGCTGAGCACCACCGGGAACAGCAGAACGACGCTCACCACCGCGCCCATCTGGAAGTTCCACTGGCCGACGACCTGTTTGTAGATGTCGACCGAGAGCACGTTGTACCAGCCGCCGATCACCTTGGGCGCGCCGAAGTCGGTGATCGCGTAGGTGAAGGCGACGAAGCACGCGCTCATCACGCCGTACTTCGCCGCAGGCAGGGTGACGGTGAAGAAAATCCTGAGCTTGCTCGCCCTCAGCGCCACCGCTGCTTCGTACAGGCGCGCATCGGCCATCGACAGCGCCGTCGTCAGGAGAAGCACGGTGTGAGGAAAGATCCAGAAAGCCAGCGCGATGACGATGCCGATCGGGCCGTAAATCGAGAAGCCGCCCAGGACCCCCTTGATCATCCCCTGGTTGCCAAACAGGTAAACCAGGCTGATCGCCGGCAGCAGCGAAGGCGCCAGGATGGGGATCAGCGCGATGCTCCGGAACAGTCCCTTGAACGGCATGCAACTTCGGGTAAGCGCGTAGGCGTATACGAACGCGAGCGTGACCACGATCACCGTCGTGACGACGCCGATGAAGAGCGTGTGATGCGCCGAGGTCACGAGAGTCTTGGTGCTGAAATACTCGATGTAGTTGGCGACCCCGATGAAGGTCCCTTCTGCGTCCTCGAAGCTCTTCGAAAGCATCGCGTAGAGCGGCAGGAACACGGCTCCGACGAGGCCCGCCGCCAGAAGGACGAGACCGCCGCCCTGGATCAGGTCGTCGCGGCTGAGCGCGGGACGCAGCGGCGTTAAGCGAGCGATGGTGATGTCGGCCATTAGCGGTTCGCGAATATGCGGATACGGTCGCTGGGAAACACCACGGTAAGGTCCTTCCCATGGCACATTTCGAGCTCGCCGGCGAGAGCGGGCGAGAAGTCGACGGCGACGGGCTGGTCGTCGATCCCGTCGATGGCGAGCGTCGCCCGGTAGAAGGCGCCGAGGAATTCGAGCACGTTGACGTGTGCGGGCACCGCGTTTGGCGCGTCGCCGCCGACGTCGCGCACCCGTAGATCTTCGGGCCGGACGCAAACGGTGACCGCCGCGCCCTGGTCGAACCCGTTGAGCTCGTCGGCGCAGTCGAGCTCGACCCGGCCGAGCCGCACACGCCGCGGCCCGAGAACGGTCGCGGGAAGAAAGTTCATCGTCCCGACAAAGTCGGCGACAAACGGCGTCGCGGGATCGCGGTAAATTTCGATTGGCGTACCGACCTGAACGATGACACCGTGATCCATGACCACGATGCGGTCGGCCATGGTCAGCGCTTCTTCCTGGTCGTGGGTAACCATGATCGTGGTGACGCCGAGCCGACGCTGGAGTTGGCGTACTTCGTGCCGAAGATAGACGCGCACCTTGGCGTCAAGCGCGCTCAACGGCTCGTCGAGCAGGAGCAGGCCCGGTGAGGTCGCAAGCGCACGCGCCAGCGCCACCCGTTGCTGCTGACCGCCCGAAAGCTGCGACGGGTACTTTTTGTCCTCACCGGTGAGGTCCATGAGTTGGAGCAGTTCATCGACCCGGGCCGCAATCTTGGCGCGTCCCAACCGCCGGTTCCTGAGACCGTAGGCGATGTTCTTGAAAACCGTCAGATTGGGAAACAGCGCGTAGGACTGGAAGACGATGCCGAAGTCGCGCTCGGACGGCGGCAGCGTGGTGATATCGGTTCCGGCCTGGACAATCCTGCCGTGGGTCTGGATATCGAGCCCGGCGATGGCGCGCAACAGCGTCGTCTTGCCGCAGCCCGAAGGACCCAGGAAGCAGACGAACTCGCCCTCGAAAACATCGAGCGCGATGTCCCGCAACGCCGTGAAGTCGCCGAACTTCTTGGTCAAATTGGAAATTCTGAGATACGGCTTGGCGGTCGTCTTCGCGCTTGAATCACCGTCTCTCACGCCGTTTTCCCGCACAGATGCGGCCTCTCTCGAATGGGACTTTCCGATAATTAAATATATGCCGGAAACCGTCCGGCCCGCAGATCAAATGCGGGCCGGACCACTTTTCGCGTTATGCCGCGCCTCGATCAGCCTTTCGGCTCGGACTTGGCGTCGTAGCGCTTCTGCCACTCGCCAAGGATGCGTTTCCGGTTACTCGCGGCCCAGCCGAAGTCGTTTTTGATCATCATCTTGAGCGTGTCCTTCGGGAAGTACTGAACCGGTTTCGCGACCTCGGGAATCGCCAGGATTGGCAGGTAGTCGTTGAAAACCGCCATCGCTGCCGGCGAAATATGCCAGTCGATCAGCTTCTTCGCTGCCTCGATCTTCTTCGAGGTCTTGAGGATACCGCTCGCCTCGACCTCCCAGCCGATACCCTCCTTGGGCAGAATGAGATCCAGCGGTGCGCCCTTTTTCTTCAGCTTGGCGCCGCGGAAGGCGAAGGAAATTCCGATGGGATACTCACCCGCCGCCGCCATCCGGCATGGCTTGGATCCGGAATGGGTATAGCGGGCCATGTTCTCGTGCAGCGCATCCATGAACGTCCACGCCGCGCCCTCGCCCATGAGCTGCAGCCAGCTCGAAACCGTGAGGAACCCGGTGCCCGACGAGTTCGGGTTGGGCATGACGAGATGGTCCTTGTAGACCGGATTGAGCAGATCCCTCCATGACGTCGGCTTGGGCAGGTTGAATTTCTTCGCCTCGACCGTGTTGTAGCAGATCACGGCGGCGTAGGCATCGACCCCGACCCAGTGCGGGGGATTGCGCGAGTCGCGGAACTTGGGGTCGAGCCTGTCCAATCCCTTGGGCGCGTACGGCAGCAACATGCCCCGCCCGTCGACCACCAGGAGGCTCGTCGCCGACGTCCCCAGAAAGACGTCCGCCTGCGGGTTCCCGGCGTCGATCTCCGCCAGCATTTTCGCGGTGATGATCCCCGTCGAGTCGCGGACCCAATTGATGTCGATGTCCGGGTGTTCTTTGCGGAAGGCCTTGCGCAAGGGCTCGAGCTCTTCGGCTTCGAGCGCGGTGTAGACGGTGAGTGTCGTGCCGGCGGCCGCCGGACCGCCGGAGAGGCCGGCGGATAACAGCCCGGCGACAGCGGCGCCACACACGAGTTTCCACAATCGTGTCAAATTTTTGTACTTCATGGCTTGATGTCTCCCTTTTGATGCCCGATGCGGGACGCGTTACCACGCCTCCGCGGAAGTGTGCTCGCTTTCTCAAATCCCGACCATGTCGAGATTGTCATTCCACGTCCGGTGTGTACTGCTCACCTCCCCGCAAAATCACGCGTTTATCACTCCTCACGCGCTTATCATTGATGTGACGTTATACGCTCCCAACGAAAAATGTCACAGGACTGCCCCGGCGGCAAGCCAGAACGAGCTATAACACCCTCACCGTGGCCGCCATTTCCGGATACGATTGTTGCCGAAGTCGGCGACGGACACGGTGTCGCGTCGGAGGAGCAGAACACGTAGCAATCGCCCTCCTTGGGCCGAAGCACCATCACTCGGCGTGTTTGACGTTATCGAGAAACCGAAGATAGGGCTCGGGCAGACCGTGCGCCCGAGCACCGTCTCGCAGCAGGGTGATGTAGCGCGGGGACGGATTACCGTCGGTCTCCTTACCGTCGGCGATGTAGGTGACGACGCGCAACGTGTTGCCGTCGATGTCCTCGGCGTCGAGCCATAGATGCCGGTAGCGTCTTCCCGGCACGCCTTCGGTCCCGTCAAGATGCAGCAGGTCGGCGCGCGTAATCTTGTAGAGTACGCCCCAGATCTCGGCCTGCGCGTCGGGCGCGATGTTGGCCGGGGCCGCCTTACCCCGGGGTCGTCCTTCCAGATTGAAGCGCAGCCGATAGCCCTTGACACAGCCGGCGCGCCACTCGATGGGGCACATCTTGCGCCGATCGCGGAAGGCGCTGTCGTGCATGTTGGCGCCGAAGGCAAAGTACCAGACCTCGTCTTCCGGTCGGCCGATTAATCGAATGCCGTGCCAACGATAGTAGAGCCGGGCCAGCCTCCAGGATCGGTTGATCACGGACCGAAGCCGTCTCGCTACAGGTCTGAGGGAAATCATGCCGATGAATCCTCAGTGGCTAGGCTGCGCAGACGGCGAACAGTGAGATATTGCAGGACCGCCGCCACCAGGCTGACGCCAAACACCGCGGACAAGGACATCGTCTCAACGATGATCGCCCCGGCAACCGGCAGAAGGGCCGCGGGGGCAACCAAGGCATTGAAATACCCACTGTACGCAGGCCTCCGGTCATCCGGCGAAATCTCCATGAGATAGCCCAGCATCGCGATGGTGATGCCATTGCCGAGGGCGCCGAGGAACAGAAAGATCAGGGCGAACCCAACCAACGTCGGCGCGCTGCCGGAGTCAGCGATCGGCACCCAGGCGAGGGTCAGGATCGGCGGTGCCGTGCGGAGGATTGCTACGCCCTCCAGAAGACTTCGCTTGCCGAGGTGATCGCCCCACCAGCCCCATAAAGCGTTGGACACGAGCGCACCAGTCGTCTGCGCACCGAGCAGGAGCGCCACATCCGCGCTTGTCGCTTGCAGCTCCGTAGCTTGCAGAATGTAGAACGGCAGGGCCATTATCACCGCCCCGCCAAGCCATTGGGAATACACGAAAAAGCGAAAGTGGTCATCGGTGCGAAACACCTCCACGCCTTGGCGTACGAATGCGGCAAACCCATTCGGATGATCCGGGGACGGCGGTGTGCGAGGCTCGCCGGAGGAGACGAACGAGACGGACGAGACGTAAAGCAGAACTGCCCCAAGGAACACGAGCGCCGCATAGCTCCGTGGAAACGGAAAGGCGACGAAGAGTTGATGCGCGATGGCAGCGACGCCGAGCGCCAGGAGGCCGCCGCCGAAAAACCGGACAGCGAGCAGACGGCTGCGTCGCGCCGAAGCAACGGAGCGCGCGACGATATCGTTGTAAGGCACGGCAACAATGCCGCTGACGAAGGCGTAAAGGGTCCACAGTCCAAAGAAGGCAGTGATCACGACGAAATCGGGCAATCCGCCGGCAAGCGCCAGCAAACCGGCCAGCGCAGCCAGGCACGTTGCCCGCCCGAACGCGCCCAGAATATAGAACGGCATCCGCCGCCCGCGGCGCTGGGCGAAGTAGGCCACGAAGAGCTGAGGAAAAAGCCAGCCGTAGCGCAGAATGGCGCTCGCTGCGCCGACTGCGAGGGGGCTGCCGGTCAGTCCATGGACCAAAGCGGCGATAATCGTGCTCGAATCCACGGCGGCGGCCCCGCCTTGGAACAAGATCCCGGCGGCCGATATGCGCCGGAACCGGCTGTCGGGATTACGTGCCGCCGACCGCACCGGACTTGGCTGACCTCAGCTCGTCGAGGGTGATGCCGCTTCGAAAGAGCGCAATTGCGCCGATCGAAGCGATGACGAAGATGCTTGAAACCTGAACAAGCAATACCATCGCCAACGCCGGTTCGTCGGGCACGCCCAAGAGGTCGAGCGCGAAGATCGCCCCGACGAAGAAGCCGCCGGGGATTCGCGCGAGCCGGCTGAGAATGATGAGGAAGCCGAGAAAGACGACCAGAAAGACGTAGTTCACCGGACGGAGCACCAACCCAAAGGCCAGCCCCGCCCACAGGAAATGGGTGATGGCGATCAGCTTGATGACGATGCTGGCGAACAGGATGCCGAGGCCGCGCCGAGCCTCGCGCGGCCATACGATCCCCCCGGCAAAGGAGATGAGCACTCTCTTCACGGGATCGACGAAGCGCGCCGGGAGACGGTCGGCGAGACGCGTGACCCAGGCGTCGGGATGTCCGGCGCGCTGCTTGTAGCGGGCCAGGGCGAACAAGAGCAGCGCGAATAGCGCGAAACTCCCGAGGCCGCCCACGACGAGGCTTAGCCGGATGTTGCCATTCGGATCCGGAAAGACGGCGAAGGCCACGGCGAAGGCGACGAAACCGGTGAAGACCAGGCCGTCCACCAACCGATCGATCGCCGCCGTTGCCAGCACCGCGCTCATTTTCAAGGCCTCGAGGCGCGCGACCAGCCAAGAGCGGACGATCGGGCTGAGCCCCAGGGGGGCCAAGAGATTGGCGAAGTAGCCAGCCATGATCGCCCCGAAAAGGCGCAGCGTGCCAACCAGTCGGATTGGAGAGAGCAATTGGCGCCACTTCCACGCGCGCACGAACTGCTCGGCGGCGATCGCGAGCGGCATCATGATGACGAACGTGATATCGGCTTGGCCGATCACCTCGATCAGCCGGCCGTAATCGACTCGCCAGAACGCCCAGGCAAAAGCCGAAAGCCCGACGACCGTTCCACCAATCGACCACCAGTGTCGCCGGTTACGACGTTCGGAGGTCTTGTTCACTGCTTCACCGTGGCCGCCATTTCTGGATGCGATTGTTGCCGAAGCCGGCGGCGAAGACCGTGCCGTCCGCGGCCACATCCACGGAGATCGCGTGCTCGTAAGAATACGCCATGCACCAAGATATGGTTGTTTCGTTTTCGCATCCGGACAGGATTTCGATCGAGGACCCGCTGACCGCGACGCTGCGTAGCGGCGCCCGTCGGCTGTTGGCCGAGGTGGTCGAGGCGGAGGTGTCGGCCTTCGTTGCCGGATATGCCGGTCTCGTCGATGAGATCGGCCCGTTGCTTCGCCTTGCACGGCGCCTTGCGCGGCGAATGCCGGAACCCATGCATAACGGTTAACAAAGCCGGACCTCGTGGTGTAATCTCTCCGCTTGAATTCGGGGCGCGGTTTTGCCACATTCCGCGGCTTCCGTCTTTGGTTCAACGTTCCGATCAGGGGGGGTGACGCCATGACCCAGACCGTCGCTGCTTCCAGAATCACCGCCGTGCCGGCGTCCGCCCGGACCCGTCACGAAGCGCTGGAGAGTTGGGCCGAGGGACGGATAAAGCCGGCGGCGCGGGAGCGCCCGGCAAGCGCCGGCACCCGCGCAGAGAGCGACGACTCCATCGAGCGTAGCAACCGGCGTTACGCGGGCACCCACCTGCTCATCGACCTCTGGGGTGCGCGCCGGCTCGACGATCTGGCGCTTGCCGAGGCGACGCTGCGCGAAGCGGTCGACGCCGTGGGGGCGACGCTCCTGCACGTGCATCTCCATCACTTCAGGCCGAACGGCGGCGTTTCGGGCGTCGCGGTGCTCGCCGAGTCGCATATCAGCGTCCATACCTGGCCCGAGACGGGATACGCCGCGCTCGATATCTTCGTCTGCGGCGATTGCGACCCGCATGCGGCGATTCCGGTGCTGCGGCGCGCCTGGACGCCCGACCGCGTGCAGATCAGCGAGCACAAACGCGGCCTCGCGGAATGATCCGTTTCGAGGAAACGGACAGCCCGGACGTCAATCTCTCGCTGACCGTAAGCCGGCCGATCTACGCCGGGAAGACCGCCTTCCAGGCGGTCGAGGTGTTCGAGAACGCGGCGTTCGGGCGTGTCCTCGCGCTCGACGGCATCGTCCAGACCACCGAGCGCGACGAATTCGTCTACCACGAGATGCTCGTACACCCGGCGCTGCTCGCCCACGGCGCCGCGAAACGGGTGCTGGTCATCGGCGGCGGCGACGGCGGCGCCATCGAAGAGGCGTTCAAGCATCCGGTCGACAGCGTCACCATGGTCGAGATCGACCCGCAGGTGATCGAGCTGTGCCGCGCCCATCTGCCGTCGATCTGCGGCGCGGCGTTCGACGACCCGCGGCTCGACCTCGTCATCGGCGACGGCGTCGCGTTCGTCGCGGAGACCGAGCGGCGCTTCGACGTCATCCTGGTCGATTCGACCGAACCGGTGGGTCCCGGCGTCGTTCTGTTCGAAACGCCGTTCTACGCCGACTGCCGGCGCCGTCTCGCGCCCGGCGGCGTTCTCGTGACCCAGAACGCGGTGCCGTTCCTGCAGCCGGCGGTAGCGCGTGACGCCTGCCGCCGCCTCAAACGGCTGTTCGCCGACGTGACGCTGTACCTCGCGCCGGTGCCCGCCTTCATCGGCGGTTACATGGCCTATGCCTGGGCGAGCGACGATCCGGAGATACGCCGGACGCCGGCGGAGACGCTGGCCGAACGCCAGAGCGCCATTGGCCTCGGAACCCGCTTCTACACCCCCGAGGTACATCGTTCGGCGTTCGCACTGCCGCCCTACATCGCCGAGATGGTCGGCTGACGGCAGGTGACGGTGGCGAAAGGCGTCATCGCCGCCGGCAATCCCGACACCGCGCAGGCGGCAGCGGCGATACTCGACGCGGGCGGCAATGCGTTCGACGCCGCGCTCGCGGCACTCTGCGTCGCCTGCGTCAGCGAGCCGGTGCTCGCCTCGCTCGGCGGCGGTGGTTATCTCCTCGCCCGGCCGGCGGACGGCCCGGACGTTCTTTACGACTTCTTCGCCCACACCCCGATCCGACCGAAGCCCGCCGACGACATCGACTTCCACGCGGCGCTCGCCGACTTCGGCGCGGCGCGTCAGGAGTTCCATATCGGACTCGGCTCGATCGCCACGCCCGGGGTGGTCCGCGGGCTGTTCGCGGTTCAGCGCGAGCTCGGCTCGATGCCCGTGCGCGACATCGTCGCCCCGGCGGTCGGCTGCGCGCGGGACGGGGTCGCGATCGAGTCGCTCCAGGCCTTCATTCTGTCCGTGGTGCGGGCGATCTTCACTGCGACGCCGGAGGCGCGCGCCATTTATGCCAGCCGCCGTCACGACGGGGCACTGCTGGACGCGGGCGAGATACTCAAAATGCCCGAGCTCGCCGCCGCCTTCGAAGCGCTCGCCGACGAAGGCGAGGACCTGTTCTATCGCGGCGACATCGCCCGGCGCATCGTCGCCGATTGCGGCGAGCGCGGCGGTCATCTCACGGCCGAGGATCTCGCGCGCTACGCCGTGGTGCGACGCGAACCGCTGAGCCGCGCCTACCGCGGCGCCTGCCTGGCGACCAACCCGCCGCCGTCGTCGGGCGGCGTGCTCATCGCCTTCGCCCTCGACCTGATCGAGCGCGCCGACGTCGCCGGCCTCGGCTTCGGCAGCGCGGCTCACATGGCGCTGCTTGCGCGCGTCATGCGGGAGACCAACCGCGCCCGGCTGGAAAATCGCCTTCACGATCTGCCCGAGGACGAAGTCGCCGGTCGGATGCTCGATCCGGACCTGCTCGCTCGCTACGCCGAAAAGGTACGCGGCGCGCCTCGCGGTCGCGGCGGCACCACCCACATCAGCGTCATCGACCGCGCCGGAAACGCCGCCGCCCTGAGCGTCTCGAACGGCGAAGGCTCGGCCTATGTCGTGCCGGGCACCGGCATCATGCTCAACAACATGCTCGGCGAGGAGGACATCAACCCCCACGGTTTCCACAACTGGCCGGCCGACCAGCGCATGTCGTCGATGATGTCGCCGACGCTGCTGCGCGACGCGCGCGGGCGGACTTTCGCGCTGGGCAGTGGCGGCTCGAACCGAATCCGCACCGCTATTCTCCAAGTGCTGATCAACCTGCTCGACTTCGGCATGAACATCGAACGCGCCGTCCACAGCCCCCGCGTTCACGAGGAACGGGAACTGATCGACGTGGAACACGGCTTCGACGAAGCCGAGATCGAGGCGTTCGCGCGGGCGTTTCCGGACGTCACGTCCTGGCCCGACGTCAACATGTTCTTCGGCGGGGTTCACGCCGCGATGAGGGACGCCAACGGCGCCTTCGCCGGCGCCGGCGATCCGCGCCGCGGCGGGGTCACGCGGATCGTGTAGGAGGCGAGGCGGGTCTTCGGCTCAGCCACCCTCGATCACCGCCGCGGTGCCGCTGGCGCTGACCATCGGCATGCCGCCGCGCTTCAGGGCAACGCGTGCGCCGCGACGCTGAGGTTGGTGAGCTTGGCGATCGCGGTTTCGCGGTCGAGCATGCCGAGCCCGCAGTCGGGCGCGGCGATCAGGCGTTCGGCGTCAATGTGTTCGAGCGCGGCCTTGAGGCGGTCGCGGATTTCCTCGACCGGCTCGATTCGCGACTTGGCGATGGCGACGACGCCGAGGATCACGGTCAACGTCGGGAACCGTTCGAGCAGGGCGAGATCGTTGTGCCGGTGGGCGTCCTCGATCGAGACCGCCCGCACCGCCGACGAGCGTTCGAGCGCGTCGGCGAGCGTGAAATACGCATCGCGGCCGGCCTTCAGATAGTCGGGCTGATCGAGGTGATCGGGATAGCCGCAGCACATGTGCATGGCCCGCGTCACGCCTTCCGTCACGCCGTGGAAGCAGCGTTCGAGGTTTTCGATGCCAAAGGCCACCGCCTTCTCGGGATAACGCGCGAACAGCGGTTCGTCGACCTGGATCCAGCGGCAGCCGGCGTCCGCGAGCGCGCGGATTTCGGTATTGAGCGCCTCGGCGAGCGCGGCGCAAAGTTTGCGCTCGTCGCCGTAGTACGCGTCAGCGACCGAATCGGCGACGGTCAGCGGTCCCGGAACGGTGATCTTGACCGGCCGGTCGGTCGCCGCCTGCGCGCAGCGCCAGTCGTCGCGCAGGAACGGCGCGCCGGCCGCGAGCGGTCCGCGAACGGTCGGCACGCGGGCGGTCCAGGCGCCGGTGCGCATCTCCTTCTCGGTCAGGCCCTCGAAGTCGAAACCGTCGATATGCCGGCAGTGGTAGTAGATGTAGTTGTCGCGCCGGACCTCGCCGTCGCTCGGGATATCGACGCCGGCCTCGACCTGGTCGCGCACCGCATCCGAGGTGGCGCGCGCCAGCATCGCCTCGATCCCGTCGCCGTGCGTGTGCATGTAGGCGGTGTACGCTCCGGTCGGGTCGCTGCTGTTGGGGCCGCCGCAACGGAACCAGTCGGGAAGATCGAGATAGTCGGGTTTGGGATAGGCGCCGACGGCGGTGCAAAGAAGCGGCATGGCAACCTCCGGAATGAAGCGGTTTCGGAGCGAGCGGGACGGCGAACCGCGGCGCAGATTACACGCCGGGCCGGGCCGTGTCCAAGCCCGCCCGGCGACATCCGCGTCGGGTTCGTTCAGGCGCCGAGCAGCGGCGCGGCGAGGCGCGCGAGCATGAAAAGTCCGGTCAGCACGAGAACCCCGGCGACGCTCCGCTCGAGCGCTTTCGCCGGGATGGCGTGCGCGAGCCGGGCGCCGGCGACGGTGCCGCCGACCAACGTCGCGGCGAGCAGCGCGCCCAGCGCCAGAGCGACCGAGCCGGCGACAAGATTGCCGGCGGTGGCGAGCAGCGCCACGGGAATCTGTATCGCCTGCCCCAAGCCGACCGCGGCAAGCGCCGGCAGCCTGAGCCAGACCAGGAGCGGAATGAGGATGAGCGGTCCACCGGTGCCGCTGAGCGCCGAGCCGAAACCGGTGAGCGCGCCGAGCGCCGCGAGCTTCGGACCTTCGAGCGACCCCTGTTCGCGCGCCCCGGCGCGGCGGCCGGCGAGCGCGTTGACTCCGGCGAAGAGGACGAGTGCAGCGATCAACAGCTCGAGCGCGCGCCCCGGCAACGCCGTCATGACGAGCGCGCCGAGCAGGGCCGCCGGCATGGCGCCAATGCAGAGCCAAACCGCCATCGGCCAGTCGATCGAACCGCGTCGGGCGTAGAGCAACGTGCCGACCGTCCCGCTGAACAGGTAGACCAGCATGCAGGTGGCGACCGCCGTATGGACCTCGACGCCGCCGAGATAGACCAGCGCCGGAACCAGCAGCACGCCGCCGATGCCGACGCAACCGATCAGCACGCCCACGACGATGCCGAGGCCGGCGAACGGCAGCAGGAAGGCAAGGGACATGGCGGGACGCCGCGCTTAGAGCGAGATGTGATGGACCAGTAAGCGGAGACGTATGGGTACAGCGCGCGCTGCGGCTTGGCAATCGCCCGGCGACACGATACCTTCGATCGGACGCTATCGGGGGGACCTGGCGCCGTCGCGGGAATCGACGTCGTCATGCGCGTGCGAAGCCGCCGGGCAACGAATAACGAACCGTAAGGGGGTCGGGTGAGGCGAGAGCGGATCGACACCTCGCCGGCTCTCGCCGACGAGGTCAAGTACACCACCTGCTACCAGTGCGCCTGCCGCTGCGGCATCAAGGTGCATCTGCGCGACGGCGCCATCCGTTACATCGAAGGCAACCGCGACCACCCGGTCAACCGGGGCGTCCTCTGCGCCAAGGGCTCGGCCGGCATCATGACCCATTGCTCGCCGGCGCGTCTGAGTAAGCCCCTGAAGCGCATCGGTCCGCGCGGCAGCGGCCGCTTCGAAGAGATCGAGTGGGACGAGGCGCTCGACATCGCCGTCGGCTGGCTCGCCGAGATCCGCAGGACCGATCCGCGCCGGCTCGCCTTCTTCACCGGACGCGACCAGAGCCAGGCGCTCACCGGCTGGTGGGCGACCCAGTTCGGCACGCCCAACCACGCCGCCCACGGCGGTTTCTGCTCGGTCAACGTCGCGGCCGCCGGGCTTTACACCATCGGCGGCTCGTTTTGGGAGTTCGGCGAGCCCGACTGGGAGCGCACCCGCTATTTCATGATGTTCGGCTGCGCCGAGGACCACGATTCGAACCCCATCAAGATCGGCCTCGCCAAGCTCAAGGCGCGCGGCGCCAAGTTCGTCTCGGTCAATCCAATCAAGACGGGTTACTCGGCGATCGCCGACGAGTGGGTGGGCCTGCGCCCCGGCACCGACGGCCTCTTCGTCTTCTCGCTGATCCGCGAACTGCTGCTCGCCGACAAGGTCGATTTCGCCTTCCTCGCGCGCTACACCAACGCCCCCTGGCTGGTGATCGACGACCCGGGCGCCGCCGCCGACGGCCTGTTCGCGCGCGACGCCGATGGCAACCCGCTGTGCCGTGACGGCCACACCGGCGCGCTGACGAACGCGCTCGACGCCGGGATCACACCGGCGCTGGTCGGCGAGGTCGCGCTGCCCGACGGCCGCAAGGCGGTGCCCGCCTTCGAGCTGATGGCGCGGCGCTACCTCGATGCGGCCTACGCGCCCGAGACGGTGGCGCCGGAGCTCGGCATCGCCCCCGAGACGATCCGCCGTATCGCCGCCGAGCTCGCCCACACCGCCTTCGACGAGGAAATCGTGCTCGACGTGCCCTGGACCGACTGGGCCGGGCGTCGCCACGAGCGCATGATCGGCCGGCCGGTGAGCTTCCACGCCATGCGGGGCATATCGGCGCATTCGAACGGCTTCCATACCTGCCGCGCGCTGCATCTCTTGCAGATGATCCTGGGCGGCATCGACTGTCCGGGGGGCTTCCGCTACAAGCCGCCGTTTCCGAAACCCATACCGCCGGGAGCCAAGCCCGCCGGGAAGCCCGGAGACATCAAGCCCGGCCGCCCGCTCGCCGGCGCGCCGCTCGGTTTCGTCACCGGACCGGAGGATCTGCTGCTCGACGACGAAGGGCGGCCGGCGCGCATCGACAAGGCGTTTTCCTGGGAGGCCCCGCTCGCCGCCCACGGCATGATGCACATGGTCGTCGCCAATGCCTGGAAAGGCGATCCCTACCCTATCGACACGCTCTTCATGTTCATGGCCAACATGAGCTGGAACTCGGCCATGAACACCACCGGCACGATGGCGATGCTGACCGACATCGACCCCGAAACCGGGGCCTATCGTATCCCGCACATCGTCTATGCCGACGCCTTCTACTCCGAGATGGTCCCTTACGCCGACCTGGTGCTGCCCGATACCACGTATTTCGAACGTTACGACGCCATTTCGTTCCTCGACCGGCCGATTTCGAGTGCCGAAGCGCCAAGCGATTCGATCCGCCATCCGATCATCGCGCCCGACCGCGACGTGCGCCCTTTCCAGGACGTGCTGCTCGACATCGGCGCCCGGCTGGGGCTTCCGGGGATGGTCGACGATGCGGGCGCGCCACGCTATCCGGGCGGCTACGCCGACTACATCGTTCATCACCAGCGCCGCCCCGGCATCGGCACGCTCGCCGGCTGGCGCGGCGAGAACGGGGAAGAAAAGGGACGCGGCGCGCCGAATCCGCGACAGCTCGAGCGCTACATCGAGAACGGCGGTTACTGGCGCGACCCGCTGCCCCTCAACATGCAGTTCTTCAAACACGCCAACCGCGACTACCTCGCCTACGCCGAAAACATGGGATTCATCCCAAAGGCCGAGCCGGTGGTGTTTCAGCTTTACAGCGAAATCATGCAGAAGTTCCGTCTCGCCGCCCGCGGGCATGGCCCGGCGCAGCCGCCCGAAGGCATGCGTGCACGGATCGACGCCTACTTCGATCCGCTGCCGATCTGGTATACGCCGTTCGAAGAAGCCGCGGTCGAGGCCGCCGATTTCCCGCTGCACGCGCTGACCCAGCGGCCCATGGCGATGTACCACTCCTGGGGCTCGCACAATGCCTGGCAGCGCCAGATCCACGGCTACAACCGCCTCTACGTCAACCGCACGACGGCCGAAGCGCTCGGGCTCGCCGACGACGACTGGGTCTGGGTGATCAGCCATCACGGCCGCATCAAGGGCCAGATCAGGCTGATGGAAGGCGTCAACCCGGATACCGTCTGGACATGGAATGCGATCGGCAAGCGGCGCGGCGCCTGGAACCTGGCGCCCGACGCCGAGGAAAGCGCCCGCGGCTTCCTGCTCAACCACGTCATCGCCGAACTGCTGCCCGAACGCGAGGACGGCTACCGCTATTCGAACTCCGATCCGGTCACCGGGCAGGCCGCCTGGTACGACCTGCGCGTCCGTATCGAAAAGGCAAAGCCCTCCGAAGAGGGCCTGAGCGCGCCCCAGTTCGAGGCGCTGACGCCGCCCGCGAGCGTCGCCGAGCGGCCCGCCATCCTGCGCTACGGCGCGCGGTTCCGCAAACCGGGCGACGGCCGATGACCGATCTCCCCCGCGACCGCGGGCCGAAGGCGCTCGGCCTCGTCATCGACCTCGACACCTGCGTCGGCTGCCACGCCTGCGCCGTCAACTGCAAGGAATGGAACACCGGCGGCCACGCCGCACCGCTGCCCGACGCCAATCCCTATGGCGCGAATGCCGACGGCGTCTGGTTCAACCGGGTTCACACCTTCGAGGCGGGCGAGGGCGCTGCGAGCCGCACCGTTCACTTCCCGCGTTCCTGTCTCCACTGCGAAGAACCTGCCTGCGTCACCGTCTGCCCGACAGGGGCCTCGTACAAGCGCGCCGAGGACGGCATCGTACTGGTCGACGAGGACCTGTGCATCGGCTGCAAGCTGTGCGCCTGGGCCTGCCCGTACGGGGCGCGCGAGTTCGACTTCGACGACGGCGTGATGAAGAAGTGCACGCTGTGCATCGACCGCATCTACAACGAGAACCTGCCCGAGACCGAGCGGGTGCCGGCCTGCGTCTCGACCTGTCCGGCTTCGGCGCGTCACTTCGGCGACCTCGGCGATCCCGAATCCGACGTCTCGCGTCTGGTTCGCGAACGCGGCGGTTACGACCTGATGCCCGAGATGGGTTATCGTCCGACCAATAAATACCTGCCGCCGCGCCCGAGCCGCGATGGCGCGGCCGAAAGCCGGCAGGGACCGGCGCCGGCGCTCGAGCCCACGGGCGCGCCCGAGGGCAAATTCCTGCAGTGGGTCGACCGTCTGTTTTCGCGCTAGCGGGGCGCGTCACGGCATGCATCCGGCATATTCCATCATCTTTTTCACCACCGCCTCGGGCGCGGGCTACGGTCTCCTGTTCGCACTCGGGCTGTTCGCCGCATTCTCGATGCTTCCCGCGGGAACGGCGTTCGGTCTCGGCGCCTTCGGTCTCGCCTTCGTGCTCGTCAGTACCGGGCTCGCCTCCTCGGCGGTGCATCTCGGCCGCCCCGAACGCGCCATGCGCGCGCTCACGCAATGGCGCTCGAGCTGGCTGTCGCGCGAAGGCGTGGCGGCGCTCGCGGCCTACCCGATCGCCGGGATCTTCGCGTTGCTCTGGCTGGTCTCGGGGCCGGGGCCATGGACCACTCTGTTCGCGCTCGCCAGCATGGCGATGTCCGTCGTGACCGTCGCGTGCACCGGTATGATCTACGCCTCGCTCAAGCCGGTGCGCCGCTGGAACAACGCCTGGGTGACGCCGAACTACCTCGCGCTTGCGCTGATGACGGGCGCGTTGTGGCTCGCGGCCGTCGCCGCGCTGGCCGGCCTCGACGCCACCGTTTTTTCCATCCTCTCGATCGCTTCGCTGATCGTCGCCGGCGCGCTCAAGCTCGCCTACTGGCGACACATCGACGCCGATACCGGCGGCCCGACGCCCGAGAGCGCGACGGGACTCGGCGATCTCGGCAAGGTCCGCTTGCTCGATGCGCCGCACACGTCGGAGAACTTCCTGCTCAAGGAGATGGGCTACCGGATCGCCCGCAAGCACGCGCGCCGGCTGCGCCGCGTCGCCCTCGCCCTCGGCTTCGCCCTACCGCTCGTCCTCGTCATCCTCGTTCTTGGGAAGGCGGGCGCCGCAACGACGGTTACCACGCTCCTCGCCGCGCTCTCGGCGAGCGTGGGCGTGCTGATCGAACGCTGGCTGTTCTTCGCGGAGGCACGCCACAGCGTCATCCTCTATTACGGGCGCCGCGCGGCCTGAACGTGCGCCGACGGCCGCGGCAGGACCGCACGTGCCGGTTTCCGATCCGGTTCAAGTCCGGTGCGAGTAAAAATCATACTCTCCACTATTTTTTACTTGCGTGGTTGTTCAGACCGGCCCATAAGCACGGCTACGTCTCCCGATTTTGTTAAACTACCTCAAGTAACCTCCGCGTGATGCCGATCTATCTGCCGATCGCAGAATTGCCTGCAAACGTCTTCCTTCTCCTCGGGATAGGCGGCGGCGTCGGGTTTCTCTCCGGCGTGTTCGGCGTCGGCGGCGGCTTCCTGATGACCCCGCTTCTCATCTTCATCGGCGTGCCGCCGGCGGTGGCGGTCGGCACCGGGGCCAATCAGATCATCGCTTCCTCGGTTTCGGGCGTGATCGCCCACTGGCGACGGGGCAACGTCGACTTCAAGATGGGCGCGGTGCTGCTCGCCGGCGGTATTCTGGGCTCGAGCTTCGGCGTCTGGCTGTTTGGGCTGCTGCGCCAACTCGGCCAGATCGAACTGGTGATCTCGCTGTGCTATGTGGTCTTCCTCGGCATCATCGGCTTGCTGATGCTGATCGAAAGCCTGCGCGCCATGTTGCGCCGCACGCGGCCCGGGCGGGGGCGGCGTAAACTGCACACCCATTATTGGGTGCATGGCCTGCCCATCAAGGTCCACTTCCCGCGCTCGAAACTCTACATCAGCGCGATTCTGCCGTTCGGCATCGGCTTCGTCGTCGGCGCGCTAGCGGGAATCATGGGCGTGGGAGGCGGTTTCGTCATGGTGCCGGCGATGATCTACCTCCTCGGCATGCCGACCGCGGTGGTCGTCGGCACTTCACTGTTCCAGATCATCTTCGTCACCATCAACGTTACTTTCCTGCAAGCCGTCCACAACTTCAGCGTCGACGTATTGCTTGCCGTCGTGTTGATCGCCGGCGGCGTGATCGGCGCCCAAATCGGCACCCGCGCGGGCGCGCACCTGCACGGCGAGCAGCTTCGCGGCCTGCTTGCCCTGATTGTGCTCGGGGTCTGCGGCAAGCTCTTCTTCGACCTGACGGGCACACCGGCCGATCCGTTTACGATCGGCATCGTGAGGCACTTGTGATGGCTGGCAAAGCAGTGTGACGATCCTCGTGCTGGCGCCCGGGTCATCCCAAGGCAGCAAGACCACGCGGCGGTCTCCGGCCCCATTCAAGTCCGGTTCGAGTAAAAATCCTACTCTCCACTATTTTTTACTTGCGTAACTGTTCAGCCCGGCCCATAAGCACGATAATGCCTTATAGTTCGGGTAAATTACCCCGAGTAGCCTCCGGGTGATGCAGGTCTATCTGCCGATCGCAGAAATGTCGGTGAACATCCTCCTGATCCTGGGGATGGGTGGAACCGTCGGCTTTCTCTCCGGTGTGTTCGGCGTCGGCGGCGGCTTCCTGATGACCCCGCTTCTCATCTTCATCGGCGTGCCCCCGGCGGTGGCGGTTGCTACCGAGGCAAACCAGATCGTCGCCTCCTCGGTCTCGGGTGTGATCGCCCACTGGCGGCGGGGCAATGTCGACTTCAAGATGGGCGCGGTGCTGCTCGCCGGCGGTATCCTGGGCTCAAGCTTCGGTATCTGGCTGTTCGGGCTGCTGCGCGCACTCGGCCAGATCGAACTGGTGATATCGCTGTGCTATGTGGTCTTCCTCGGCATCATCGGCTTGCTGATGCTGGTCGAGAGCCTGCGCGCCATGTTGCGCCGCACGCGAACCGGACGGGGGCGGCGCAGGCTGCATCAGCACTACTGGGTACACGGCCTGCCCTTCAAGATCCGGTTCCGCCGCTCGAAGCTCTACATCAGCGCGCTTCTGCCGCTCGGTGTCGGCTTCGGCGTCGGCATGTTGGCGGCGATCATGGGCGTCGGCGGCGGCTTCGTCATGGTGCCGGCGATGATCTACCTTCTCGGCATGCCGACCTCGGTGGTCGTCGGCACTTCGCTGTTACAGATCATCTTCGTCACCGCCAACGTGACTTTCCTGCAAGCCGTCAATAACTTCACCGTCGACGTGCTGCTCGCGCTCGTGCTACTCACGGGCGGCGTGATCGGCGCCCAGTTCGGTACCCGCGCGGGCGCGCACCTGCGCGGCGAGCAGCTTCGCGGCCTGCTTGCCCTGATCGTACTCGGAGTTTGCGGCAAGCTCGTCTTCGACCTCGTGGGAACGCCGGTCGATCCGTTCACGATCGGCATTGTGGAGCATTCGTGATGCGCTGGCGGCGCGGCGCGGCGGTCCTGATCGTGACACTCGCGGCAGCGTTGCCCGCGTGGGGCGCGCCGCTCGTCGCCGATCTGTCGAGTCACCTGATCGCCATCGATTCAGGATTCACCGGCGCCGACGTCCTGCTATACGGCGCCATCGACGAGAAAGGCGATCTTTTGATCGTCGTGCGCGGACCAGAGGAGCGCGTCGTCGTCCGCCGCAAGGATCGGGTCGCCGGCATCTGGATGAACCGCGACAAGATCGAGTTCGACGACGTTCCCGCCTTCTACGCGATCGCGACAAACCGTCCGCTCGACGAGGTGGCGAGCCCTGAACTTTTGTCGCTCTACCAGATCGGTCTCGAAAGCCTCGGCGTGACTGCGCGAGACGACCGCCCGCCCGAGGAAATCGCATCGTTCCGCGAGGCGCTGTTCCGCAACCGCATCCGCAACGGCCTCTACGCCGCCGAGCCGGGCAAGGTGGACTTTCTCGGCGAACGCCTGTTCCGCACCAAGATCGTCTTTCCCGCCAACGTGCCGACCGGAACCTACCAGGCCCAGGTGTTCCTCATCCGCGACGGCGCGGTGGTCAGCGCCGAGACCACGCCGCTGTTCATCAGCAAGAGCGGCTTCGAGGCCGAGATCAACTTCTTCGCACATACCCGGCCTGCGCTTTACGGACTTGCCGCCATCGTCACAGCGCTGATCGCGGGCTGGATTGCGGCGGTGGTGTTCCGCAAGACCTGAACGCGACCGGGCGAACTCGACAGGGAGGGTGGGACATGGCAGTCAGCATCGCGCTGCTCGGCACCGGGCTCATGGGCGCGCCGATGGGGTTGCGCCTGCTCGGCGCCGGTCACCGCGTGACCGTATGGAACCGCACCCGCGACAAGATCGAACCGCTCGTCGCCCGCGGGGCGACGGCGGCGGATTCGCCGGCCGCTGCGGTGCGCGACGCGGAAACGGTGGTCACCATGCTCGAAAACGGCCCGGTCGTCGACGAGGTGCTGTTCGAACGGGACGCGGCGGGGGCGATTGCTCCCGACACGCTTGTCATCGACATGAGCTCGATCCCGCCGGCCACCGCACGCGAACACGCCGCCCGCCTCGCCGCTGAGGGCGCGCGGCATCTCGACGCGCCGGTCTCGGGCGGTACCGTCGGCGCCCAAGCGGGCACGCTCGCCATCATGGTCGGCGGCGAGCGCGCCGACTTCGAACGCGCCGCACCGGTCTTCGCCGCGCTCGGCCGGGCGACCTGGGTCGGCCCCCATGGCGCCGGTCAGATCGCCAAGCTCGCCAACCAGATTATCGTCGGCGTCACCATCGGCGCCGTCGCCGAAGCGCTCCTGCTCGCAGCCGCCGGCGGCGCCGACCCGGCCGCGGTGCGCGAGGCCATGCGCGGGGGCTTCGCCGACAGCCGCATACTCGAGGCCCACGGCCGGCGCATGATCGACCGCAACTTCCTTCCCGGGGGGCGCTGCGCCATCCATCTCAAGGACATGGATACGATCCTCGCGGCGGCGGCCGAGGCTTCGGTCGAACTGCCGTTCAGCGAGATCGCCCGCGACCTGTTCCGGGCGCTCGTTGCGGCCGGCGGCGGCGACTACGATCACAGCGCGATGCTGGTCGAGCTCGAACGCCGCAACGCGCCGGTGCGGGTCGGCGACGCTCCCGACAAGTTGCCGGGCTGAGGCGGCGCTGTCTAGAGCGCCCGCTTTTTCGTGAACTACCCGGGCTTCTCCAGATCGGCGATCGCCGCGGCGAGAAAGCGCGCCGCCTCGCCACCGGTGACCGCACGGTGATCGAAGGTGAGCGACAGCGGCAATGTGCGTCTGACCGCCGGCTCGCCGTCGACCGCGACGACGCGCGGCGCGATGCGTCCGGCGCTCAGGATCGCGACCTGCGGCGGCACCACGACGGGCGCGGCGTAGCGGCCGCCGATCGTGCCGAAGTTGGAGAGCGTGATGGTGGCGCCGCGAAGTTCTTCGGGAGGAACGGTGCGGGCCTCGACATCGGCCTTCATGGCGTCGAGCCCCTTGCGCAGGTCGGCGGCGGCGCGCCCGCCGATGTCGCGCAGCACGGGGACGAACAGGCCTTCTCCGGTATCGACCGCGAGCCCGAGGTCGATCTTCTCGTGCAATCGCCGACCCCCTTTGTCGCTGTCGTACCAGGCATTGAGCGCGGACTCGGCGGCGCAGGCCGCGGCGATGGCGCGAACCAGCCGGACGGTGACGTCGGTTCCCTTCGGCCAGGCGGCAATGTCGGCCTCGTCGATCACGGTGGCCGGCGCCACTTCGTCGCGCGACTGGGCCATGCGACGGGCCATGGCGCGGCGCACCCCGCGCAGAGGTTCGAGCGGCCCCGCCTCGGCCAGCACCTTGGCGGCGCGTTCGACATCGGCCGACGTGATCATGCCGCCCTTGCCGCTCGGCTGCACGATGGCGAGATCGACGCCCTTGCGGCGCGCCAGCGCGCGCACCGCCGGGGTCGCCTTGATCCTGGCGGCGCCCGCGCGCTCGGCGACTTCCCGCGTTTCGTCGAGGACCCTGGTGCCCTTCTCGATCCGGCCGACGACCGTGCCCGTATCGGCTTCGGCCGCGTCTTCGTATTCGACCAGCGGAGCCCCGATCCTGACGATATCGCCGGGCGCGCCGTGGAGCGTGGCGATCTTTCCCGCCTGCGGCGACGGCACCTCGACGACCGCCTTGTCGGTCTCGACCGCGACGAGTGGTTGATCGGCCGTCACGTGATCGCCGACGCTGACGTGCCAGGCGACGATCTCGGCCTCCTGCAAACCTTCGCCGAGGTCGGGAAGCTTGAACGTGGTCATGGACGGGATCTCACCCTTCGAATTCGAGCGCCTGATGCGCCGCGGCGAGAACGCGCGCCGCGCTCGGCATGTAATGTTCTTCGAGGCGATAGAGCGGCATCACCGTGTCATAACCGGCGACACGCTGCACCGGCGCCAAGAGCGAAAGCAGCCCGCGCTCGGCGAGCTGCGCCGCCACCTCGGAGCCGAAACCCGCGGTATAGGGCGCTTCCTGGACGATGACGCAACGCCCGGTTTTTTCGACCGAGGCGAGGATGGTGTCGGCGTCGAACGGCTTGAGCGTCGCAACGTCGATGACCTCGGCGGAAACCCCGCCCGCGGCCAGCGTCTCGGCGGCAGCGAGCGTTTCCCGGGTCATCGCCCCCCAAGTGACGAAGGTGAGGTCGCTCCCTTCGCGCAGCACGAAACACGCGTCGAGCGGCAGCGCCTTGCCGTCGTCGGCGACCTCCTCCTTGACCGCGCGATAGATGCGTTTGGGTTCGAGGAAGACCACCGGATCGGGATCACGGATCGCGGACAGCAGCAATCCGTAAGCGCGGCCCGGCGACGACGGGATGACCACGCGCAGCCCGGGAATATGGGCGAACATCGCCTCGGTGCTCTCCGAATGGTGTTCGGGCGCGTGGATGCCGCCGCCGTAGGGCGCGCGCAGCACCATCGGGCAGGTGAGCCGTCCGCGGGTGCGACAGCGCAGTCGCGACGCGTGACTCACCATCTGGTCGACGGTCGGATAGATGAAGCCCATGAACTGGCTCTCGGCGACCGGCCGCAGGCCCTGCGCCGCCATGCCGACGGCGACGCCCGCGATACCGGTTTCGGCGAGCGGCGTGTCGATCACCCGCTCCGGCCCGAAGCGGTCGATCAAACCGTCGGTGGCGCGGAAAACGCCGCCGTCGACGCCGACGTCCTCGCCGAGAACGACGACCGATTCGTCGTCCGCCATGGCGCGCGCGAGCGCCATGTTGACGGCGCCGACCAGAGTGACCTCAGTCATCGCCGGCTTCCGCCACCTGTCGCGCCTCGGCCGCTTCGGCCGCCCCGGCGACCGCCGCGGCGCGCTGGCCGGCGAGCGCGGCGGGTAGTTCGGCGAAGAGATGATCGAAGATCGCGCCGACGGGCTGCGGCGGCGTCGCTTCGTAAGTCGAGACGGCGGCCTCGATCTCGGCGTCGAGCGTCGCGATCATCGCTTCCTCGTTCTCCTTGCTCCACGCGGCGTTTTCGGTCAGATAGGCGCGCAGGCGCGCGATCGGGTCCTCCCGCCAATGCGCGCTCACTTCCTCGGGCGGGCGATAGCGGCTGGCGTCGTCGGCCGTGGTGTGGTCGGTCATGCGGTAGGTCAGCGCCTCGATCAGCGTCGGGCCGCCGCCCGAATACGCCTTCTCCAGCGCCGCCGAGACCGCGTGGCGCACGGCGATCACGTCGTTGCCGTCGATCTGCTCGCCGGCGATGCCGGCGGCGATCGCCTTCTGGGCGATGGTCTCGGCGGCCGTCTGCCGCGCCCTCGGCACTGAGATCGCCCACTGGTTGTTGACGGCGACGAAGACCACCGGCAGGCGCCAGGCGCCGGCGAAGTTGAGCGCTTCGTAGACGTCGCCCTTCGAGCTCGCGCCGTCGCCGAAAACCGCGACCGCGGCGCGCGCCTCGCGGCGCAGCCTGAAGGCGTACGCCACGCCGACGGCGTGCAGGGGATGGGTGCCGACCGGCACCGAGACCGGGAAGTCCTCGCGCGGGCCGGCGTAGTCGCTGCCGCGTTCGTCGCCGCCCCAATAGAGCAGAATTTCGACCGGCGTGACGCCGCGCCACAGCATGGCGGCGGTCTCGCGGTATGAAGGCACCAGCACGTCGCTCTCCCGCATCGCCGCGGCCAAGCCGACCCCCACCGCTTCCTGGCCGAGCGACGACGGGTAAGTGCCCATCCGTCCGGTGCGTTGCAACGCCACCGCCTTGGCGTCGAATTGACGCGTCAACACCATGGCGCGGTACATGGAAACGAGTTCCTCGGGCGTCGCGGCGAAGTCGGGCAGCGCCGCGACCGCCCGTCCTTCCAGATCGAGAAAACGGCTGTAACGGACCTCGAAGCTGGCGACCGTGGTCATTTGCTCCATGCGTCCTTCTCTTTGGACGCGGGGTAACGCGCCGCGCCCCACGACCCGGCATTATCGGCAATTATGGTTAACAAATAGTAGCTGAGCCCCCCCGGTTTCAAGCCGACGGCGACGCCATCGGCGTCGTCCGGGCGCCGGTAACGACATGAAACCGAAAGAGAGAATGGCTTCGGGTAGAGATCTTGGTCATGGCCGCTACTCCCGGTCGCGCGCTCCCTTGGCAAGCTCCGAAACGATGCCGTGGAGCGTCTGTACTTCCTGCTCGAAAAGCCCGGCGCGCAGGAACAGGTTACGGATGTTGCGCACCATGCTGGGACGCTTGGCGGCGTTGCGCAGAAACCCGCAGGCGTCGAGCTCGTGTTCGAGGTGGCGGAAGAAGTTCTCGAGTTCGTCGCGCGTCGCCGGCCGCGTACGACCTTGCGGCAGCGCCTCGGCGGTGGTCTCATCGCCCGCCTGAAACCACTCGTAGCCGATGAGCAGCACGGCTTGGGCAAGGTTGAGCGAGCCGTAGGCCGGGTTGATCGGCACCGTGACAAGAGCGTCGGCGAGGGCTGCGTCGTCGTTGTCGAGGCCGGTGCGCTCGCGCCCGAAAAGCACCCCGAAGGGCTCTCCCGCCGCGTGCCAGCGGCGCATGTCGGCGGCGGCGCGCCGCGGAGTCATGGTCGATTTCAGCATGTAGCGCGGCCGCGCCGTGGTGGCGAGCACATGGCGCAGATCGGCGACCGCTGCGGCGGTCGAGTCGAATATCCGCACCGTATCGAGGACGTCGGTGGCGCCGGCGGCGGCGTTCACCGCCTTGACGTTGGGCCAGCCGTCGCGCGGCGCGACGAGACGCAAATCGTCGAGCCCGAAGTTCATCATCGCCCGCGCCGCGGTGCCGATGTTCTCGCCGAGCTGCGGCCGCACCAGCACGATTGCCGGGCCGCCGCTCATCCTCTCGCGCGACCGGTCCGTTCCCGCCATGGTCGGTGCTCAAGCCGGCGCGTCGGCGCGCAGCAGCTTGAAGACGATGGCGTCGAGCAGCGCGTTGAACGAGGCGTCGATGATGTTGTCGGAGACGCCGACCGTCGACCAGGTATCACCCGAATCGTCGCCGCTTTCGATCATCACCCGCGTGATCGCCGCGGTGCCGAGGTTCGCCGACAGGATACGGACCTTGTAGTCGACAAGGCGCAGATCTTCGAGATACGGCGAGTACATGCCGAGGTCCTTGCGCAGCGCGGCGTTGAGGGCGTCGACCGGACCGTTGCCTTCGGCCACCGACATCAGCCGTTCGCCGTTCACCGTCACCTTGACCGTCGCCTCGGACAGGGTGATCAGCTTGCCGACGGCGTTGTAGCGGCGCTCGACGAGCACGCGATAGCTGTCGACGTGGAAGAACTCGGGTACGTCGCCGAGCGCGCGCCGCGCCAGCAGTTCGAAGCTCGCCTCGGCGCCGTCGTAGGTGTAGCCCGCGAACTCGCGCGACTTCACTTCTTCGAGGAGGCGCGGCAGCTTGGGATGATCGGCAGCGGCTTCGATCCCGACCTCGGCGAGCCGGGCGAGCAGGTTGGCCCGCCCCGACTGCTCGGAAACCACGATGTGGCGGCGGTTTCCCACCACCTCGGGCGCGACATGTTCGTACGAGCGGGGATCCTTTTGCACCGCCGAGGCGTGCAAACCGCCTTTATGGGCGAAGGCGGCGGCGCCGACGTAAGGCGCGTGACGGTCGGGCGCCCGGTTCAGGATCTCGTCGAGCAGGCGCGAACTGCGGGTGAGATGGCGCAGGTCCTCGTCGCCGACCCCGGTCTCGAAGCCCAGCTTGAGCTTGAGCGTCGGGATCAGCGAGACCAGATTGGCGTTGCCGCAGCGTTCGCCGAGGCCGTTGATCGTGCCCTGCACCATGCGCGCGCCGGCGCGCACCGCGGCGAGGCTGTTGGCGACCGCGTTCTCGGTGTCGTTGTGGCAGTGGATGCCGAGGCGGTCGCCGGGGATGACTTGGCAAACCTTGGCGACGATATCGCTGATTTCGTGCGGCAGCGCGCCGCCGTTGGTGTCGCACAGGACAATCCAGCGCGCGCCCGCGTCGTACGCCGCCTTGACGCAGGCCATGGCGTAATCGCGGTTGGCCTTGTAGCCGTCGAAGAAGTGCTCGGCGTCGAACAGCGCTTCCTTCCCTTTGCCGCCGAGGTGGGCAACGCTGTCGCCGATCATGGCGACGTTCTCCTCGGGCGCGGCCCCGAGTGCGACGTCGACGTGGAAATCCCAGGCCTTGCCGACGAGGCAGACGGCGGCGGCGCTGCATCCGGAGACTGCGGCGAGACCGGGATCGTTCTCGGTGCTGCGCCCGGGTCTCCGCGTCATGCCGAAGGCGGTGAGGCGCGAGCGTTCGAGCGTCGGCGGGTCGGCGAAGAAAGTGTCGTCGGTGGCGTTGGCGCCGGGCCAGCCGCCTTCGACGTAATCGATGCCGAGGCGGTCGAGTTCGCGGGCGATCGTCGCCTTGTCGTGGACGCTGAAATCGACGCCCTGCGTCTGCGCCCCGTCGCGCAGCGTGGTATCGAACAGCCAGATGCGTTCCGCCGTCATGGCGCAACCTTACTACGCCCACTTCCAACGAGAAGTGCCATCGGGTTTGTCCTCAAGAATTATGCCCATGGCCAACAACTCGTCACGGATACGATCAGCCGCAGCAAAATCGCGTGCCGCTCTGGCCATTTCTCGCTCGGTCTTGCGCTGATTAATCCACTCTTCGCTTGGTCGATTAGCAATCACAGGTGGATATCCCTCAATCCGAAGTTGGGCCGCAGGAGTTTCAATTCGATGAAACCATTCTTCTGGGTCGTGCTGCAAAAGCCCGAGCAATATACCTCCGGCCAATAACTTACTACTTTCACGTTGTTGTTGTTGTGTCCGATCCATCGAATTGGCTGTATGTAGATTACCGGCAATCTCGTCTAAGTATGAGATCGCAAGAGGGGTATTTAGATCATCCTCAAGCGCACCTAGAACCTGAACAGGCGCCTGTTGTGCCGGTAATAGCTCGATTTGCGCCTCCTTCGCCAAAAGCAAAGCCTTGTACCAATGGTCTAATTTCTTTTTAGCATCCCTCACCCCAAGTGCGGTCCAGTCGAGTGGCTTGCGGTAGTGGGTAGAGAGCATCATCAGGCGCGCCACCTCGCCCTTGCCGTTGACGCTCTTCAGCACGTCCTCGACGGTGACGATATTGCCGAGGCTCTTCGACATCTTCTCGCCCATGTTGACGAAGCCGTTGTGCACCCAGTAGTTGGCGAAGATTTCGATCCCGTGGGCGCACAGGCTCTGGGCGCGTTCGTTCTCGTGGTGCGGGAAGATCAGGTCCTGACCGCCGCCGTGAATGTCGAAGGGAACGCCAAGATACTTCTCGCTCATCACCGAGCATTCGAGATGCCAGCCCGGTCGCCCCCGGCCCCAGGGGCTGTCCCAGCCGGGAAGATCGTCGCTCGACGGCTTCCACAGCACGAAATCGGCCGGGTGCTTCTTGTAGGGCGCCACCTCGACGCGGGCGCCCGCGATCATTTCCTCCAGACTACGATGCGAAAGCCCGCCGTAGCCCGGCATCGACGGAACGTGGAACAGCACGTGGCCGTCGGCCTCGTAGGCGTGGCCTTGGCCGAGCAGCGTCTCGGTCATCGCGACCATTTCGGCGACGTGGTCGGTCGCCCGCGGTTCAAAGTCGGGCGGCAGCGCGCCGAGCGCCGCCATGTCCTCGTGGAACATCCGCGTGGTGCGGGCGGTGAGCGATTCGATCGGCTCGCCGCTCTCCTTCGACGCCGCGTTGATCTTGTCGTCGACGTCGGTGATGTTGCGCACGTAGGTCACATTATTCTCGCCGTAGAGCCGCCTGAGCAAGCGGTAGAGCACGTCGAACACGATCACCGGGCGCGCGTTGCCGATATGCGCCCGGTCGTAGACCGTGGGCCCGCAGACGTACATTCGCACGCGACCGGGATCGACCGGCTCGAACTTCTGCTTCTCGCGCGCGCGGGTGTTGTAGAGATAAAGGGCCACGGGCTCGTCGGCGGTTATCGGGAACGTCAGGCGGTCTCGCCGCGCAGCCGCGCTTCGGCGCGGGCGCGGCCGATAATCGGTAGCAGATTCTTCAGCTCGGGTCCATGTTCGCGCCCGGTGAGCGCGAGCCTGAGCGGCCGGAAAAGGGCCTTGCCGCGGCGCCCGGTCGCGCGCGAGACCGCCTCGGTCCATAGCTTCCAGGTGGCGCCGTCCCAGGCGCCGGCGGGCAGCAACTCGGCGGCGCGGGCGGTGACGGCCGGATCGTCGATCACCGGCCGGATCGCGCCGTGGCAGACCCGCCACCATGTTTTCGCGTCGTCGATGCGGGCGAGGTTCGGCCTGACCGCATTCCAGAACGTCTCGTCGGCCGCGGCGAGGTCCATCGCGGCAAGTCTTTCGGCCACCGCCGCGAACGGCATGAGGTGCAGAACCCTGGCGTTGAGGCGTTCGAGCTCGGCCTCGTCGAAACGCGGCGCGGCGCGGCCGAAGCGTCCGAGGTCGAAGCCGTCGATCAGGTCGCCGAGGGCGATCCGCGGCGCGACCGGATCCGCCGTACCGAGCCGGGCGAGCAGGCTGTTGAGCGCCATCGGCTCGATCCCGCGGGCGCGCAAAGCGCCGAGCGAGAGGCTGCCGGCACGCTTCGACAGGTTGCGCCCTTCCGCATCGGTCAGCAGCGGCAGATGCGCAAAAGCGGGGAGCGCGGCCCCGAGCGCCGCGAATATCTGGATCTGAACCGCGGTGTTGGCGACGTGGTCCTCGCCGCGGATGACGTGGTTGACGCCGAGTTCGGCGTCGTCGACCACCGAGGCGAGCGTATAGGTCGGCCGCCGGTCGGCGCGCAGGATCACGGGATCGCTGAAGCTGTTGCTCGGAAACCGCTTGGCCCCCTGTGCGAGATCGTCCCAGACGACCGCACCGTCGTCGAGCCGGAAGCGCCAGTGGGGCTGCCTGCCCTCGGCTTCGAGCGCTTTCCTGTCCGCATCGCTCAGGCCGAGCGCGGCGCGGTCGTAGACCGGCGGCCGGTTGCGCGCCTGCTGCCGACGGCGCTTTTCGGCGAGTTCCTCCGCGCTCTCGTAGCAAGCGTAGACGCGGCCCGCCGCGACCAGCCCGTCGAACGCCGCGGCGTAACGGTCGCGACGTTCGGACTGCCGGTGGCGTTCATCGTATTCGAGCCCCAGCCACGCGAGGTCGTCCTCGATCGCCGCGGCGTATTCGGCCGTCGATCGCTCGGCGTCGGTATCGTCGAGGCGGAGGATAAAACGCCCTCCGTTGTTGCGCGCGAAAAGCCAGTTGACCAGCGCGACGCGGGCGTTGCCGACATGCAACCGACCGGTCGGGCTGGGGGCGAAACGGGTAACGACGGTCATGCGCCGTCGCGGAAGCGATTGGTAATCGGATAGCGGCGGTCGCGACCGAAGGCGCGGTGGGTGATCTTGACGCCGGGCGGCGCCTGGCGGCGCTTGTATTCGGCCCCGTCGAGCATGCGCGAGACGCGGCGCACCACCTCGGGCGGATGGCCGCGAGCGGCGATATCGGCAACGCTCTCCTCGTGCTCGATCAGGCGTTCGAGAATGTCGTCGAGCACGTCGTAAGGCGGCAGCGTGTCCTGGTCGGTCTGATCGGCGCGCAGCTCCGCCGAGGGCGGCTTGGCGATGATCGATTCGGGGATGACCGCCGCGTTCGGCCCCTTGGCGCCTTGGGGCAGGTTTTGGTTGCGCCAGCGCGCGAGCGCGAAGACGGCGGTCTTGTAGACGTCCTTGAGCACCGAATAGCCGCCGCACATGTCGCCGTAGAGCGTGGCGTAGCCCACCGACATCTCGGACTTGTTGCCGGTGGTCAGTACCATCTGTCCGAACTTGTTGCTTGCCGCCATCAGGATGGCGCCGCGCAGGCGCGCCTGGAGGTTTTCCTCGGTCACGTCCGCCTCGCGCCCGGCGAACAGCCCGCCGAGCATGTCGCCGAATGCGCCCACACCGGGTTCGATATCCACCCGCTCAAGGCGGACGCCGAGGCGGGTGGCGCAGTCGGCGGCGTCGTCGAGCGAGGCCTGCGAGGTATAGCGCGACGGCATCATCAGGCAGCGCACCCCGTCGGCCCCGAGCGCATCGACCGCGACCGCCGCGCTGAACGCCGAATCGATGCCGCCCGAGAGGCCGAGGACGACCCCGGGAAAACCGTTCTTGCCAACGTAGTCGCGCAGACCCGTCATCATCGCCTGATAGACGGCGGCCGGCCCTTCCACCGTCGGCGCGATCCGGCCCTTCGCGCAGGTCCAGCGCCCGTCGTTGCCGAGCCGCCAGCGTGTCAGCAACACGTCTTCGCGCCAGCCCGCGGCCTGTGCGCAAAGGTTGCGCTCGGCGTCGAGCACGAAGGAAGCGCCGTCGAACACCAGTTCGTCCTGGCCGCCGACCTGATTGACGTAGATCAGCGGCAGTCCCGATTCGGTGACCCGGGCGACGGCGCGCCCAAGACGCTCGTCGACGTTTTGCACGTCGAACGGCGAGCCGTTGATGACGATCAGAATCTCGGCGCCCGATTCCTCGAGGCACTCGGTAACCTCGGAGCGCCACATGTCCTCGCAGATCATCACCCCGAGAGGCACGCCCCTGAACGCCACCGGACCCGGAAGCGGCCCCGCCGAGAAGACGCGCTTTTCGTCGAACACGCCGTAGTTTGGCAGCTCGCTTTTGAGCCGCGTCGCCGTCACCTTGCCCGCGTCCATGAGATAGCTCGCGTTGTAGAGCCGGCCGTTCTCGCGTCGCGGCGCGCCCACCAGCATCGCCGGACCACCGTCGCCGGTCTTTCCGGCCAGCGTCTCGATCGCCGCCTCGGCGCGCGACTGAAGCGCCGGCTTGAGAACCAGGTCCTCGGGCGGATAGCCGACGACCACGAGCTCCGGGAAGACGACGAGGTCGGCGCCGCCTTCGGCCGCCTCGTCGCGCACGGCCAGCAGCCTGGCGACGTTGCCGTCGACGTCGCCGACGGTCGGGTTGATCTGGGCCAGCGCGATGGCGAGTGTGTCGGTCATGGGGCGTCTTATCGCTGACGAACGATATCAGATGCCTCGTCCAGGAAATACGGCGGACCCACGCCCCGCGCTCACGTCTTGCGCAGCAGGAACTCGCGGCCGAGCTTGACCCGCGGTTCGCCGTCGTAGGCGACGATGTCGGCGGTGGCGTAGGTCTCGGGCCAGCTCTCGGGCAGGAAGGACCCGGTGCCGATGAGATCGACCGGGGCGTTCACGCTCGCCATCACCTTGCACTTGGCGACGTTGAAGCCCGAGCTCGCCACGATCTTCACCTTGTCGAAGCCGGCCTCGTCGAGGCTGTCGCGCAGGTGGTAGATCGCCGCCGCCGTCACGCCGGTGCCGACGAGCCAGTGCAGCTCGGTCTCGGTGCGATAGCGCCGCACCGCTTCGGGAACGTGGCGTTCGAGCACCGCGTAGGACACGGCGGTGTCGAGCCCTTCGACGAACCGTCCGCCGTGGGTATCGATGCGGACGGCGAGCCGGCCCTCGGCCGTGAGCTCGGGGAAGCGCCGGCAGACCTCGATCGAATCGCTCACTTCGCGACCGAAATAGTCGATCAGCACCGTGAGGTTGTCGTCGGGGTAGGTCTCGTGAAACATCTCGGCGGCGCGCACCGTCGAACCGGCGTAGCCGATGAGCGCGTGCGGCATGGTGCCGAGGCCGCGCGGATTGCCGAAGTAATGCGCCGTGGCGTCGGTGGCGTTGCCCACGAAACCGACGGCGCCGAGTTCGCGCTTGGCCTTTTCGGAGCCGACGCTCGCCGCGTAGGCCATCATCTCGGCCATCTCGAAGCCGGCGCAATGGCGCGCGTCCATGGCGAGAAAGCCGACCTCGGGCAAGGCCGCGCAGACGGCGTAGGCGTTGTAGGCGGCGACGCATGCCGGACCCAGCTTCTGCAGATGGATGGTCTCGAGATCGACGAGATCGACCATCGAGCCGGTGATGTAGAGCAACGGCTCGCCGGCACCCACCCAGTCGCCTTCGTCGAAATTGGGCTCGATCGTGAACGCCGTGCCGCGCGCCGCCGCAACGTCGTTGAGCCAGCTCAGCATGAGCCGCGGCGCGAAACAAACCGGGCGCCGCATGAACACCGTGTAGGTAACGGGCCGGTCGCCGAAGCGGGCGACGACGCGCTTGGTCCGCTTGAAATAGTGGTCGGTGTTACGGTCGATCTCGCGGTCTTGGTCGCTCTCGCCCGATCCGGCCCGACGCGGGGACTCCCCCCCGGACGCCGCGGTCTTCGCCGTGCAGCCCGTTTCGTCCTCAGGACGCTGCGGCGATGCGCGCCCCACCCGCTCGCTCCTTTTTCAACGCCTCGGCAATGAGAAAAGCCAGCTCCAGGGCCTGCGAGGCGTTGAGTCGCGGGTCGCAATGGGTGTGATAGCGGTCGGCGAGGCCGTGCTCGGTGATCGCCTGGGCACCGCCGATGCATTCGGTGACGTCCTGGCCGGTCATTTCGCAATGAACCCCGCCCGCGTAGGTGCCCTCGGCAAGATGAACGGCGAAGAAACCGCGAACCTCGGCGAGAATCCTGTCGAAGGCGCGGGTCTTGTAGCCGGTCGAGGACTTGATCGTGTTGCCATGCATGGGATCGCAGGCCCACACCACCGGGCGGCCCTCGCGCTTAATCGCGCGCACCAGCGGTGGCAGATGCGTCTCGACCTTATCGGCGCCCATGCGGGCGATGATGGTGAGCCGGCCCGGCTCGTTGCTTGGGTTGAGGACGTCGATCAGTCGCAACAGGTCGTCCGCGGCGATCGTCGGCCCCGCCTTGAGCCCCACGGGGTTCTGGATGCCGCGCAGGAATTCGATGTGCGCCCCGTCGGACTGACGGGTGCGGTCGCCGACCCACAGCATGTGGGCCGAGCAGTCGTACCAGTCGCCCGATGTGCTGTCGATCCGGGTCAGCGCCTGCTCGTAAGGGAGAAGCAGCGCTTCGTGCGAGGTGAAGAACTCGGTTTCGCGAATCTGCGGCGCGGTCTCCGCGGTAAGCCCGCAGGCGGCCATGAAATCGAGCGTTTCGGTAAGCCGGTCGGCAAGCTCCCGGTAACGTTCGCCCTGCGGGCTGCGTGCGACGAAGCCCTGGTTCCAGCGGTGCACCTCGCGAAGGTCGGCGTAGCCGCCCTGGGCGAACGCGCGCAGCAGGTTGAGCGCCGAGGCCGACTGGCTGTAGGCCTGGATCAGGCGTTCGGGATCGGGAACCCGCGCCTCGGCCGTGAAGTCCATCGCATTGATCATGTCGCCGCGGTAGCTCGGCAGTTCGACCCCGTCGCGCACCTCGCTGTCGGCCGAGCGCGGCTTGGCGAACTGGCCCGCCATGCGTCCGACCTTGACCACCGGGCGGACCGCCCCGTAGGTCAGCACCACCGCCATCTGCAACAGCACGCGGAAGGTGTCGCGGATGTTGTCGGGGTGGAACTCGGCGAAGCTCTCGGCGCAGTCGCCGCCCTGCAACAGGAACGCGCGCCCCTCCGCGACCTCACCGAGTTGATGGCGCAATCGCCGCGCCTCCCCGGCGAAGACCAGCGGCGGCAGCCTCTTGAGCCTGTTCTCCACGGCGTTGAGCCCCGCCGGGTCGGGGTAGGCCGGCTGCTGCCTGATGGGCAATCCGCGCCAGCTTTCGGGCGTCCAGTTCTTTGACATCGCGGACCTCGGAACCTCGTGTTCTTCGAGTTTACACCCAGAATCTCCAGCCTATACGCTGAATTGTTTGGCTTTGCCAGCCAATTTCAAGCGTTTTCGGGGGTGTCGGGCGCCCCTCTTGGGGCTGGTCAGGGCTGTCGGGGCTGGTCGGGGCGGTCCGGACGCGCCGGCGGCGTCAGGCGGGCACGCAGTCGCGACCCTCGGGCAGGGGGTCGGGCGCTTTCTCGCGCATGGTGACAAACTCCTCGGCCAAAGTCGGGTGGATGCCGACGGTGGCGTCGAACTGCGCCTTGGTGGCGCCGCATTTCACCGCGATGGCGATACCCTGGATGATCTCGCCCGCTTCGGGTCCGACCATGTGAACGCCGACCACGCGGTCGCTGGCGCGATCGACGATCAGCTTCATCATGGTGCGCTCGTCGCGCCCGCTCAGGGTGTGCTTCATCGGCTTGAAGGTCGATTTGTAGACGTCGACCGCGCCATAGCGGGCGCACGCCGCCGCCTCGGTGAGACCGACGGCGCCGATGGCGGGCTGGCTGAACACCGCCGAAGGAACGTTTTCGTGGTCGGGCCTGGTTGGCGCGTCGTTGAACAGCGTTTCGGCGACGGCGTGGCCTTCGCGGATGGCGACCGGCGTCAGGTTGACCCGGTCGGTGATGTCGCCGACCGCGAAGATGTTCTCGACCGAGCTGCGCGAATAGTCGTCGACCACCACCGCGCCCTTCGGGTTGAGCGCGACGCCGGCTTCCTCGAGCCCGAGATCGCGGCTGAGCGGGGCGCGTCCGGTGGCGTACATCACCCGTTCGGCCTCGATCGCCGCGCCGTCGTCGAGCGTCGCGCGCAACATCCCGTCCGCCTTGTCGATGCGCGCGACGTTGGCGTTGAAGCGCAGATCGATCCCCTTCTTCGCCATCTCCTCGGCGAGCGTCGCGCGCACGTCGTCGTCGAAGCCCCGCAGGAACAGCGGCCCACGATAAAGCTGGACGACCTCGGCCCCGAGGCCGTGGAAGATGCCGGCGAACTCGACCGCGATGTAGCCGCCGCCGATGATCGCCACGCGTTCGGGCAGGCGGTCGAGATGAAACGCCTCGTTCGAGGTGATGGCGTGCTCGGCGCCCGGAATGTCGGGCACCGCGGGCCAGCCCCCGGTGGCGATCAGGACGTATTGAGCGGTGCAGCGGCGCGCGTCGATCGTCACCGTATGGCGGTCGGCGAGCCGGGCGTGGCCCTCGATGATCTCGACGCCGCTGCCTTCGAGCATGCGCCGGTAGATGCCGTTGAGCCGGGCGATCTCGGCGTCCTTGTTGGCGATCAGCCGCGCCCAGTCGAAGCGCCGCTCGCCCACCTCCCAGCCGAAGCCGGCGGCGTCCTCGAAGTCCTCGGCGAAGTGCGCGGCGTAGACCAGCAGCTTCTTGGGCACGCAGCCGACGTTGACGCAGGTGCCGCCGAGATAGCGCTCCTCGGCGACCGCGACGCGCGCCCCGTGGTTGGCGGCGATGCGCGCCGCGCGCACCCCGCCCGAACCGCCGCCGATGACGAAGAAGTCGAAGTCGTACACCGCCTTACCCCGGCGCTCGGCGCTCAACGATCGACCCCGCCCATGCAGAGGTATTTGACTTCGAGGTATTCGTCGATCCCGTGGTGCGCGCCTTCGCGTCCCACCCCCGATTCCTTCATGCCGCCGAACGGCGCCACCTCGGTCGAGATGATGCCCTCGTTGACGCCGACGAGGCCGTATTCGAGCGCCTCGGCGACGCGCCAGATGCGGCCGATGTCGCGGCTGTAGAAATAGGCGGCGAGGCCGAACTCGGTGTCGTTGGCGATGGTGATCGCCTCCTCTTCGGTGGAGAAACGGAACAGCGGCGCCACCGGCCCGAAGGTTTCCTCGTGGGCGATCTTCATCTGGGTGTTGGCGTCGCCGAGCACGGTGGGTTCGAAGAAATTGCCGCCGAGCGCGTGGCGCTTGCCGCCGGTGAGCACCCTGGCGCCCTTGGCGACCGCGTCCTCGACGTGTTCTTCGGCCTTCTCGACCGCCGCCGAGTCGATCAGCGGCCCCTGCTGGACACCGGGCTCGAAGCCGTCGCCAACGACCAGCTTGCTCGCCGCCGCAGCGAACTTTTCGGCGAACGCGTCGTAGACCCCGTCCTGCACCAGGAAACGGTTGGCGCAGACGCAGGTCTGGCCCGAGTTGCGGTACTTCGACGCCATGGCGCCGGCGATCGCGGCGTCGATCTGGGCGTCGTCGAAAACGATGAAAGGCGCGTGCCCGCCGAGTTCCATCGAGACCTTCTTCACCGTGCCGGCGCATTGCTCCATCAGCTGCTTGCCGACCGCGGTCGAGCCGGTGAAGGTAAGCTTGCGCACGATGGGGTTGGCCGTCAGCTCGCCGCCGATGGCGCCCGACGAACCGGTGACGATGTTGAACACCCCGGCGGGCAGGCCGGCGCGCTCGCCGAGTTCGGCCAGCGCCAGCGCCGAGTAGGGCGTCGCGGTCGCCGGCTTGGCGACGACGGTGCAGCCGGCGGCGAGTGCCGGGCCGACCTTGCGGGTGATCATGGCGCTGGGAAAATTCCACGGCGTGATCGAGGCGACGACGCCGACCGGTTCCTTGATCACCACGATGCGCCGGTCGGAAATCGTCTGGGGGATGACGTCGCCGTAGGTGCGCTTGCCTTCCTCGGCGAACCACTCGACGAACGCCGCGCCGTAGGCGATCTCGCCGCGCGATTCGGTCATCGACTTGCCCTGCTCGGCGGTCATCAGCGTCGCCAGGTCCTCCTGGTTCGCCATCATCAGGTCGAACAGCCGGCGCAGGATCTGGGCGCGTTCCTTCGCGGTCCTGGCGCGCCATGCGGGATAGGCGCGGTTCGCCGCCTCGATGGCGCGGCGGGTCTCGTCCGCGCCCATCTTCGGTATGGTGCCGAGGACCGCGCCCGAGGCCGGGTTGGTGACGTCGATGGTGGCGCCCGAATCGGCGTCGAGCCACGCGCCGTCGATGTAGCATTGCTGGCGGAACAGGCTGGTATCCTGCAGTTTCATGGCGAGTTCTCCCTGGAAAAGACGTGCGCGACCCGGCGGCGGGAACCGGGCGTCACAATATAGCCCCGCCGGCCGGCGCTGTTAACCGTGGCGGTCAGTCAGTCTTCGAGCCTGAAGGTAATGGGCACCTCGATCGAGGCGGCGACTGGCGCGCCGCGTCGCCGGGCGGCGATGAACTTCCATTTTCGCACCGCCGTCGCGGCCGCGCGGTCGAGGATTCCGTGGCCGCTGCTCGCGATCACCCACACGCGTTGCGGATAGCCGTCGGACAACACCGTGACCCCGACCACGACGCTCCCCTCGATCCCCCGCCGGCGCGCCAGATACGGATACTCCGGCGGAGGGTTGCCGGCGAGCGCCGCGCCGGCCGCCTCCCTGTCGCCGGCGGGCGAAGGCACGCCTTTGTCATAGTCCGGGCTCAGCCGGGCCAAGCCACCGCTTGCCGGTTCGCGCGGTGCCGGCGGCGTGTCCGAAACGTCGACGAAAGCGGCCGGCCGGGGCGCGATCGCGACTTTGGTTTCGGGCGCCTTGACGGCTTTCGGCGGCGCGACGGGAGCGGACGCGGCCGCCGATTGAACGGGGTCGGCCGGCATCGGCGCGACCGCGACCTCGGGTTCTGTCGCGACGCTCGACGGCACGACCGGGACGGGTGTGGCGGCCGGACGAGCCGGCTTGGGCGGTGGCGGCGGGGGCGGCGGCTCCAACGCCGCCTCGTCATGGAGGGTCGTGCGAACGGCTTTCGCCTCGCGCACGGCCTTGGGCGGCGGTGTCACGTCCGGCTCGGCGGTTGTCGTTGGCGTGTCCGCCGCGCCCCCATCGTCCTGTGCGCGTTGCGCCGACGGGTGCGGTCGCGTTCGCGGCCCGGCCGACGACGCTGCCGAAGGAGATCCGGGCAGGTCTTCGCTCAGCAGCGTTACGT
>JBHHZM010000006.1:0-44008 GCA_046758065.1 Alphaproteobacteria bacterium | reverse complement strand
AGCAGCAGATGCTCGCGCTCCCATGACGAGATGACGCGCTGGTAGGCGCCGTGCTCGGCCTGTTTGACCGCGATCACCACCTTGACGAAATCCTCGCCGAGCACCTCGCGCAGGGACTTGCTGGCGCGGAACTTGTCGAGCGCGTCGAGCAGGTGGCGCGGCAGGCCGTGGGCGCGGTCATAGCCCGAACCCTGGATCGGCTTGCTCGGCTCGAGGCCGTTGACCATGCCGAGGTAGCCGCAGGCGAGCGACGCGGCGATGGCGAGGTAGGGATTGACGTCGGCGCCGGCGACGCGGTTTTCAACGCGCCGCGCCGAGGGTCCCGAATTGGGCACGCGGAAGCCCACGGTGCGGTTCTCGCGTCCCCAGTGCACGTTGATCGGCGCGTCGGAATAGCGTTGCAGCCGGCGGAAAGAGTTGACGTTGGGGGCGAGCAGCGGCATGGCGGCGGGCAGGAACTTCTGAAGCCCGGCGATGTGCGAGAGGAAGAGCTTCGAATCGCGTCCGTTCCTGGTGGCGAACAGGTTGCGCCCGGTCTTCTTGTCGACGACGCTCTGGTGAATGTGCATCGACGAACCGGGCTCGTTCTCCATCGGCTTGGCCATGAACGTGGCGTAGACCTTGTGGCGCAACGCCGCCTGGCGGACGGTGCGCTTGAACAGCATGGCGTCGTCGGCGGCGCGCAGGGCGTCGCCGTGCTCGAAATTGATCTCCATCTGCGCCGCGCCCGCCTCGTGGGTCAGGGTGTCGATGTCGATCTCCTGCGCCTCGCAGTAGTCATAGACGTCCTCGAACAGCGGGTCGAACTCGTTGACCGCGTCGATGCCGTAGGACTGGCGGCCGGTCTCGGGCCGGCCCGAGCGGCCGACCGGCGGCTCGAGCGGATAATCGGGGTCGGCGTTGGTCGCGACCAGGAAGAATTCGAGCTCGGGCGCGACCACCGGCCGCCAGCCGCGTTCGTCATAGAGTTCGATCACCCGGCGCAACACCCGGCGCGGCGCCATGCCCACCGGCGCGCCGTCGGCGTAGACACAATCGTGGATGACCTGCGCCGTCGGCTCTTCGTACCACGGCACCATGCGCAGGCTCGAAGGGTCGGGTTCGAGGTAGACGTCGGGCACCGTCGGGTCGGTCGGGTCCTCGTCGGCGAGCAGCCACTCGCCGGTGACCGTTTGGATGAAGATCTGCTCGGGCAGCCTGAGCGAGCGGTCCCGGAGGCTTTTGACGAACTTGTTCGCCGGCAGGATCTTGCCGCGGGGGATGCCGGTCAGATCCGGAACCAGACACTCGACCTCGGTGACGCGCCGCTTTTTAAGCCACTCTTCCATGAAACGCCGGTTGTTGACGGGCCGCGGCGCGGGCGCGGCAGGCGTCGCCGAAGGCCGCGAACAGGGCCAGATGATGGGGGGTTTCGCGCACCTGCCACTCGGGATGCCACTGGACGCCGAGGGCGAAGGCCCTGGCGTCCTTGACGCGCACCGCCTCGACGAGACCGTCGGGCGCCGTGGCTTCGACCGCGAGGCGATCGGCGATCGCATCGAGACCCTGGCCGTGCAGCGAGTTGACTTCGAGTTCGCGGGCGCCGGTAATGCGGGCGATCTCTCCGTCGGCGGCGAGCGCGACGCGATGCGCCGGATCGTACATGCGTTCGCGCGGCAGCGCGGTATCGGCGCGGTGCTCGATCAGGCCGGGGACGTCCCAGAGCCGCTGGTGCAGCGTGCCGCCGAGCGCGACGTTGAGCTCCTGTATGCCGCGGCACACGGCGAGCAGCGGCAGACCGGCGTCGAACGCCGCCTCGATCAGCGGCAGCGCGGTCGCATCGCGCTGGGCGTCGTACAGCGTACCCGCGGCGCTCGGCGGTCCGCCATAGCGCTGCGGTTCGACGTTCGACGGACTGCCGGGCAGAAACAGGCCGTCGAGGCGCGCGATCCATTCCTCGACGGCGAAGCGGTCGTCGAGCGCCGCGAGGTCGTGGCCTTCGCCCACCGCCGGCAGCAGCAGCGGCAGCGCGCCGGCGCCGTGGGCGACGGCGTTGATGTATTTCTCGCCGACCGCGTGAAACGGGTGGATATCGATCGTGCGGACGTCCGCAGGGATCCCGACGACCGGCAAAGAGTCGTGAGCCGTCATGGCGTTAGTGGCTAGCACGCTTGCCTCGGCGCGGCAAGAGAGGTGTGGCGACGCCATATCTTGCGGCGCGTCAGAACGTCACCGCGATGTCGCGCGCGCGGCGGAGCGGCTTCGATCCGGGTCGACGCGGGCTGGACGAATGCGCCGCGGCGGCCGAAGATGTCCGCCATGGACGAGACTTGGGGCGCGACCATTCTGGCGAACGAGCCGGCGATCCGGCTGGGTTTCTTCTTCGGAGTCTTCGCGCTGATCGCCGCGGGGGAGACGCTGGCGCCGCGCCGGGCGCGCGGGTGGCCGCGGCGCGCCCGCTGGCCCGGCAATATCGGGGTCGTCGTCCTCAATGCGCTTCTCCTCCGGCTGGCTTTCCCCACCGCCGCGGTCGGACTCGCGCTGTTCGCCGAAGCGCGCGGCTGGGGACTGCTCAACAACCTGGGTCTCCCGTTGGCGCTTTCGGTCGCGCTGTCGGTCGCGCTGCTCGACTTCGCGATCTATCTGCAGCACGTCGTGTTCCACGCGGTGCCGGCGCTGTGGCGGCTGCACCGCATGCACCACGCCGACCTCGACTTCGACGTCACCACCGGCGCGCGTTTCCACCCGATCGAGATCCTGCTCTCCATGGCGATCAAGCTGGCGGTGGTGGCGGCGCTGGGCCCGCCGGCGCTCGGCGTCCTGGTGTTCGAGGTGCTGCTCAACGCCACCGCAATGTTCAACCACGGCAACCTGGCGATACCGGCGGGCGCCGACCGTTGGCTGCGCCGGTTCGTCGTCACCCCCGACATGCACCGCGTCCACCATTCGGTCGTGCCGCACGAGACCAACAGCAACTTCGGCTTCAACCTGCCGTGGTGGGACCGGCTGTTCGGCACCTATCGCGCCCAGCCGGCGGCGGGGCACGACGGCATGACCATCGGCATCGAGCAGTTCCGCGAAGCGCAGGAGCTGCGCCTCGACCGCATGCTGGCACAGCCCTTTCGCGGCGCCGTCGGCGCCTATCCGATCAACCGGCGCGGCGGCGGCTGAGGTTCAGCGCCGCGCTTCGATCGCGCGTCCGATGCGCGGGAAGTAGAAAGCAAGGGTCACCCCGCGCGCCGCCATGAAGATGGTAAACGCGAGCCACAGGCCGTGGGCGCCCCAGTGCGGCGTCAGCAGTTCGACCGCAGCGAGATAGACGGCGAGCGAGACGAACATCGCGTTGCGCATTTCGGGCGAGCGCGTGGCGCCGATGAAGATGCCGTCGAGCTGGTAGCTCCAGATCGAGACCAGCGGCGCCGCCACCATCCACCACAGCAGGTCGCGGGCCGCGGCGCGCACCTCGGCGACGCTGGTCAGCACATCGACGATCGCCGGCCCGAGCGCGAGATAGGCGGCGGAGAAGGCGGCCGAAAACAGCAGCGCCCACAGGGTCGAGGCACGCACCGCGCCGTCGAAGGCCCGGCGGTCGCGGGCGCCGACGGCGCGTCCGATCAGCGCTTCGGCGGCGTGGGCGAAGCCGTCGAGGGCGTAGGCTATGAACGTCACCATGTTGAGCAACACCGCGTTCGCCGCGAGGACCACGTCGCCCATGCGCGCGCCCCGCGCGGTGAGGTAGGCGAAGGCCGAGATCAGGCACAGGGTACGCAGGAAAATGTCGCGGTTGACGCCGGCCATGCGCCTGAGCCGTCGCGCATCGACCATGCGCGCGAGCCGCCAGCGTCCGCCCAGGCGTCCGAGCGTGACGAGGACCATCGCCGCGCCGAGCGCGAGGCCCGAGTACTCGGCGATGATCGTCGCCAGCGCCACGCCTTCGACGCCGAGGCCGAGACCGACGACGAAAACCAGGTCGAGGACGATGTTGAGGCCGTTGATAACGACCTGCAGCAGCAGCCCGGCACGCGCGTTCTGCATGCCGAGAAACCAGCCGAGCACGACATAGTTGCCGAGCGCCGCCGGCGCGCCCCAGATCCGGATGCCGTAGTAGGCGCGCGCGTGCTGCTCGACCTCGGCGCTCGCCTGGACCAGCGCCATCGCCGCCGCCAGCACCGGCGTTTGCAGCGCCAGGATCGCGAGCGCCACCGCCGCGGCGATGATCAGCGCGCGCGCCAGCGTCGCGCGCAACTCGTCGGCGTCGTCCGCGCCCTGCGCCTGGGCGGTGAAGCCCGTCGTGCTCATGCGCAGAAAGCCGAAACCCCAGTAGAGGAAGTTGAAAATCATCGCGCCGATGGCGACGGCGCCGAGGTAATAGGCCTCGGGCAGGTGCCCGACCACCGCGGTATCGACGGCGCCGAGCAGCGGAATCGTGATGTTCGACACGATGATCGGCCCGGCGAGCCGCCATACCCGTCGGTGCCAGCGAGGCGCGGCGGCGCGCGCCGCGTCAGTCGGCGGGATCGGCGCTCTCCCACGCCGGCGCGGGCCGCGTCCGGCTCATCGTCCTTCGTCGGCGGACGGAATCGGCGCCGGGGTGGCGAACAGCGCCGGGTTGAGCGGCAGGCCGCGCCGGGCGTCGAACAGCGTCACGCGGGTCGAAAAGCCTTGGGGATCGACGACGATCCACTGGCGCAGATCGAACGGTTTTTCGGTGAACACCAAGGTGAGCGCGCCCGCGTCCGGATCGCGTGTGCGCGTCAGCGTCACGCGGACGATCGCGGCGTCATGGGTTATCTCGCTCACCGTGATGTCGCCCGAAAGCCGGAGCTTCTCGCCGACAAGCACGCCCGCTGGCGTTTCGCTGAGCGGCATCTGGCTGATCTGGCCGATTTCGCGGTCGACGTAAGTGAGCATGACCCCGTCGGCGACCATCAGCACCTGCGACGGTGGCGCGTACTCGATACGCAGGCGCCCCGGGCGCATCATGTACAGCGTGCCCTCGCTCACGCCGCCGTCCTGGGCGACCTGAACGAAGCGGGCGCGCAGCGTGGTGAGCGCGTTCATGTAGCTCTCGACGCGGGCGATCGTTTCCGCGTCGGCGACGGCCGTGGCGCCGGCGGCGCGGCCGGAAAGCATCAGCCCGAGAACGAGAACGATCACGGCGAGACCCGCGATGCGGCGATTCACGGCGGCACCCTTCTCGACGGCGGCTCGGGCGGGCGCCGCCGTCAGTTGATCCTGTCGTCGTCGATGTCGCGCGCCAGCACCTCGCGCTTGCCGACGTGGTTGGCGCGGCTCACCACCCCTTCGGCCTCCATGCGCTCGATGATGCGCGCGGCGCGGTTATAGCCGATCTGCAGGTGGCGCTGCACGAAACTCGTCGAGGCCTTGCACTCGCGGCAGACCAGTGCCACCGCCTGGTCGTAGAGCACGTCATCGCCGCTCGAACCCGTGAGCACCGGCAGATCGTCGTCCTCGGTGATGTCCTCGACGTAATCGGGCGCGCCCTGCGTCTTGAGAAAGGCGGCGACGCGCTCGACCTCGGCGTCGCTGACGAAGGGGCCGTGCACGCGCCTGATGCGCCCGCCCGCCGACATGAACAGCATGTCGCCCTCGCCGAGAAGCTGCTCGGCGCCCTGTTCGCCGAGGATGGTGCGGCTGTCGATCTTCGACGTCACCTGGAAGCTGATGCGGGTCGGGAAGTTCGCCTTGATCGTGCCGGTGATGACGTCGACCGAAGGGCGCTGGGTGGCCATGATGAGATGAATGCCGGCGGCGCGCGCCATCTGAGCGAGGCGCTGGATCGCGCCTTCCACGTCCTTGCCGGCGACGAGCATGAGGTCGGCCATCTCGTCGACCACGAGGACGATGTTGGGCAGCGCCTCACCGGGCAGATCCTGCTCCTCGAACAGGGGCTCGCCGGTCTCGGCGTCGAACCCGGTCTGCACCCGCCGGGTGAGCGTCTCGCCCTTGGCGCGCGCATCTGCGAGCCGCTTGTTGTAACCGGCGATGTTGCGCACGCCGAGGCGCGACATGGCGCGGTAGCGGTTTTCCATCTCGCGCACCGCCCACTTGAGCGCCACCACCGCTTTCGACGGGTCGGTGACGACCGGCGCCAGCAGGTGCGGGATGCCGTCGTAGACCGAGAGTTCGAGCATCTTCGGGTCGATCAGGATGAACTTGCACTGTTCGGGCGGCAAACGATAGACCAGCGACAGGATCATGGTGTTGATCGCCACCGACTTGCCCGAGCCGGTGGTGCCGGCGACGAGCAAATGCGGCATACGCGCGAGATCGGTCATCACGGCGCCGCCGCCGATGTCCTTGCCGAGCGCGAGCGTCAGCCGCGCCACCGTCGCTTCGTACTCGGGCGCGGCGAGTAGTTCGCGCAGGTAAACCGTCTCGCGCCGCCGGTTGGGCAGCTCGATGCCGATCACGCTGCGTCCGGGTATGAGCGCGACCCGCACCGAGACCGCGCTCATCGAACGGGCGATGTCGTCGGCCAGGCTGATCACCCGCGACGACTTGGTGCCGGGCGCCGGCTCGAACTCGTAGAGCGTGACGACCGGGCCGGGTCGCACCTTGACGATTTCGCCACGGACGCCGAAATCGTCGAGCACGACCTCGAGCAGGCGGGCGTTCTGCGCCAGCGCCTCGGTGTTGTCGGCCTCGCCCGGGTCCCGCTCCGGCGCCAGGGTGAGAAGGTTGAGCGGCGGCAGCTGGTACTCGCCGGCGCTCACCAGATCGAGCGTTTCCTGGCGCGCGGGGCGGCGGCCGTCGCGCGGCGCGACGATCCGCTCGGGTTTCGGCTGACCCCGGCGCGGCGGGGCGTCCGCTTCCGGTGCGCCACCCGGCATCTCGTCGTCACCGGCTGCCGTCCGCCGGTACAGGCGCGGTTCGATGCGCCGGCGGCGGGCGGCGTGGGCCGCCGTCTCGTTCTCGCGGATCGTATTCCGGCGGAAAACCGAGACCAGCCGGCGTCCGGCGGCGGGGGACAGCGCGGCGAGCCGGAGAAACCCGCGGCCCAGCCGGCGCCATTCGGCGCGGGCGAGGCCCAGCGCGGGCGCGAACGCGGCGAAGCCGAGGGTGCAGGCGAGGACGGCGAACAGCGCCTCGCCGCCGCCGATGCGGGCGATGGCCGGGGTCGCCGCATCGAGCGCAAGGCCGCCCAGGGCGCCGCCGAGGCCGCTGACGAGCGGCCACGCCTGAGGCGCTGGCAGCGCCGCCGCGCCGGCTGCGATCCCGGCCAGCGCGGGCAATACGAGAAGCGCGCGCAGCCAGACCCGGCCGAGACCGCCCCGGGTCACCAGACCCCAGCCCCAGGCGAGCGGCGTAACGACGAGCACGAACGCCGCGACGCCCAGACCCTGCAGCAGGAAATCGGCGATGTAGGCGCCGGCGGCGCCGGCTAGGTTGGCGGGCGGGCGCGCCGTCGCGGTGTTGAGCGAGGGGTCCGCCGGATCGAAGCTGACGAGCGCAACGGCGAGGTAGCCGGCGAGCGCGAACAGCGCGAGGCCGACGAGCTCGATCAGACGCCGGCGGAAGAAGCTCATGACGCCGGGCGGCAACAACGTGGTTCCCGGGGAGGCGGTCGTACGACTGGCCATGACACACTCCTCTTACCCCGAGTCGGCGCGCAACCGGCGCGTCCGGCGCCGCCGGGGCCAGCGCAACATTAACCTAACGGCGGCGACGACCCAAGGCAAAAAGCCAAGATTCTTTCCCTACTTAACCTCGTTTATTGGGGTGTTGCGTTAACCCTGTCTCAATCCCCGGACGGCGCTGCGGGCGACGGCTTGGGAATGGCGGCGAGCGCCGCCTCGCAGGCCGCGGCGAGGCGCAGCAGCGCGGCCTCGTGAAAAGGTCGCGCCACCAGCATGAGGCCGACGGGCAGGCCCTCGCCGTTGTCACCGCAGGGCAGCGTGACGGCGCACAGGTTGAGCAGGTTGCCCAACGTGGTGTTGCGCAGGGCGGCGAGATTGGCGCGGGTGTAGGCGTCGTCGTCGGCGACCAGATCGGTGATCGGCGGCGGCGCGATCAGCGAGGTCGCCAGCGCCATCGCCGCCATCCCGGCGAGACGGGCATGGAGGCGTTCGGCGAGCGCGGCGAGGCCGGCGCGCAGGCGTAGGAAGTCGACTGCGGCGACTTCGGCGCCCTCGCGGAAACGCTTGAGCACGTTGTGATAGATGTCGTAGGGCCGCGATTCGATGACGTCGCGCCATTGGGCGTAGCCTTCGGTGCCGGCGGGGTAGCCGTAGCGCGCGATCAGATCGCCGGTCTCGGTGAATTCGGAGACGTCTTCGCGCACCACCTCGGCTCCCGCCTGCGCCAGCCGTTCGAGCGCGCGCTCGACCGCCGCGGCGACCCCGGACTCGGCGTCCGTGACCGCGACATTGGTCGGCACCACGATGCGCGCGCCTGCGAGTCGCGCGCCCGCGAGGTCGGCCGCCGGGCGGCGGGCGAGCACGGCGAACAGCGCGTTGGCGTCGGCCACGTCGCGGCTCAGGGGGCCGACGGTGTCGAGGCTGGGCGCGAGCGGAATCACGCCGTCGAGCGGCAGCAGACCAGCGCTTGTCTTGAGCCCGACGAGGCCGTTCCAGCCCGCCGGAATGCGCACCGAGCCGCCGGTATCGGTGCCGACGGCGGCGGCGGCGAGCCCGCGCGCGACCGCAACCGCGGCGCCCGCCGACGAGCCGCCGGGGACCCGCGCGACATCTCCATCGAACGGGTTCGCCGGGGTGCCGTAGTGCGGGTTTATCGCCAGTCCCGAGAAGGCGAACTCGGTGAGGTTGGTCTTGCCGAGACAGACCAGCCCGGCGCGCGTCGCCCGGGCGAGAACCGCGCAGTCGCGTTCGGGCACGCGGTCGGCGAGCAGCGGGGTCGCGGCGGTCGTCGCCACGCCCGCGGTGTCGAACAGGTCCTTCCACGAGACCGGCACGCCATCGAGGGGGCCGCGCCTGAGTCCGGCCCCGGCCCGCGCACGCGCGGCCTGCGCCTCGGCGCGGGCGCGATCCGGCGTGGTGCGCAGGTAGATCGCGTGTTCGGGATCCTGCGCCGCGATCCGTTCGAGAAAATGCTCGGCGAGCGTCACCGGGTCAATCTGCCCTTGGCCGATTCCGGCGCCGAGTTCGAGCGCGGTCATGTCGTGCCATTCGCGTGTCATGCTTCAGAGCCTAGAGCAAAATCCGGCCGAGTGGAATCGGGCGGCTGCTGCAAGCCCGCAAGCCCCGCGCCCGACGCGGTTCCGGGGCTGGACAAGCGGGCGCGGGCGCGCGATTCTGGGCCCATGACGACGCCCGAGACCCGCGACGCCGAGGTGGTCATCGTCGGCGGCGGCATGGTCGGAATGACGCTCGCCTGCGCGCTCGCCGGTGCCGGCGTCGAGGTCGCGGTCATCGACCGCACGGCGCCCGAAACCCAGATCATGCCCGCCTTCGACGGCCGGGTTTCGGCGATCGCCCACGGTTCGCAGCAGGCGCTGGCGGGCATCGGGCTGTGGCCGGCGCTCGCGGCGGACGCCCAACCGATCCTCGACATCCGCGTGTCCGACGGCGATTCGCCGCTGTTCCTGCACTACGATCACCGCGACCTGGGCGCGGCGCCCTTCGGCTACATCGTCGAGAACCGGCATACCCGGCGCGCGCTGTTCGCCGCCGCCGAACGTCGCGCGCGCCTGTGCCTCGTCGCCCCGGCGCGCCTCGCCGCGTTCGAGCGCACGGCGGGCGGAGTCGTGGCGCGTCTCGAAGGCGGCGGCCGCATCCGCGCGCGCCTCGCGATCGCCGCCGACGGCCGCAAATCGACCATGCGCCGCGACGCGGGAATCGCGGTCACCACCTGGCGCTACCCGCAGATCGGAATCGTCTGCACCGTGGCGCACGAGCGGCCGCACCGCGGCGTCGCGCACGAACGCTTCCTGCCCGCCGGGCCCTTCGCCATCCTGCCGATGACGGGCAACCGCTCGTCGCTGGTCTGGACCGAACGCGCCGCGCTGGCGCCCGAGATCTTGGCGCTCGGCGCGGCCGACTTCGGCGACGAGATGGCGCGCCGTTTCGGCGACTTCCTCGGCCGTCTCGAAGTCGTCGGTCCGCGCTGGCGCTATCCGCTCGCGCTCTCCCACGCCGAACGCTACGTCGCCGAGCGTCTGGTTCTGATCGGCGACGCCGCGCACGCCATCCATCCGATTGCCGGCCAGGGACTCAACCTGGGTCTGCGCGACGTCGCGGCGCTCGCCGAGGTGCTGGTCGACGCCCGCCGCCTCGGTCTCGACCTCGGGGCGGGGTCGCATCTCGTGCGCTACGAGCGCTGGCGGCGGGCCGACAGTCTCGCGCTGCTCGCCGTCACCGACGGCCTCAACCGGCTGTTCTCGAACGACTCGGCGCCGGTGCGCCTGACCCGCGACCTGGGACTTGCCGCGGTCGATCGGATTGCGCCCCTCAAACGTCTGTTCATGCGCCACGCCATGGGGGTGGTCGGAGACCTCCCCCGCCTGGTGCGCGGCGAATCGCTTTAGCTGGCTGCGGAAAAAGGTTTCTACGGTAGGCCTCATGCTTCGAGACGACGCTTCGCGCCTCCTCAGCATGAGGGTAAGTCCTTGAATATGTAGACTCCTCATGCCTCAAGGAGCAGCCCGCAAGCGCTGCGTCTCGAAGGATCGGAGACCGTTCGCAGGGGTTTGTCAGCAGCCTGTTAACGCTGGGGTTAAGGGTCGCGGCTCAGGCCCTGCGCCGCGAGCGCGTCGAGATAGGCCGGCCAGATCTCCGCGCGCCGCGCGCCGAGATCGTAGAGGTATTGCCAGGTGTAGATGCCGGTGTCGTGAAGATCGTCGAAGCGGATGCGGATCGCGTAGTTGCCGACCGGCTCGACGTCGAGGATGCCGACATGGCGGCGTCCGGCGACGATCTGCTTTTGCCCCGGTCCGTGACCCTGAACCTCGGCCGAAGGGCTTTCGACCCGCAGGTACTCGGCGGCGAGGGCGAAGCGGCTGCCGTCGTCGAAGTCGACCTCGAGGCGCTTCTCGTCGCGCTTGAGGCGGATTTCGACGGGCCAGTGCGCGGTCTCGAAACGCTGGCTCATGGCGGCGGCGCGCCGTCGCCCCCGTCCTCGATGCGGCGCGCCTCGTCGACCAGCATGATCGGGATGCCGTCGCGAATCGGGTACGCGAGACCCGCCTGTTCGCTCACCAGCTCCTGACGTTCGCGGTCGTAGCGCAGCGGCCCCTTGGTCAGCGGGCAAACCAGGATCTCGAGCAGCTTGGGATCGACGCCGCCGGTCTCTTTCTGCGTCATGTTCTGCGTCATGGTTCGGTCTTCGTCGCTCATTGCACGCGCGCCGCGGCGCCGGTCTGCTCCTGCGCCGCCATCATCTCCATCAGCGATATGAGAATACCCGTTCGTTCGGCCAGATCGCGCGCTTCGAGCAGCGCCTGCTTCTCGCTCGGCGAGAACGGCAGCGTCATCGACAGCGACACCACCAGGCTCTCGCTCGGGGTGCGCTCGATCGAGCGCCAGTCGATCGCGACCTCGTCGCCGGTTTCGAAGAAGTCCTTGAGGACCCGCCCCAGCCGCACCCGGTCGACCGCGCTGTCGTCGGCCGGCCCGAGATCGTCGGCGAAGACGCCGTAGACGACGCGTACGCGGCGGTAGCCGCTTTCGTTCAGGGGCAGCTCGCCGGCGATGGTGAAACGGCACAGCCCAGTAAGGATGATCAGGTAACGGCCGTCGTCGGTTTCCTTCAGGTCGGTGATGCGCCCGGTGCAGCCGGTCCGGTAGACCGCGGGCTGCGGTTCGCCTTCGCTCGCCGCGTCGAGCGGCTGCACCATGCCGATCAGGTGATCGCCGGCGATCGCGTCCCGGGTCATCGCCAGATAGCGCGGCTCGAAGATGTTGAGCGGCAGGCGCCCGCGCGGCAGCAGAAGCACCCCGGCGAGCGGGAAGATCGGCAGCGTCTCGGGCAGCGCATCGATTCCGGGGGCGTACGCAAGCGGGGTCATGCGAACAGCAGCGACGAGAGTTTGCGGCGCGACTCGACGGTGAGCGGATCGTCGGGGCCGAAGGCCTCGAACAGGTCGACCAGCTTCTTGCGCGCGGCCTCGTCGTTCCAGCCGCGGTTGCGACGCACGATCTCGAGCAGGTGCTCGACCGCCGCCTCGCGCTGACCGGCGCCGTATAGCGCCAGCGCGAGATCGTAGCGCGCCGGGTGATCGTTGGAATCGCGGGCCAGACGATCTTCGAGCCCGGCGAGATCGCCGCCCGCCTGGGCCGCTTCCTCCGCCAGCACGAGCGCCGCGCGCGCGCCGGCGATCTCGGGGTGGTTCGCGTCCTTCTCGGCCGCGGTGTCGAGGATCTCCCGGGCGCGCGCCGGCTCGCCCGCGGCGAGATAGCAGCGCGCGAGGCCGGCGATGGCGTTCGGGTTGTCGGCCTCGTGGCCGAGAATCTGGCTGAACAGGGCGCTCGCCGTGCCGTAATCCCCGGATTCCAGCGCGTCCCCGGCGCGCGCCAGCGCCTGCTCGACCGCCGTCGGCCCGCTATCGCCGGTGAGGCGCTGGACGAAGGCCTTGATCTGGCTTTCGGGCAGCGCCCCGGCGAAACCGTCGACCGGCTGGCCCTTGTCGAAGGCGAACACCGCGGGGATCGACTGGACGCGGAACATCTCGGCGAGCTGCGGGTTCTCGTCGATGTTGATCTTGACGAGGCGGACCTTGCCGCCGGCGGCGCGCGCCGCCTTTTCGAGCGCCGGGCCGAGCTGTTTGCAGGGACCGCACCACGGCGCCCAGAAATCGACGATCACCGGCGTCTTGCGCGAGGCGGCGATGACGTCGGCCTCGAAGCTCTCGGTGTCGCCGTCCTTGATCACGTCGGCGCCGTCCCCGCCCGGCGCCGCGCCGATGATCGGTTCCATGAAGCGACCCCTTTACGGTTGATGCGGGACAAACATGGCGACTTCCGGGGCGACTGGCAAGAGCCGGGCGGCGGCTCAGCCGGGCGCGGCGAGGTCGAGCTCGCGCGGCTCGTGGCCGCACGAGGCGATGAAGGCGCGCAGATCGCCGGGTCTGATCGCGGTCGTCGCGTCGTTCGACAGCGGGTGGTAGTTGAGCAGGTCGAGCGCCATCATCTCGCGGTCGAGCACCACGTTGACCCGGCGGTCGCAGTCGTTGATCAGCGCGAAGGGCGTCACCGAGCCCGGGGTGACGCCGAGCACCTCGTAGAGCAGCTCGGGCCGGCCGAACGAGAGCCGCGCCGCGCCGATCGTCCGGTCGAGCGACTTCAGGTCGAGCCGGCGATCGTCGAGCGTGACGACCAGCCACAAGGCGCCCTTCTTGTCCTTGAAGAACAGGCTCTTGCAGTGACCGCCCGGCAGATGGGCGCAGTGACGCCGGGCCTCCTCGACGGTAAAAACCGGGGGATGCTCGTGGGTCTCGGTCGCGATGCCGAGTTCTTCGAGGCGGGCGAACAGCGCTTCGCGGGTGGCGGGCATGGCGCGCTATATAGCCGGAGCGCCGGCCCGGCCACAACCCCCGCGGCCGTCGTACCGTCATGGTCAAGCCCGGTTCGCTTGCCGCCGCGATCGCGCCGCGGCCGATCAGATATTGGTGCGGCGTATCCACTTCGTGAGGGCGGGGAGATCGCGCCCCCAGAAGATTGCCAGTCCTTTCTCCTGGGCGTCCAAGAGCGTGCTGACGTTGAAAACGCCGGCAATCACCGCTGCCGGAACAACATTCTTACGCCCAAAATCGGTGATCCAATCGACCGCCTTGCCCGAGCTTTCCTTGACCACCCGCTTGATTGAATTGACTTCGGAATTCGATACCTTGCATTCGATCGGCATGGTGCGGTGGTCGTAAAGCCCGATCACGATATCGGCCTTGTGAATTCCCATCTTCGTTTCGGAATAGAATGTGCCCGGTTTGGGTAAATCGGCCACGCTGTTGATCGTTTTGCGGGGCGCTTTACAGAATCCCAAGTCGATCAGAGCGCCCTTCACCGCTTCTTCGAGTTGCTTGGCGCGCCCTCGTCTGATTGTCCCCACCCGCTGCGCGGCAAACAGCGCCGTCGACGCGACTGCTGCCCGCTTGATTTCCCCCTTGCTCGGTTCGCGTTCATCCTGCAACCACGGCATGCGACGGGGATCAAGTGCGAGCGCAACCGTTTCAAAGACGCGTTTCGCGAGCGCGGGACTGGCGCGCAATCGCGTCTTGGCCAGCGATTCCACCTCTGCGAGAATCTGCAGGTCGTTCTCTGAAAGCGGGGGTGCGGCGAGATACCGGAAGGCGTTTAGACGTTGCGAGTCGGTCACGATCGCGCGGATATTGTCGATGGAAGTCGTTGTCGCGCCGTGCGTCTCGATGAGTTCGAGGACGTTACGGAATACCGGCTCGTAGGAATCGAAAATCTTAAGATAGAGCCCAAGAGGCTCGTTGAGGCGTTCGCGGCGAAAATCTTCCCTGGCTTGCCGGGCTGCGGCAGACAGCTCTTCCGCAGTCCAGGTCGGCGGGGAATTCATACGGCCAGGAGTTCGGGCGAGGGCACGGGTACGCGTTCCATTTCCCGCGGTTCAAACTTGGTGAGTCCCCCGGCGTACGTTCGGCCGCGCGACACGGTCGCGTTCGCGGAAAGGTGTTCGACGAGTTGGTTCAACATCTTCTCGTTCAGTGGAATTTGGGGGTAGATGCCGTGCGCGATATTGATGTTTCGAGCGCGCGCGAGATTCCGAACGAATACCGGCGGACGGCGCGCCATGTAGGTGGCCAGAATCGGCGCCGGCTCACGGAGTCCGACAGACCACCATGCTCGCCGAGTTCTGGCAATGTAACCACGATGGGCGTCTTGCCGCCGCGCCCACCTTAGGAATCTTTCGATCGCCCGCCGCTCGGCGCCGTGAAAGAGATCCAACTCCGGGGGAAGATCAATGACCTTTCTAAGGCCCGAACCATCGAACAGAATTGTTCCTGCTTCGATAAGCTCGCGCGCTTTGGTCACCGCCGGAAACAGCGCTCTTCGGGGCAATCCTGTCGCATGCGGCCCCGCAATCCAGATACGATTTCCTCCCGTTACCTGACCACGATGGACGCGGCAAAATTCCCCAAGCTCCACGCAACCCTCGGGGAGTGGTTGCCGCTTGCGAGTGAAAACAGTCCACCGGCGCTCAGTCAGTAGGAGATCCCGTGAAATCGGCTGCCCGCCACGCAAATCCTTCAGATCGCCGATCTTTCGTGCCACTGAAAACGATACCGCCGCGGGACGTTTCCCGACTTCAAAGCAGGTGATCGCCCCAGTGGTTGCGGCATCGGGGAAAGGCGCCAATTTCGGTTCGATCAAATGAACTGCCTGCCCCCCCAATCCCTCCAAGACGAGTTCTCTCACTAAAGAGCCGTAGTTGACATCCAGCCATTCAGCCGAGGTAATGAATGAGCCATAATCGCCGACGCTCGCTTCCTCGACTGTCTTGAGAATGAAATGAACGTGCAGGCCGGCTAACTGACTCGCACGAAGGTTCCTCGCCTTGGCTGTTTCAGCCAGCCAATTTTTCCATTTCTTTTCAATCAGGTGATGTCGGACGTACGGGGGATTCCCGGTAAACAGGGATCTTCCCGGGATTTTTGGCAGAGAGACGTTCCGGTAGTCATCGACAAGCACGGTTGAGCGCGCGGCCAACCCAGTGGCGGCGAGGTTGGCCCTCAAGAGGATCGAAGCGACGGGATCGACCTCAACGCCCACGAGGGCGGCAGCGGGGAATTTTCGCCCAGCCGAAACAAGAAAGCGGCCCGATCCAGCACCCGGATCCACAACACGATCGGGCACATGCCCGCACGCGGCCCACGACAGCATCGATTCGACAATCGGTTTCGGCGTATAGGTTGCTCCCCGGAAGCGGCGAACCGCGGGTGAACGTAAGGAGCAGAACATTTCGCCGAGCGGGTCTCCGCCGGCGCGCATTTCGTTACGTGCGCGTTGAACCAGCGCGCCGTCCCTGAGTGGATCGAGATGGCGGACACGATCGAGTTCGGCACGAGACCACCCTTCGACAGTGCGTGCGCCCAGCGATAGCGCAAGCGAAAGCAGCTTGTCCTCGTTCTCGATCGCTGACGAAATCATTGTCTCAAACGACCACGAAAATTGCCATTCTGTCGCCGATAATCGGATATTTCTTCGCTGTGAACTACACTATATAGCAGGTTTCGCGGAGAAAACTCTAGATGTTGTAAGACATCGAAGTTTGTACGATCGATAGCGACGAGCGGTTTACGATTGAGCCTGCCATATCGAGAACAAATTGGCAACATTTTCGTTGCCCGGGAACGGGGTTGTCAGGCGTCCCCGACGCGCTTGAGGTGGTTCAGGTGGCGGGTAGCGGAGCGATATCTTCGGTTTTCCGGTGTTGCCTTCCGTAATGAATTCGCGAGGGGGTATCTCGATGCCGCCTTCCCGTTCCGTCATCGTATTTATCGAGAGAACTCTTCAAGTATGCATAGGGATCATGGTGCAACGCTCCGGAAGGCAAGGCCTCCCAAAACCGGCCCAGTTCATTGCGAATGATGTTCTCAAAGAACTCGGGGAGCCGGCTGCTCCCGCCCTCGAAAAACGCTCGGAACGGCCTGTCGCCCATGAGCAAATCATGAACTTGCCCGTAGTACTTCGTTTTCTTTGAGGTCCCGGCGCGCAACGCGCCAAACCATTTGGGAATGAAGCCGCTGGTGGCCCGGAAGCGCCGATAAATCTGCCGCCGGGAGTGCGCGTAGGAGGTCAAATCCTCGACGTGCCGGAAGAATTTGGGCCAGTCGTAGTTCCTGGGACGTATGTTCATGGCGCGCGTGCTGTTCAGAAGGTGAAACGGAAGCGGCAACACGCGGCCGTCGCGCTGGAGGTCGAGATTGAGCGGCGCCGCGCGGCCATAAGCGGTGAACAGGGAGAATGCGGGGTAGGCGCCCGGCGTGAGATCGAGAAATCGCTTGGTTAACTCGAAAGGCTCCGATCCTTCGTCGCAATCCAGTCCCAAAACGAAATTCGTCTGCACATAAGGTATATAGCGCAGGATTGTTTTTACATGATCAGATACCTGGAGAACTTTTTCCATTCCCGTGTGGTTGCCCGTTTTTGATTTATTGCCGAGCGAGTACCAGGATTCGATACCGGGCAATATGGCTTTGAAGCCGTTTTTTCGCAGTCGCTGAAGATGCGGTTCCGAGAGCAGCGACAGGCTGCTTTCCGCAACAAAGTCGATTCGCCCGGACGGCACGGCCTCCTCGATCGTTGACAAGTAATCATCGAATCGGACTCCGAAGTTCGGATCGTGCCAGGCGACGTGCGGCCGCTTAAGCTTACCGAGGAGAAAATCGAGGTCCTCTCGAATCTGGTCGAACCCGAGAGTTTGGTAATTCACAACCGAATCGATACAGAAGCTGCAGGTGTACGGGCACCCGGTGCTGCCGATCATTGGAATGAGCTTGAACAGGGGCGCCTTGGCTATCGTCGGCTCGATGAACTTCCAACGCTCCCTGACGCCGGGCAGATACGCGGGCTGCTTCATCGAACCGAGTTGGCGCCCGACCGGGCGATGGGGCGTTCCGTCGCGAAGCACGTCATCGACGACCGATTTGTCGGTCAAGCCCAGCACATAGTCGAAGTAGCGCGCGGCATCCTCGGGGTAGCACCGCGCATGCGGGCCGCCAAGTACGGTGACCGCTCCCTGGCGCCGGTACAGATTGCTTATGGCGTAAGCGAACTGCGCCGAAAGCGTGAAGGCGCTGACAAAGAGAACATCGGTATCGTTGAGCAATTCCTGGCTGAAATCCTCGAATCCGGTATAGCAAATGAACCGTACATCGTGGCCCAATTCCTCGCACCACACGCCGACCGCCTGGGGCATGATGCTCGCGAAGTTCGGGTTCATGATCCGCGCGTAAAGCCGTCGCGCCGGTTTATTGCTGACAAGATCGATAATGGTGATGCGGAGCCGCTTCAAAACTCTCTCCTTACGGCCAAACATGGTTTAACCACGAGCCGGCCATCTCCCCTTCTCTTTTGGAAAAGGCGAGGCAGGCATCGCCGGTTAAGCAGGCGATGATGCTTTCATGATCGTTTTCACCCGGAAACCGTCGATACAGGTCTTGCAGGGGCGGATCTCGGCCCCGGCATGAAGCCATCTTACGCCGGCAACGGCGCCACGCGGGAAAATTCGCTGCCCTGCCCGTCCTTGTCACGAATGCCGTTCCGCCGTGCCTTGCTGGTTGTAAAAGACGACTAGGCTTTCGGCCGGCGGGACCGGGGTTGTCAGGCGCCCCCGATGGGCTTGCAATGGTCGGTGGCTTCGCTTAAGTATCGCCCCGACGGTCGCCGCGCCGATCGCGGCGGCGGGAGCGCGGGCGTAGCTCAGGGGTAGAGCACAACCTTGCCAAGGTTGGGGTCGTGAGTTCGAATCTCATCGCCCGCTCCACTGCCTTCGGGGCTCCGACCGGAGACGGCGGGGTCTTTTTGACCGTCTTGACTCCGCCCGGCGTCGGCGCCATCGTGCGAACGACCGTGCTGCGGGTCGGAAATCGTGTGTTTTCAGATAGATGAGGCGTGTCGCGCCGGGCGCGACACGGGCCGGGATTATTCGCCCGGATTATTCGGCCGCGGCGCGCGCCCTGATCGGGGTGCGATCCGCTTCGCGCTGCGCCGCCTTGGCCGCCGCCTCGAGGCCGGCCGGGGTCGCCGCGACGGCGAATCCGGCGAGCGCGAGCAGGTTGACCAGAAGGCGCACCTCGAGCCCCTTGAGACGCCCGCCGCCGGCGCCGCTCAGCCGCAGATCGGCGAAGCCGTGGACCTGGATCCACAGCAGCTCGGCGATCTGGGTGGCCTCGTGCTCGCCGATGACCGGACGATTGAGCTCGCGCGCGCGCGCCGCGTCGCGGATCAGCGCCGCCGGGCGCGCGATCATGGCGCGATCGACGATCTCGCTCGGTCGCGGCTTGAGACCGCCGCGCAACGGGCCGAACAGGTGCTGGTAGACCGCCGGGTGGGCCGCGGCGAAGTCGAGGTAGGCGTGGCAGCGGCGGGCGAGCCGCGCGGCGTTGCAGCGATGATCGAGGCAGGCGAGACCGGGGGCGTCCGGGTCCTGCTCGGCGTCGTCGAGCGCCGCTTCGAGGCGCGCGAAATCGCGCTCGCGGAGCTCCGCGGCGATCTCGGAGGCGCCGCCGGGAAAGTGGCGGTAGAGTGCGCCCGGCGCGCATTCGAGGATGCGCGACAGCGAGCGCACGGACCATTCTGTCGAGCCCGTATCACTAATCAACCGCTCCGCCGCATTGACGATGAGGTCGGGCGAGAGCGCGGTGCGCGTACCTGCGTCCATCCGACGAGTATCGCCCGGGGCGGTTAATGTTCACTTAAACGCGGTGCAACGAAAGGGGTTGCCTCGGACGCCGCCGGTGACCGAGAATCGGGCGGCGCGCGAGACCGCGCCCGCGTCATCAACCCGGGAGGACAATGCGAATGGCTACGGACCCGACCGGCGCCGCCGTCGCCGGGACCCTCAAGGCGCTGCTGCCGCTCGCGATCACACCCTTCGAGGTCGGCGAGCGGCGCGTCGGACTGGTCATCGTCGACGAAGTCAACGGCTTTTGCAGCGTCGGCGGCGGCAACCTCGCGCCCCTCGCGGGAAACCCGCAGGTGAGCCGCATGGTGGCCGAGACCGACCGGCTCGCCCGCGCCTTCGCGGCGCGCGACCTGCCGATCTTCGCGTTTCTCGACACCCACGAGCCGGGCAAGCCCGAACCGCCCTATCCGCCGCACTGCGAGAAGGGCACCGGCGAGGAGAACCTGGTGCCCGAGCTCGAATGGCTGGCGGACTGTCCGCAGGCGACGCTCTGTCGCAAGGACTGCATCAACGGCTTCGTCGGCGCGACCACGACGGACGGCGGCAACCGCATCGTCGAATGGGTCAAGGGCAACCGGCTCGAGGCGCTCGTCGTGGTCGGCATCTGCACCGACATTTGCGTCATGGACTTCGTGCTCACCATGCTGTCGGCGCGCAACCACGACATGATGCCGGGGCTCGCCGACATCGGCGTCTACGAAGCGGCCTGCGCCACTTACGACCTGCCGGGCGAGACGGCGGCCGCGATCGGCTTGCCGGCGACGGCGGCGCACCCGCAGGAAATCGCGCATCACATGGGACTCTATTTCATGGCATCGCGGGGCGCGCGGCTGTTGAGCGCGGTTACGGTTTAGAGCGGGCGAGACCGCAGGAAGGGGCTTCCGATGGAAAGCCGGTGGCGCGAGGTCGCGGCCGAGGCGATGGTCGCCGCGTATGCGGCCGAGGGCGTCGGGCGCGACCTCGCGCTCCGGGTCTACAGCACCCGGCTTCTGGGCGGCGATCCGCGGCTCGTGCTCCACGGCGGCGGCAACACCTCGGTCAAGACGCGGCTCGCCGACACGCTCGGCCAGGACGTCGACGTGCTCTGCGTCAAGGGCTCGGGCTGGGACATGGCGGCGATCGAGCCGGCGGGCCTGCCGGCGGTGCGTCTTGAGCCCTTGCGCGCGCTCGCGGGGCTCGACACCCTGAGCGACGCCGACATGGTCAACCTGCTGCGCCTCAACCTGCTCGACAGTACGGCGCCCAATCCCTCGGTCGAAACCCTGCTGCACGCGTTCCTGCCGCACCGCTATGTCGACCATACCCACGCCGGCGCGGTACTCGCCATCACCGATCAGGCCGACGGCGCCGCGCGCTGCGCCGAACTCTACGGCGGGCGGATGGCGATCGTGCCCTACGTCATGCCGGGTTTCGCGCTCGCCAGGGAGGTCGCGCGCGTCCACGCCGCGAACCCCGAGGTCGAAGGGCTGATTCTGCTCAAGCACGGCGTCTTCACCTTCGGCGACGGCGCGCGCGAGGCCTACGAACGCATGATCGCCGCGGTGACGAAGGCCGAAACCTGTCTGGCGCGCGGCCGGCGGCCGGTCTTCGTCCCGGCCGGGCTGCCCTCCGGGATCGCGCCCGTCGCCCGCGTCGCGCCCGTCCTGCGCGGCCTCGCAAGTCGCGCGGCCGACGCCGAGGAAGGGCGCCGCCGGCGGTTCGTTCTCGATTTCCGCGGCGACGACGCGGTGCGCGGTTTCGTCGACGGCGCCGAACTCGCGCGCTATGCGCAGGCCGGGGTGGTCACCCCCGACCACGTTCTTCGTACCAAGGGCAGGCCGCTGATCGTGCCGCCGCCCGAGGCCGGCGACCTCGAAGGCTTTCGCGCCGCCACGGCCACGGCGCTCGACGCTTACGTCGCGGCCTACCACGCCTATTTCGCCCGCCACGCCGCCCGCGCCGCCGAGCCCAAGAGCGAACTCGACCCCGCGCCGCGGGTGATCCTCGTCCCCGGGCTCGGTCTGTTCGGGCTGGGGCCGTCGGCGAAGGCGGCGAGGATCGCCGCCGACATCGCCGAGACCGCGGTCGCGGTGATCACCGACGCCGAGGCCGTGGGCCGCTTCGAATCGATTTCGGAAGCCGAAACCTTCGAGGTCGAATACTGGGCGCTCGAACAGGCCAAGCTGGGACGCGGCACCGAGAAGCCGCTCGCCCGCCACGTCGTCGCCGTCACCGGCGGCGCCGCCGGCATCGGCGCGGCGACGGTGCGGGCCTTCGCGGCCGAGGGCGCCGAGGTCGCGATCCTCGATCGCGACGCTGCGGGCGCGGCGCGGGTCGCCGCCGACATCGGCGGAGCGACGCTCGCGCTCGCCTGCGACGTGACCGACGCCGCTCGGGTCGAGGCCGCCTTCGACCGCGTCGCCGAGACCTTCGGCGGCCTCGACATCGCGGTCTCGAACGCCGGCGCCGCCTGGCAGGGACGCATCGGCGAGGTCGACGACGAAACCCTCCGCGCCAGCTTCGCGCTCAATTTTTTCGCCCATCAGAACGTGGCGCGCTGCGCGCTGCGGATCATGCTTGCCCAAGGAACCGGCGGCGCGTTGCTGTTCAACGCCTCGAAGCAGGCGCTCAATCCGGGGCCCGGGTTCGGCCCCTACGGCATCCCCAAGGCGGCGACGCTCGCGCTCATGCGCCAGTACGCCATCGACTACGGCGCCGACGGCATCCGCGCCAACGCGGTCAATGCCGACCGGGTGCGCACCGGCATTTACGCCGACGGCCTGCTCGAAGAACGCGCGGCGGCGCGCGGGTTGAGCGTTTCCGAGTACCTCGCGGGCGCCAACCTGCTGAAGCGCGAGGTCACGGCGGACGACGTGGCGCGGGCCTTCGTCTCGCTCGCCCTCGCGCCCAAGACCACGGCGGCGATCGTCACCGTCGATGGCGGCAACATCGCCGCCGCGCCGCGCTGACCGGGACTCACATCCGTTCCGCCGGGGCGAGACGGGAAAGCGCGGCGGCGATCGCCGCCGCCTCGGGCAGACTCGGCTGGGCGCCCGGGGTCTCGCAGGCCAGTCCCCCAGCGGCGCTCGCGCGGTGCAGCGCGGCGGGCAGGTCGGCGCCGGCGTCGAGCGCGGCGGCGAGGACGCCGACGAAGGCGTCGCCCGCGGCCGTGGTGTCGCGCGCCGTGACGGGCAGCGCGCCGATGCGCCAGGCGGCGTCGCGCGCGAAGGCGCGGGCTCCTTCCGCCCCCAGGGTGACGATGGCGACGGCATCGCAGGCGTCGGCAAGCCGGCGCGCCGCGGCGATCGGATCGTCGGCCGCGACGCCGGCGGCGCGCGCCAGCGCGGGCGCCTCGATCTCGTTCATCACCAGCACGTCGCACCGGGCGGCGATCGCCACCGGCACCGGCGCGGCAGGCGCGGTGTTGAACACCACCCGGGCGCCACGGTCCTTCGCCCGTCGAATGACGGTCCAGGTCTCGCCGGGGTCGATCTCGAGCTGAAGAAGAACCGTGGTCCCACGCCCGAGCAGGGCGTCGTCGAGCTGGGCGGCGCGGGTCTCGCGGTTGGCGCCGCTCGCCACCGCAATCTGATTGCGGCCCTCGCGGTCGACGCAGATCATGGCGCAGGCGGTAGGCGAGTCCCGCTCGGCGACCGCCGTGAGATCGACGCCGGCGGCGCGCATGTCCGCGAGCGCCGCCGCGGCGAAGCCGTCGCGCCCGACGCTGCCGACCATATGCACCCGGACCCCGGCGCGCGCCGCCGCCACCGCCTGATTCGCGCCCTTGCCGCCGGCGACCGCGTCGTAACCCGGCGCCAGCACGGTCTCGCCGGGCCGGGGCAGCGCGGCGACCCGCACCACGAGATCGACGTTGATCGAGCCGAAGTCGACGATCATCAACCCGCTCTAGCAATCCAGCGTGTTCTCGCGCTCCCACGGGCTGAGCGCGCCGGCGTAGCGGCCCCACTCCTCGAGCTTGAGCTTGACGTAGGCCGAGACGAACTCCTCGCCGAGGTAGCCGTGCGCCATCTTGCTTTTGTCGAACAGGCGCACCGCGTCGAGCATGTTGAGCGGCAGCCGCTTGACGCGTTTGATGCGGTGGCCTTCTTCGTACATGTTGATGTCGAGACGCTTGCCCGGGTTGCGCTTGTTGGCCATGCCGTCGAGCCCGGCGGCGAGCACCCCCGCCTGCAGGAGATACGGGTTGGCGGCGCCGTCCATCAGGCGCAGCTCGAAGCGGCCGGGATCGGGGATACGCACCATATGGGTGCGGTTGTTGCCCGAATAGCTGATGGCGTTCGGCGACCAGGTCGCGCCCGACAGCGTCACCCTCGCGTCGAGGCGCTTGTAGCTGTTGACCGCCGGATTGAAGATCGCGGCGAGAGCGTCGGCCGAGTGCATGATGCCGCCGAGGAAGTTGTAGGCGAGCTTCGAGAGCCCGAGTTCGCCGGTCCTGGACAGGAACAGGTTCTTGCGGCCCGTCTTGTCCCACAGCGAGACGTGCGCGTGACAGCCGTTGCCCGTGAGGTCGGGAAACGGCTTGGGCATGAAGGTGGCGCGCAGGCCGTGCTTCTCGGCGATCGTCTTGGTCATGAACTTGAAGAAGACGTGCCGGTCGGCGGTGACCAGGCAGTCGTCGTAGTCCCAGTTCATCTCGAACTGGCCGTTGGCGTCCTCGTGGTCGTTCTGGTAGGGCTTCCACCCCAGCGCCAGCATGGCGTCGCAGATCTCCGAGATCACGTCGTAGCGCCGGGTGAGCGCCGCCTGGTCGTAGCACGGCTTGGGCTGGAGGTCGCGCTCGTCGGAGATCGCGCTGCCGTCGGCGTTGATGAGGAAATATTCGCATTCGACGCCGCTCTTCATGCGGTAGCCCTTGCGCGCGGCGGCGGCGATCTGCCGTTTGAGCACGATTCGCGGACACTGCTCGACCTCCTTGCCGTCCATCCACAGATCGCCCGCGAGCCAGCCGATTTCGGGCTTCCAGGGAAGCTGGATCAGGCTCTCCGGGTCGGGCACGGCGAACATGTCGGGATGCGCCGGCGTCATGTCGAGCCAGGTGGCGAAGCCGGCGAACCCGGCGCCGTCGCGCTGCATGCCGCGGATCGCGCTCGCCGGCACCAGCTTGGCCCGCAGGACTCCGAACAGGTCGACGAAGCTGATGAAAAAATACTTGATCTTCTTTTCTTTGGCGATTCTTGCCAGATCAATGGTCATGGCACTCTCCTCAATGCGTGAAGCTCAATGGTTGGTGATATCGGCGCAACGGCCGCGCCTCGGCGCCGACGGCGGGGACGGCGGCGCAATTCGGGTTCATCCCTCCCTCGTATGCAAATAGACGATGATCGAGAGGAAGTTGATCGGCAGCGCGTCGAGCGTTTCGGGTCCGTGCGGCACGTCGGCGTCGAAGAACAGCGAATCGCCGGGAGCCATCGCGTAGATCCGGTCGCCGTGGCGGTAGCCCATGCGGCCGTCGAGCATGTAAAGAAATTCGGTTCCGGCGTGCTGGAAGTACGGAAAAATCTCGGACTCGCGGGTCAGCGTGATGAGGTAGGGCTCGACCGCGATCGCCTTGTCGCGCGAGTGTCCGAGCAGCCGATACTGGTGCCCGCTGCGGGTGCCGCGACGCTCGATCTTGAGTCCTTCGCCGCCGGCAACGAAGGTCGCCTCGCGCTGTTTCTCGAACTGCTCGAAGAGCGCGGTGACCGGCACGTTGAGCGCCAGCGCGAGCGCCTTGAGCGTCGCCAGCGACGGCGAGGTCAGGCCGTTCTCGATCTTCGACAGCATGCCCGACGACAACCCGGCGAGACCGGCGAACTCGGTCACGGTCATGTCGAGCTTCTTGCGCAGGCTCCGCACCTGCCGACCGATCGCGCCTTCGAGGTCGTTGTTCCGACGTCCGACCAGCGAATGGGGGTCCTGCAGTTTCGGTTTTTCAGCCATGGCGCGATCCCCGCTTTCAGGGCGTTCCGCTCGCGGCGAGCATGCGTACGGCGGCGAGCCCGACGGGTCGCCCGTCGAACTCGTCCATAGCGTCGAGCAGGCTTTCCCACATGTAGCTCGCCGAGGCGCTGTCGGTAAGCAGATGAAAGGCGAGCGTGTCGCCGAGGTCGCCGCGCAGCACGATGGCGTTGAGGCGCGCGACCGAAGTCTGGGCGATGGCGCCATCGGGGAACTTGTGCGGCCGCAGATCGACGCCGCAGACCTTGGCCAGCATCTCGGCTGCGCGCCGGCCCGGAATCAGGAACCAGCAGTTGGTGTCGGCGCGCGGCACCGGGTAGGCGCCCGGGTCGGGGTCCGGCGACCAGGCGACCGCGAGGCGCGCGCAGAGGTTGCTCTCGACCGCGAGGTCCGACAGCAACAGCACCTCGCCGTCGGCGAGGCGCGCGGCGCGGGCGCCGTCGTCCTGCACCACGGTCATGTTGTTGGTCGCGCTCACCGCGACGCCGTGGGCGGCCAGCCAGGCGATCGTCTCGCGGCCCTTGAAGCCCGCGCGCGGCAGCGGCGAAAGGTCGCATATGGCAAGTTCGCGGGCGCATTCGGCCTCGTCGTCGATGCTCGCGCCGCAGCGCATCGCGCAGGCCGCGCCGTTGATCTCGGCGAACGCGGCGCCGAGGCCGACGAGCTCGCGGTAGACGTAGCTGCGGCGGCTCAGGCTTTCGGGGGCGAGGCCCATCTCACATCTCCTGGCGCTTGCCGTCCGGGTCGTAGAACGGCAGCGGCACGACGTCGGCCCCGATCATGCGGCCGTCCTCGAGCTTGATCTCGAAGCGTCCGCCGATCCCGGCCTGGTCGGGAGCGACGTAGGCGAGGCCGATGACCTTGCCGACCGCCGGCGAATAGGCGCAGGAGGTGACGCGCCCGGTGATCTCGCCGTCGCGGATCACCAGATGACACTCCCTGGGGACCGGCGCGTCGGCCCCGCCCGCGCTGAAGCCGACGAGCTTGCGCTCGAGCCCGTTGGCCTGCTGGATCTTCACCGAACGCATGCCGACGAAGTAGGGTTTTTTGCGGGCGATCGCCCAGGCCATGTCGGCCTCGTACGGATGGGTCAGCCCGTCGGTGTCCTGGCCGATGATGATGTGCCCCTTCTCGAGCCGCAGCAGCCGCTGCGCTTCGACACCGAAGGGACGGATATCCTCCGACGCGCCGGTCTCGATCAGCGCGTCCCACAGCGCCTCGCCCTGGCTCGCCGGGACGTGGACCTCGTAGCCCAGTTCGCCGACGAAGCCGACGCGCAGAAGCCGCGCCGGGATGCCGGCCACCGCGCCCTCGCGCACCCCCATGTAGGGGAAGGCCTCGGCCGACAGGTCGATGTCGGTGATGCGCGCCAGCACGTCGCGCGACTTCGGCCCGGCGATGTTGACCCCGGCGTAGGCTGCGGTGACGTTGGTGATATCGACGTCGAGCTGCCACTGCGCATTGTAGAACATCATCTGCTGGTAGACCGCCTGCGCGCCGCCCGTGGTGGCGGTGACGTAGAAGTGGTTGTCGCGCAGGCGGCAGGCGACGCCGTCGTCGACGATGACGCCGCTCATATCGATCATCAGCACGTAGCGCGCCCGCCCGACCGGCTGCTTGAGATAGGCGAAGGTGTAGATGCGGTTGAGGAACTCGGCGGCGTCGGGGCCGCGCACCTCGATGCCGCCGAGCGTCGAGACGTCGATCAGTCCGACGTTCTCGCGTACCGCCGTTGCTTCGGCGCGAATGGTCTCGGCGCGCGCCTCCTTCGGCCCGTAGACCGCGGGCCTCAGCCACAGTCCGGCGGGCATCATCTCGGCGCCGCGTTCGAGATGGCGCCGGTGCATGGCGCTATGGCGCACCGGCTCGAACCCGCGCCCGGCGAGATGGCCGAAGGTCTCGACGGTAAACGGCGGGCGCGACGTGGTGGTGCCGGTCTCGTCGATCGTCTTTCCGATCGCCTTGGCGGCGAGCCGCACCGACGGCAGCGACGAAAGCCGCCCCTGCGACGGCCCCATGCCGACCGTCGAGAAGCGCTTGAGGAGCTCGATGTTGTCGTAACCCTCGGCGATGCCGTTGAGGATGTCCTTGACCTGCAAATCCTCGTCGAAGTCGACGAAATCCTTGCCGTCGGCGTGCGGGAAGATCGGCCACGGGTAATTCGGCCCGGACCCCGCAGGCACCGTCTTCGCGACGGGTCGGCGGCCGACCGCGAAGCCCGTGTCCTTTGCCGCTTCCCAGCCGGCGCGCCGCCCGTCGGCGATCGCCGCATCGAGGTCGTGCACCCCGTTCACCGAGCCCGCGGCGAACAGGTGCGGCGGCAATTCGGCGATCACGAAAGCGGCCTGCGCCTCGTCGTAGGTCATCCGCCCGCGGGCGTGATGGATCAGGTTGGCCGTCGGGTGGTAGCCGACCGACATCAGGACGAGATCGCAGGCGAAGCGGTCGGCAGTTTCGGCGCAGGCGCCTTCGCCGGTGATGCGTGCGATGCGCGCGCCGGCGACGCCGCGGTTGCCCGCGGTCGGGATCGCCTCGCGCACCGTCGCGCCGCGCACCACCGGTACGCCCCGGCCCACCGCCTCGTCGTGGCGCGGGCAGGCGGGCGGTTCGGAGCGGAGATCGACCACACAGGCGACCTCGACGCCCGCCTCGGCGAGATCGAGGGCGACGCCGTAGCCGTCGCCGTTGGCGGTCGCGACCACCGCGCGCTCGCCCGGGCGCACGCCGTAGAGATGGATCAGCCGCTGTGCCGCCGAACCCAGCATCACCCCCGGCAGGTCGTTGTTGCGGAACACCATCGGCTGCTCGTAGGCGCCGGCGGCGATCACCACCGCCGCGGCGCGCAGCTTGTACATCCGCCTGCCCTTGATGATCGGCAGCCAGTTGTCGCTGAACCAGCCGTTGCAGGTCGCGTCGGTGAGCACCCGGATGTTCGCCTCGTCCGCGATCTTGCGGGCGAATTCGGCGCGCAGCCTGCGCGCCCGTTTCGCTTCGGGGTCGAAGCGCGCGTAGTTGAGCGCGCCGCCGAGCGTGGCGTTCTCCTCGATCAGCAGCACCTCGGCGCCCGCTTTGGCCGCCTCGAGCGCCGCCGCCATGCCCGCCGGGCCGCCGCCGACCACGGCGACGTCGCAGAACAGATACTGCTTGTCGTAGTAGGCGTGATGCGTCTCGGGGTTGACCGTACCGAGACCGGCGAGGCGGCGGATCATCGGCTCCCAGAAACGCCAGGCGGGTTTCGGTTTGTAGAACGCCTTGTAATAGAAGCCGACGGGCATGAAGCGGGCCAACCGGCCGAGCCATTCGCCGCGGTCCTTTTCGAGGCTGCCGAGGACGTTGACCGCCGTCGCCGCCATGCCCGGCTCGAGACGCCGGCGGTCGGCCAGCACGTTGGGTTCGTCGCCCAACTGGACGAGCGTGTTGGCGTCCTGGCCGCAGGCGGTGAGGACGCCGCGCGGGCGGTGGTATTTGAACGAGCGCGACAGCATCGAAACGCCGTTGGCGAGCAGCGCGCTGGCGATGGTGTCGCCGGCGAAGCCGGTATAGCGCCGACCCTCGAAGCTGAAGTCGATCGGCCGGTCGCGGTCGATCAGCGAACCGGCGGGCGCGGGCAGGCGGCCGGGTTTCATGATCCGCCGTTCTCGCCGTCGGTGGCGGGCGGCGCGGGGAAGTCCATGCGCCGGTCGAACAGCTCGTTCGCCGGGTAGGTCTTGAGAATCTCGTCGGTTACCGTGTTGCGCTCGGCGATGAACCAGTACGCGGAGGCCACGTGGCACCACCATTCGCGCACCACGCCGGCGGTGTTGTTCTCGAAGAAAACGAAATCCGCCCAGTCGTCGTCGCTGCAAGTGTGCGGATCGGGATGCATCACCACCTCGCCGCCGTAGGCGAACTCCGAGATGTTGCGCGGCCCGTTGAGCGGGCAGACCATGATCTTCATGGCTGTCTTCCTAATGCCCCACCGAAGCCGCGCCCTTTTCGCCGACGAGACGGAACTCGTTGAAGCGCGACAACCGGAACGGGGCGATGAGATCGGGTACGCGGCCGGTGGCGATGAGCTCGGCCATGCGCTTGCCCACCACCGGCGTCGCCTTGAATCCCCAGGTGCCCCAGCCCGAGTCGATGTAGTAGTCGTCGAGCGGCGTTAGGCCCATGATCGGGCTGAAGTCGGGGGTCATGTCGGCCATCCCCGCCCACTGACGCATGAGCCGGACCTCGGAGAGGAAAGGAAAGAGCTCGAGCATGTGCGCCAGCAGCCCTTCCTTGAACTCGAGGCTCGAACGGGTCGCGTAGAGCGGATACGGGTCGGTCGCGCCGCCCATCACCAGCTCGCCGCGCGCCGATTGCGAGATGTAGATGTGCAGGCTGCCCGATACGACGATGGCGTCGAGGAAGGGCTTGAGCGGCTGCGAGACGCAGGCCTGGAGAGGTATGGTGCGAATCGGCGCCGTGAAGCCGGCCATTTTCGCGAGCAACGAAGACGAACCGGCGACCATCTGCACCGCCTTGCCACATTTCACCGTGCCGCGATCGGTGACCACGCCGGTGACCCGACCGTTCTGCTGCTCGATGCCGAGAACCTCGGTCTGCTGGTGAATGTCGACGCCGAGCCGGCTGGCGACGCCGCCGTAGCCCCAGGCGACGGCGTCGTGGCGGGCGATCGCGCCGGGCGCATGGTAGAGCGCGCCGAGAATCGGGTAGCGCACGTCCTCGGAGTAGTTGAGCTGCGGCACCATGCGCCGGAGCTCGTCGCGCAGCACGAGTTCGGACTCGACGCCCAGGTGCTTGTTCACCTCGGCGCGCCAGCGCATGGTGCGGAGCGCCGCATCGGTGTGGGCGAGGGTGAAATGGCCGCGCTCGGAATACATGATGTTGTAGTCGAACTCGCGCGCAAGCTCCTGATAGAGCCGCACCGATTCGTCGTAGAACCGTACGCCTTCGGAGGTGAGATAGTTGGAACGGATGATTGCCGTGTTGCGCCCGGTGTTGCCACCGCCGATGTAACCCTTGTCGAGCACGGCGACATCGGTGACACCGTGGACCTTGGCGAGATAGTAGGCGGTGGCGAGGCCGTGGCCGCCGCCGCCGATGATGACGACATCGTAGGACGGCCTGAGCGCGCCAGGTGCGCGAAAATGACGCTTCGCCGGGTGCGCCCGCGAAAATCCGTATTTGAGCAGGCCGAACGGCATATTTGCGCACCTTTCCGCGCGAAATCACGATGCGGGAGACGCGACAGAACCGCGCGCACGGGGCCGACCCCCGTCCAAGGGCGCCCGCAGTTCGCCCGTGGCGAAAGCTATCCCAACGTTTACCCGTGGGCAACAAATTTGCATGAGCTTACGGAGACAAGACATCGACAGGGCATCAGGGTTCGCCTTCGTCGACCCCGTGCGCCGTTTATTAAGCGCATATATACATGGTTAACGACATTGACCTAATATCGCGTCCATATCGCGTCCGGGGTCGCGGGCGCACCAGGGAGACGGCGTAATGAAGTCACGCGCGAAGGACCGCAAGACGGAACTTCTCGAAACGATCGCCAGCCAGCTCAACGAGCGTCTGCCGCGCGATACCGCGCCGCTGCTCGATCACTTCGCCCGCCAGTATTACGACGGCGTGGCGCCCGAGGATCTGGCCGGTGCCAGCGTCGACAACCTGTTCGGCGAGGTGCTCTCGATCTGGCGCTTCGTCCGGAAACGCAAGCCCAATGAGTCGAAGGTTCGCGTCTTCAACCCGCGCCACGAAGAAGACGGCTGGCAGTCGACCCACACCGTGGTCGAGATCGTCAACGACGACATGCCTTTTCTCGTCGATTCGGTCGCCGCCGACCTCAACAAGAACGAACTGATGGTCCACCTGCTCATTCACCCGATCATGCAGGTGCGGCGCAACGACGCCGGCAAGATCGTCGCGGTGCTCGATCCCGACGACGCGGCCGAGGACGCGGTCGCGGAATCGATCCTCCACGTCGAGGTGACCCAACAATCCGAGCAGGCCGATCTCGACGCCATCCGGGCGAGCCTCGAAACGGTGCTCATCGACGTGCGCGCCACGGTCGAGGACTGGCGGGCGATGCTCGACAAGGTCAACGACATCATCGGCGAGCTCGAGTCGGCGCCGCCGCGATTGCCCGCGGACGAAATCGCCGAAGGCAGGGCGTTCCTCGAGTGGATCCGCGACAACCATTTCACCTTTCTCGGCATTCGCGAATACCGGCTCGAAAAAAAGCAGGGCAAGGAGTACCTGCGCCTCGTCCCCGATTCAGGCCTCGGCGTCTTGCGCCGGGTGCGGCCCGAATCGATCGAGCGCAGCAATACCCCGCTGACGCCCGAACTCAGCCGCTACGCCCACCAGAAACAGCTTTTCATCATCACCAAGGCCAACACGCGCGCCACGGTGCATCGGCCGGTGTACATGGACTACATCGGCGTCAAGCGGTTCGACAAGAAGGGTGAGGTGGTCGGCGAGGCGCGCCTCCTCGGCCTGTTCACCTCCGCCGCCTACAACCGCAATCCGCGCGACATTCCGCTCCTGCGCCGCCGTGTGGCCAGGGTGATCGAGCGTTCGAGCTTCCCGCCCAACAGTCACAACGGCAAGGCGCTGCTCAACATCCTCGAAACCTATCCGCGCGACGAGCTGTTCCAGATCAGCGAAGACGAGCTGTTCGAAATCGCCCACGGCATTCTCCACCTCGAGGAACGCCAGCGCATTCGTCTGTTCATCCGCCGCGACAGTTACGCGCGCTTCTTTTCCTGCCTCGTTTTCGTACCCCGCGAACGCTACAGCACGGCGTTGCGCGAGCGCATGCAACGGATTTTCATCGAGTGTCTGGGCGGTACTTCGACCGAGTTCACCGCCCAGGTCTCGGAAGCGGTGATGGCGCGTATTCAGTTCATCGTGCACACGCCGCATGGCGAGGTGCCCGACTACGACGCGGAGGAAATCGAGGCGCGGATCGTCGGCGCCACCCGGCTATGGGCCGACGATTTGCGCGACGCCTGCATCGATCACTGGGGCGAGGCGCGCGGCATCGCGCTGTTCCAGAGATACGAGGACGCGTTCCCCGCCGCCTACCGCGACGACTTCAACGCCCAGACCGCCGTGTTCGACATCGACAAGATCGAGGAACTCGCAGGCGGCGCGACCGTCGCGATGAATCTCTACAACCGGCTCGACGCCGCCGAGGGCGTGCTCCACTTCAAGGTCTATCACCCGACCGACCCGGTGCCGCTCTCCGACATTCTGCCGATGCTCGAACACATGGGGCTCAAGGTGATCGAGGAGACGCCGTATCGCATCGAGCCGCGCGGCGATGAAGGCGGCTACTGGATCCACGACTTCGCCATGCAAAGTCGGCGCGGGCTCGACATCGAGGTCGCCCGGGTCAAGCAACCGTTCCAGGAAGCCTTCACCCAGGTCTGGTTCGCCGGCCTCGAAGACGACGGCTTCAACGCGCTCGTGCTGGGCGCCGGGCTGACTTGGCGCGAGGTCGTGGTGTTGCGCGCCTACTGCAAGTTCCTGCGCCAGGCGGGCATCACGTTCAGCCAGAGTTACATGGAGCAGACGCTCGGCAACAATCCCGAGATCGCGCGCCTCCTCGTCGAGCTGTTCGTCGCGCGCTTCGACCCGGCGCAGGAACAGGGCCGCGCCAAGCGCTCGGACGAAATCGCGCGGCGCATCGAACAGGCGCTCGACGCGGTCGCCAACCTCGACGAGGACCGCATCCTGAGGCGTTTCTTCAATCTCGTGCAGGCGACGCTGCGCACCAACCACTTCCAGGACGCCGCGGACGGCGGTCCCAAGCCGTACCTGTCGGTCAAGCTCGATTCGCAAGCCGTCGCCGAGCTGCCCCTGCCGCGGCCATGGCGCGAAATCTTCGTCTATTCGCCGCGCCTCGAGGCGGCGCACCTGCGCGGCGGCCGGGTCGCCCGCGGCGGTATCCGCTGGTCGGACCGGCGCGAGGACTTCCGCACCGAGATCCTCGGCCTGATGAAGGCGCAGCAGGTGAAGAACGCGGTGATCGTTCCGGTCGGTGCCAAGGGCGGGTTCGTGGTCAAGCGACCGCCGTCCGACGGCGGCCGCGAAGCGCTGATGGACGAAGTGATTGCCTGTTACAAGACGCTGATGTCGGGCCTGCTCGACCTCACCGACAATCTGGTTTCGGGCGAGGTCGTGCCGCCGCCGCAGGTCGTGCGTCACGACGACGACGATCCCTATCTCGTCGTCGCCGCCGACAAGGGCACCGCCACCTTCTCCGACATCGCCAACGGCGTGGCCGCCGACTACGGCTTCTGGCTCGACGACGCTTTCGCGAGCGGCGGCTCGAGCGGGTACGACCACAAGAAGATGGGAATCACCGCGCGCGGCGCTTGGGAATCGGTCAAGCGCCACTTCCGCGAACTCGGCATCGACACCCAGACCACCGAGTTCACCTGCGTCGGCATCGGCGACATGTCGGGCGACGTGTTCGGCAACGGCATGCTGCTTTCGGAACACATCCGTCTGATCGGCGCCTTCAACCACCTGCATATCTTCTTCGATCCCGACCCGGACGCCGCCGCGTCATTCGCCGAACGCAAGCGCCTGTTCGAAACGCCGCGTTCGAGCTGGGCGGACTACGATCCCAAGCTGATCGCCAAAGGCGGCGGCGTGTTCGATCGCAAGGCCAAGTCGATCCCCGTGACCCCGGCCATGAAGAAGCTGCTCGGCGTCCGCGGCGACAAGGTGACGCCCAGCGACCTCATCCGCGCGCTGCTGCTCGCGCCCGTCGATCTGTTGTGGAACGGCGGCATCGGCACCTACGTCAAGGCGAAAGACGAGAGCCACGCCGAGGTCGGCGACCGCGCCAACGACGCCATCCGCGTCAACGGCAAGGACTTGCGCTGCCGGGTGGTCGGCGAGGGCGGCAACCTCGGCTTCACCCAGCTCGGACGCGTCGAGTACGCCCTGGCGGGCGGGAGGATCAACACCGACGCCATCGACAATTCGGCCGGCGTCGACTGCTCGGATCACGAGGTCAACATCAAGGTGCTGCTCGGCGATGTGGTCGCCGCCGGCGACATGACGATGAAACAGCGCGACGCGCTGCTCGCCGAGATGACCGACGAAGTAGGCGCGCTCGTGCTGGTCGACAACTACCAGCAGATCCAGGCGTTGAGTGTGGCCGAGGCGCAGGGCGCCGCGCTCATGGCAGATCAGGTGCGCCTGATCCGCAGCCTCGAGCGGACCGGTCAGCTCGACCGCGAGGTCGAGAACCTGCCCGACGACGAGGCGCTCGCCGAACGCCAGAAGACCGGCGCCGGTTTCACCCGGCCCGAGCTCTCGGTGCTGCTCGCCTACAGCAAGATGACGCTCTACGACTCGCTGCTCGACTCGGACGTTCCCGAGGACCCGTACCTGTCCGTCGATCTCGGGCGTTACTTCCCGAAACCGCTGCGCGAGCGCTTCGCGGACGTGATCGAGCGCCACCGCCTGCGCCGCGAGATCGTCGCGACGTCCGTCACCAACAGCACGGTCAATCGGGTGGGTGCCGCCTTCGTCAACCGCTACGTCGAGGAGACCGGTTTCTCGCCCAGCGAAATTGCCCGCGCCTACACCATCACCCGGGACGCTTTCGATCTCAGACCCCTGTGGAAGGCGATCGAGGCGCTCGACAACCGGGTGGCGAGCGCGGTACAGACGGCGATGCTGATCGAGATCGGCCGGCTGGTCGAACGCTCCACGGTATGGTTCCTGCGTCACCGCGCCCATCCGCTCGACATCGCCGCCATCATCGACGAGTTTGCTCCGGGCATCGGAGCGGTCACGGCCGAGCTCGACGACATGCTCGGAGAGAACCGCCGGAGCGCGCTCGCGCGCGCCGCCGACCGCTTCGTCGGCGACGGCGTGCCCGCCGACCTCGCCCGGCGCGTCGCCGGCGTCGATGTCGTCGCCTCGGCGCTCGACATCGTACAGGCGGCGCTCAGACGTAAGCTCGCCGTCGGCGACGTCGGGCGGGTCTATTTCCAGGTCGGCGAGCGCCTCGGACTCGACTGGCTGCGCGCCAGCGCCGACGCCTTCAGCGCCAAGTCGCATTGGCAGCGCCAGGCGGTCGCGGCGATCGTCGACGATCTCTACGGGCAACAGCGCGCACTCACCACCGCGGTGCTCGAAAACAACACCAAGGGTTCGGTCGACGGCGCCTTCGACAAGTGGCTCGCCGCCAACGAATCGGCGGTGACGCGCAACGCGCGGCTGCTCGACGACCTCCACAAGGCCGACACCCTCGATCTCGCCATGCTCACCGTCGCCAATCGGCAAGTCCGTGTGCTCGCCGCCGACTGAGCGCCGCTCCTCGCGATGACCCGGGAGCGGCCCGCCGCGCAGGCGGAGCGGCGGGCGCTCGCTGCCTGGTGCCTGTTCGACTGGGCGAACTCGCCGTTTCCCACGGTCGTCGTCACCTTCGTCTTCGCTGCCTACTTCACCGAAGGGATCGTCGGCGACAGCCTTCGCGGCACCGCGCTCTGGGGTCAGGCCATGGCGCTGAGCGGGCTCGCCGTCGCGCTGCTCGCACCCGTGCTCGGCGCGATCGCCGACGTCGGCGGCCGGCGCAAGCCGTGGCTGTTCGCCGCCTCGCTGGTGACGATCGCCGGCGGACTGTTGTTGTGGTACGCGACGCCCGAGCCGGAAAGCGCACTCTGGGCACTGATCTGCGTCGGCGTGGCCAACGCGGCGTTCGAACTCGGCATGGTGTTCTACAACGCCATGCTGCCCGATCTCACCGGCCGCGAGCGTCTCGGCCGGCTTTCGGGCTGGGGCTGGGCGTTCGGCTACGCCGGCGGCCTCGCCTGCCTCGCGATCGCGCTCGTGGTCTTCGTCGGGGCCGAGGTGCCGCCCTTCGGCCTCGACTCCGCGCGCGCCGAGCACATTCGCATCGTGGCGCCGCTCGCGGCGCTGTGGTTCGCGGCGTTCGGCTGGCCGCTGTTCGCGTTCGTGCGCGACCGCCCGGCGGCGCGCGGGGTGTCCCCGGGCGACGCCGTGCGGCGCGGATTCGCGCTCTTGCGCCAGACCTTCGCGGGGTTCCGTCGTTACCGCACGATCTTCCGCTTTCTGCTCGCCCGCATGCTCTACATCGACGGGCTCAACACGCTGTTTCTCTTCGGCGGCATCTATGCCGCCGGCAGCTTCGGCATGGACCTCGGCCGGGTTCTCGCGTTCGGCATCGCCCTCAACCTGAGCGCCGGCCTCGGCGCGCTCGGCTTCGCCTGGGTCGACGATTTTCTCGGCGCCAAGCGCACGCTGGTGATTTCGCTGCTCGGGCTGCTGCTGCCCGGGGCCGTCGCCGTGGTCGCGCCGACCGAAGCCTGGCTGTGGGCGTCGGCGCTGGTGCTCGGGGTCTTCATCGGACCGGCGCAGTCGGCGAGCCGCTCGATGATGGCGCGCCTGAGCCCGCCCGAGCGACGGGTACAGATGTTCGGCCTGTTCGCGTTGTCCGGGCGGATCACCGCTTTCGTCGGCCCCGCGCTGGTGGGTTGGGTGACCGTCGCGTTCTCGAGCCAGCGCGCCGGCATGGCGACGATCCTGGTTTTCATCGCCGCCGGCCTCGCGCTGCTGCTGCCGCTTCCCGACCCCGACCGCAAGGCTTGAGCCGCGCTGGCGGCGGGGCGGCTTCCGGTCCCGCCGTCAACGCAAATGCGCGGTCGGCGCTAGAACCTGAATTCGCGGTAGGGGTCGTCGCGATGGAATGAGGCGTCGGGAGCGATGGCGAGCGCCGCGCTGCCGACCGCCGTCCGGAGAGCGGGCGTCGCATCGGTCTCCGTAACGGCCGCCGCTGCCGCGGGCGCAATATCCTCGCCCAGTTTCTCGACCATGATGCGCAGCAGGGTCTGGAGCTGCTCGCGGCTGAACTTGCGCAGCAGAACCGCTGCCGCCTTCTCGGGGCTGAACGGCAGCGCGAAGGTCTTGACCCGCGGCGCGCGCGCCGGGCGCTTGCCGCGCAGCCGGGCCAGCGCCTCGCCGACGCCGTCCGCCTCGCCGGCGGCGACGATCTCGGCGACCCTGGCCTGGACCTCGGGCTTGGCGATCCGGGCGAGCCGGATCAGTTCCTTCTTTTTGTCGGCGAGCGCGGTGTCGCGGATCACTTGCTTGACCTCGGAGTCGATCTTCGCGGCGATCTGCACGTCTTCGGTGATGGTGCGCGGCGCCACGCCGGTCTTCTCCGCGGTGTCGTCGACGAAACTCGCGCTGCGCTCGGCATTCCACTTTTCGTATTCTGCGGCGTTGACCACGCGCAGGTTCGCGCCGTGCCGGGTCTCGGGATGCTTGGCCTCGTAGAGCTCCTTGCGGCGCAGGAACTGTTCGCCGCGTTCGAGCACGGTGAGTTCGTTGCGCACCAGGTTCTCGTCGATCTCGGCGATCTCGCTGTCGATCTCGTCGAGGTCGCGGATGAAGGCGGGAATGTGCTGCCAGCCCAGCGCCTTGCACGCTTCGAGGCGGCCGTTGCCCGCCACCAGGCGATACGCGGTGTGCCAGGCGCCGCCCTTGTTGTAGCGGACGGCCGTCACGGTGATCGGATTGAGCAGCCCGATCTCGGCGATCGAATTCTTCAGCCGGTCGACGCCCTTCGCCTTGCGCTTCCGGGTTCCGACGCGCACCTCATGCACTGCAACGACGTCGAACTGCTTGGTCATGATCTCACTCCCGTCTCGACAGCGGCCGCGCCGCGCGGGCCTGGTTAACGCGAAATAACCATTAGGACTTTATTCATCCTGCGCCGGGCTGTCTGTGACGGCCGACACAGGGGACGGGACGGGAGGTCGTCGGGATGGGGGCGAAACCGCGCGCGGTTGCGCGATCAGCGCCGGGCGAATCCGGTGATCGGAACCGGCGCCTGCAGCATCCGGCAGATCGCCAGAGTCAGTTCGGCGCGGTTGAGGGTGTAGAAGTGGAACTCGTCGACGCCGTGGCCCTGAAGCTGGCGGCACAGCTCGGCGCCCGCGACCGCGGCGACGAGGATGCGCGTGTCGGGATCGTCCTGGAGTCCGTCGAACAGCGCGACCAGCCACGCCGGGACCGACGCGCCGCACTTGGCCGCGATTTCGGCGGTGCGCGCGAAGTTGGTGATCGGCAGAATGCCCGGCACGATCGGCGCTTCGATGCCCGCCGCCCGTGCCCGGTCGACGAAGCGCAGGAAACACTCCGAATCGAAGAAGAACTGGGTAATGGCCCGGCAGGCGCCGGCGTCGAGCTTGCGCTTCAGGTTGTCGAGATCGCTGGCCCGGCTGGCGGCCTCGGGGTGAATCTCGGGATAGGCGGCGACGCTGATCTCGAAGTCGGCGACGCGCCTCAAGCCGGCCACCAGATCGGCGGCGTAGGCGTAGCCGTCCGGATGGGCGGCATAGCGCGCCGTACCGGCCGGCGGATCGCCGCGCAGGGCGACGAGGTGGCGGATCCCGGCCCGCCAGTAGGCGCGGGCGATATCGTCGATCTGGTCGCGCGTCGCGCCGACGCAGGTCAGATGCGCGGCCGGTTCGAGCGCGGTTTCGCTCCGGATCCGCGCGACGAGTTCGTGGGTCAGCGCGCGCGTGCTGCCGCCGGCGCCGTAGGTGACCGAGACGAAACGCGGCGCGGCCGGTTCGAGCCGCTTGATCTCGGCCCACAGGCGTTCCTTCATGGCCGGCGTCTTGGGCGGGAAGAACTCGAAGGAGACGGCGAGTTCGGCGCCCGCGCTCGCGACGGCGGGACGGCCACCGGCGCACGCCGCCGGGGCGTTTTCGCTCCGCACCGGCGCGTCCCCGTCCATTCAGGCCGCCGCCGAAACGTCGCCGGCGGGTCTGAGCGCCGACCAGATCCCGACGGTCAGCGTCTTGTTCCTGCCGGGTAGAGAAAGCGGCGCCCCGGCCTCGAGCCCTGCCGCCTCGCACCAGGCGATGATGTCGGCGGGACTGAAACCCAGCCAGCGGTGGGCGTGTTCGTCGCGCAGCCGCTCCTCGCCGTGGCTCTCGAAATCGACGATGATCATCCTGCCGCCGGGACGCAGCACGCGCGCCGCTTCGGCGATCGCCGCCGCCGGCCGGTCGGCGAAATGCAGCACCTGGTGGATGGTCACCACGTCGAACGCGCCGCCGGCGAAGGGCAACTGGTACATGTCGGCGTGACGGACGAAGCCGTTGTCGAGCCCGGCGCGCTCGAGGTTGGAGCGCGCGACCAGCAGCATCTCGTGCGACAGGTCGATCCCCACCGCCCGTCCGACATGCGGCGCGGCGATTTCGACGATGCGCCCGGTCCCCGTGCCGATGTCGAGAAGATCGCCGCCGCCCTCGGGCAGGAGGCCGAGCAGCCGGCGCTCGACTTCGGCGTCGTCGACGTAGAGCGAGCGGATCGCGTCCCACTCGGCGGCGTTGCGGCGGAAGTAATCGGCCGCGAGAGTGGCGCGCGCCTGCTTCACGCTCTCGAGGCGGTCGAGGTCGAGGGCCACCACGGCATCGTCCCGCGGGATCGCGTCGACCAGCGTTCGCGCCAGACCGGCGACAGTCCCGGCCGCCGACAGGCGGAAGTACACCCAACTGCCCTCGCGGTGACGATCGAGCAAGCCGGCCTCGCAGAGGAGCTTCAGATGGCGGGAGACGCGGGGCTGGCTCTGCCCCAGAACCCGCGTCAGCTCCGAGACCGTGAGATCGCAACGCGCGCAAAGCAGGAGAAGCCGGAGCCGGGTCGGCTCCGCCGCCGCCTTCAATGCCGATAACAGCTGATCCATCGCTTACCCGCCGCCGCCAAGCATAGGCCGAATGTCTTGAGCAATCACTAATATTATATATACGCATATGTTTATGTCTAGTTAATCGACATGCCGTGGAAAATACCGACTGTGAGTGGCGGCGGTCACTGACGGACGTTCGGGAAGCGCCTAAAATTTTCGTCAATTCCGCCGGTGAACCGCAGGCCCGCCGCCCCGGCACACGGAAGACGTTTACCCGGTCTTCATACCGGCATGATTGACTGAACGTGTCGGGAAGCCCCCACCCTCCATTTATCGTCGAGGCACGGCATGAACAACGAGTTCGATTACATCCCGATCAGCCAGGTGCGCGTCGATTCGCGCAAGCGCAGCCCCAAGGGTCTCGACCGTCTGATGCCGTCGATCAGCGAGATCGGCCTGCTCAACCCGATCACGGTCACGGCGATTGAATTCGAGCAGGAGGGCAGCCTGCGCCGCTTCTACCGTCTCGCCGCGGGTTTAAGCCGGCTCGAAGCGTGCAAGCTTTTGGGATGGGAATATATTCCCGCGTTCATCCGTAAGTTCGACAACGTCGACCTCGAAATCGCCGAGATCGACGAGAACCTGGTGCGCAGCGAGCTCACCGTGCTCGAACGCGGCGAGCAGTATCTGCGTCGCAAGGAGCTCTACGAGACCAAGCACCCCGAGACCAAGCACGGAGCGAACCTGAAATCGGTTGAAAATCAGGAAGCTAGCGAGTCCCGCGCCGCGCGCACCTCGAGCTTCGTCGAGGACACGGCGAAGAAAACCGGGGCGGCGCCGCGCACCGTCACCGAGGACGTGCAGATCGCCGCAAAGCTCGATCCCTGGGTCAAGAAGATGATCCGCAACACCGATCTCGCCGACCACAAGAAGGAACTCGTCAGGCTCGCGCGCATCGGCGAAGCGGAGACCCAGACCAGGGTTGCCGAGATCGTCGTCCGCGGCGAGGCCAGCAGCGTCGCCCACGCGCTCAACCTGGTCACGGGCAAGTCGGCAACGCGCAAGCGGCGGGTGAGAACGGTGACCGTGCCGCTGCACGCGGAGAAGGCGGCATCGATCCTCGCCGGCAAGTTCGCCGGCGCCCACCTCGACGCGTTGATCTACTGTCTGCAACGCGAACGCGACCAAGCCCGCGGGCGGAGCGACGCCCCCGCGCCCGAGCCGACGGCGCGCGTGGTGCAGTTCGGCCAGCGCCAGCCCCAGCAAAGCGCCTGAGCCGTCCGGGACGGCGGCGGAACCGGCCGGTCCGCCTGCAATCCCGAAACCAACGCGGTCACGCCGTACGTCGTCAACGTCAAGTGACGACTTCGGGCTTCCGGCTTGATGCCCGGGTGGCCCTGTGGCACTTTCCCTGCTTGGAACGAACAACAGACTCCGGGGAGGTGTACATGAAATCGAAATTTTGGCTTGCCGCCCCCGTCGCCGTGCTTTTCCTTCTTCTGCCCTGGACGGCGCAGGCGTTCGAATGTCCGAAACACTTTGCCGCGGCCCAGGCGGCCATCGACAAGGTGATCGGCGAGATGAAGGGCATGAAGGGGCAGATGGCGAAAGAGGACATGGCGTTGGTGCACGCGCTCATCGACGACGCGAAGATGATGCTCGCCGGCGCCAAGCACAACCACGAGAAGCCGCAAGGCCCTTATGACCACGCCCGCGCCATCGCCAAGGCCGACGCGGCGCGCGGCTACGCCGAGGCGGCCGACATCCTGCACTGGAATTACATGAAGAAGTAGCGGCGGGTCGCAACGACGACGCCCCGACTTCAGACGGCTGAGGAAACCGGGATGCGCGCGCCCAGGCATCAACGATGGCTGGCGGCAATTGCCGCGACGGCGCTTCTCGGCCTGGCGGATGCCCGGGCCGAACCGTGGAGCGAGCCGCGCATCCCGGGAACCTCGGACGACGCCGTGACCCTCGGGCGGGATCTCGACGGCGACGGCGACGCCGACGAGATTTCGATCCGACTCGAGATCATCGAGGTCGCCGAGGAAGTCTACCCCGGGGAGTTCGTCACCTTCTGGGTGTTCGCGCCGGAAGGACGCGGCATGACACCCGTCGCGCGCGCGCCGAGTCCCACGATCCGCGTCGAGCAGGGCGACCGGGTCCGCATTACGCTGAAGAACACGCACTACTTCCCGCATACGATCCACCTCCACGGGACCATCCACCCCAATGTAATGGACGGGGTGCCCGATATCACCCAGCCGGCGGTCAAGCCTGGCGAGTCGTTCACCTACGAGTTCATCGCCAGGAATCCCGGCACGCATTTCTATCATTGCCACGTCCAGCCCGACGTGCACGTGCTGATGGGGCTCGCGGGCATGCTGATTATCGAGCCCGACCGGCCCGACAACCATTTCAGCCATCTCGTCGTCGGCGCGGGACGGATCCCGGACCCCGCCAAGGCGACCCGCGAGGCGGGCTACGACCGCGAGTATTCACTCGTCTACATGGACATGGACGACCGTCTCAACCGCATCCCCGCCGCCGTCGCGGACCCGCGCGAGATCGAGAAGCGCATGCACCGCGAATACGATCCGACGCGGCGCACGCCGAACATCTTTCTGCTCAACGGCCGGTCGTTCCCTTTCACCCTGCGTGATACGCCGATTGAGGTGGCGGCGGGCGAGCGCGTCAAGCTCCGCATTCTCAACGCCGGCAGCCGGCCGATCAAACTCCACACCCACGGCCATCACCCGGTGCTGACCCATCGGGACGGGTATGCGGTGCCGGACGGGATGCGTTATGCCCGCGATGTCTTCGATATCGGCGCCGCCCAGCGCATCGACCTCGAGCTCAGGCCGGGCAACGACGACGTCTATGCTTCGGGCAAGGGCGTGTGGATCATGCACGATCACACCGAAAAGACTGTCACCAACAAGGGAATCAGTCCGGGCGGGGACCTGACCGCGATCGTCTACGAGGGATTCATGGGCGACGACGGGCTGCCGAAGGTGGCGACCAGCCTGAAGCGTTTCTTCGACCCCGCGTATTACCGCGGCGCGGTCCCGGTCTTCGATCCGGCGATCTTCCATACAACGCGCGAGGATTACGACTACGGCTGGGAGGAGGCCGAGACCGGCGTCGAGCTTCCCGACTATCCGGTGCGCGAACAGGTGGCGAGCGTGCCGCCCGAGAGCGTTCTCGACAGCCATCGGGCGGTAGCGAAGTCTTGCGCCGAACCGCGTGGCTTTCGCCGTGTCGTCATCAAGGGAGGTGTCCGGTTCGCGGCGGAAGGCGAGGTCTTCGCCTTCGAGCCGCGCGAGATCCGGGCCGGGCGTTGCGAGGAAATCGAGGTCGTCTTCGAGAACGCCGACGCGGTTCGCCACGCCCTGATGATTCCGGGGCTCAGTCCGATGTTCATGCTCGAATTCGCCGGCCCCGGCACGCGCGTCGCGCGCTTCGTCACGCCCGACGCCGACGTCACGCTCGCGTTCCATTGTCACGTCGAGACGCACGAAAAGATGGGCATGCACGGCGTGCTGATCGTCGGCAAGGGCAGCGGCGAGGCGAAGGCCCACGTCGCTGCCGTCGACACCCCGGACAAGGCCCTCTACGAGGGCGTCGGCGTCGTCGTTGCCGTCGATGCGCGGCTCAATCGCCTCGTCCTCGACCACGGAGAGATCAAGGGCCTCATGGGGCCGATGGTGATGGGGTTCCCGGTCACCGAGGCGGCGCTGCTTCGCGGTCTCGCGCCGGGCGACCGGGTGCGTTTCACGATCGACGCCGACAAGCGCGCCATCGTCGGGGTCACGCCGCTCGGGGAGTGAATGGGGCGCTCGCGCCTCTTCTGGCGACAGCAACGCGACGAGTGCGCGCCGCGCTACCCGCCGAGGAACAGCCGGCCGACGTCGGGGTCGTCGAGCAGTTGGTCGCCGGGGCCGGCCATGGCGACGCGGCCGTCGACCAGGACGTAGCCGATATCAGCGAACTCGAGCCCCTTCTTGGCGTTTTGCTCGACCATGATGATGGTCTTGCCCTCGCCGTGCTGCAGGTCGTCGAGGATTT